>CBFGZZ010000222.1:0-14897 GCA_965653385.1 uncultured Streptomyces sp. | reverse complement strand
CACGCCAGAAGCTGAGCGCCTGGCTGACCGGTGACATTGCCGTTGCTCGCGGCCTGCTCGATGAGCCCGGGGCTCTGCCGGCCTGCACGAACTCGGAGGCGACCTCGACCGAGAGCCGATTGCGCCCGACCCGGCGGATCACCTCATCCATTCTGGAAGCGGATCAGCGCCGGGTCTGCCTGAGGCACTCCTCCGATGTGGTTGACAGTCGAGGCCTACTTGGTCGACAATCGACCAAGTGAATGGTCGACAATCGACCTGTGGCCAAACTGCTCCACTAACGCACGAGGAGGACCCTGTGGGATTCGATGTCAAGCCCAAGTTCGTGACGTTCGACATGAACGGAACGCTGATCAAGTTCAGCATCAACGACACGATGCGTGAGGTTCTGGGCGACCGGCTGCCGGCCGAGGTCGCCGATGAGTACCTGCGGATCTGCAAGGCGTACCGGATCGACGAGTGCACGGGCGCGTACCAGCCGTTCCACCAGGTCGTCGCGCGTTCCATGGAACGCGCCTCGCGCAGTGTCGGTCTGGAGTACCGCGAGGACGAGGCGCGGGCGGTGTACGAGCGCATCCCCACCTGGGGCCCGTACCCCGGTGTCACCGAGGCGCTGAACCGCCTGGCCGAGGCGGTCCCGCTGGTCATCATCACGAACAGCGACACCGCGCACGCCGTGCGCCTCGCGGAGAACCTCAAGGCCCCCTTCGAGGTCGTCATCAGCGCCGAGGAGATGGGCGTCTACAAGCCGCGACTCCGCGCCTTCGAGTACATGTTCGACAAGCTCGGTGTCGCACCCGACGAGCTCGTGCACGTCTCCGCGAGCCCGATGTACGACCATCGCTCCGCGGCGATCATGGGCATCAAGAACAAGGTGTACATGGACCGCGGCTGGGAGCACGACGAGCACTGGCTCGGCTACGAGCGGATCACCGACATCGCCGACCTTCCCGTCCTCTTCGGCCTGCCGCGCCCCTGACGTTGAGCCTGAGCGGAGAACTGAGGAAAATGATGCACAGCAGGAGGGTGGCGGCATGACTCAGCCCCTGCCTCAAACCGTCAAGGGTGAGTCGGCTTCAGAAAGGCTCCAGGCCCTGGGACTGAAGCTACCCGTCCTCGCCGGCACCACGTACCTCGTGCCCCACCGGACGGTGGGCTCCACCATCCACCTCTCCGGCCAACTCCCCTTCAAGGACGGCGAGCTACTGGGTCAGGGCGTAGTTGGCCGGGACGTGGAGCTGGAGACCGCGCAAGAGCTCGCACGCCATGCCGCCCTCAACGCGCTCGCTGCCGCTGCGCAGGCGGTGGGTGACCTGGACCGGGTCCGGATCGTGCAGATGCTGGTCTTCGTCGCCGGCACGCCGGACTTCGGTCAGCAGTCGAACGTCGCCAACGCAGCCAGCGAACTGTTCATCGAGGTACTGGGTGAGAACGGACGCCACGCCCGCACCGCGATCGGTGTCGCCGGGCTGCCGCTCAACACCCCTGTCGAGATCCAGGTCGTCTGCACCGCTGTGTAGCGCGAGCCGCTCATGAGCAGTGCGGCGGTGGCCCGGCTTCGACGTGCAACTCGACGCCCTCGGCCAGCACGATCGACACCCCGGTGCAATCCTGCTGGCCGACGCGAGGGGCAGATCCCGCTCCGGCGCCTCGCCCCTCCCGAGGAGATCGCCGACGCCGTCCTCTTCCTCGCGTCGCCGGAATCCTCGTACATCCCCGGGGCAACGCACCCCGTCGACACCGGCCACACCGCCTTCCAGCAGCGGCCCACGCGGTTCCCAGAGACAAAGGACGCACCATGAACGCCCTCGCGGCACCACCCCGAAACGGAGAGCTCGGCTTCTGGGTGGCCCAACTGGCCGACAAGAGGCCCTCGTTCCCCCGCTTCACCGGCCAGGACTCCATCGACGTGGCCATTGTCGGCGGCGGCTATACCGGCCTGTGGGCGGCGTACTTCGCCAAGAAGCTCGAACCGTCGCTCTCGGTCGCCGTCTTCGAGGCCGAACAGGTCGGTTACGGCGCATCGGGACGCAACGGTGGCTGGCTCTCGGCGATGCCTCCGGGCAACCGTGCCGCCTTCGCCCGCGCCGGCGGAGGAATGGCAGCGAGCCGGGCGCTGCAGCAGGAGTTCGTCGCCGGCGTCGACGCGGTCCTGGACATCCTTGAGGCCGAGGGCATCGATGCCGATCAGCACAAGGGCGGCGCGCTCGTCGCCGCCCACACTCGGGCGGGGCTGGGCCGGCTTGTCACCAGGCGTGATACCGACCTGAAGTACGGACTGACCGACGACGAGGTCCACCTGCTCGACCGGGACGAGTTCCAGTCCCAGGTCAACATCTCCACCGTCCACGGCGGGCTCTTCTACAAGCACTGCGCGCGGATCCACCCCGCGAAACTCGTCTACGGCCTCGCCGACACCCTGACCTCCATGGGGGTGACGATCTACGAGGGCAGCCGAGTGGACAGTGTCGGGGGCAAGACCCTCACCCTGGCCGACGGTCGTGTCACCGCGGCGAAGACGTTCATCTGCACCGAGGGCTATTCTGGACAGCTGCTGGGCAGCCGGACCCTGATCCCGGTCAATTCCTCGATGATCGTGACCAAGCCCCTGCCGCAGGAGGCATGGCAGCAGATCGGCTGGGACGGGCCCCAGTGCCTCAACGACTCCGCGCACACGTTCATCTACGCCCAGCGGACATCGGACGGCCGTATCGCCATGGGGGGCCGCGGTGTCCCCTACCGCTTCGGGTCCGGTACGGGAGGAGCCGGTGCGACCGCCCAGTCCACCATCGACCTGATCTCGCACAAGCTCAGTACCTTCTTCCCGGACATCCCCTTCGAGGTGGACCACGCATGGTCGGGAGTCCTGGGCGTCACGCGTGACTGGAACGGCGGCGTGCTCTGGGACCCGGCATCCGGGATCGGATCGTCCACCGGCTACGCGGGACACGGCGTCACGTCGGCCTACGTCGGCGGCAGAACTCTCGCGGAGCTCGCCTTCGAGAGGGAAACCGAACGGACCACTCTCCCCTGGGTCGGCTACCGGGCACGCAAGTGGGAACCGGAACCCGTTCGCTGGCTGGGCGTTCACGCCATGTACCGGCTCTTCGGCATCGCCGACCAGTGGGAAGAGCGCAGGAACTCCAGCAAGACCTCACTCCTGGCCAAGTTCGGCAGCAGGCTCGCCGGACTTCACGAGTAGACGAGAAGGAACCGCTCCCATGGACGCACAACTCGCCGTCATCGGCCTGGGCAGCATCGGAAGCATGGCCCTGTGGCAGGCCTCCCGGCTGACCGACTCGGTAGTGGGCTTCGAGGCCGCCACCCCCGCCCACGGCCGCAGTGCCGTGGGCGGGGACACCCGCCTGTTCCGCATGATCTACCTCGGCAGGCCCGAGTACTACCCCATCATCGAACGCTCCCGCGGCCTGTGGGCCGAGCTCGAAGCGGAAACCGGACAGGACATCCTCACCACCACCGGGGGCCTCACCATCGGGACGGCAAACAGCAACTTCATCAACAGCCTCATCGAGACAGCGCGCGACAACGGAGCCGAGCACCGCGTCCTCAGCCGGGAGGAGATAGCGGATCGCTACCCCCAGCACAACCTCCGCCCCGACGACTGCGCCGTCTACGACCCCCGCGGCGGCGTTCTGCGCACCGACCGCGCCGTCAGCGCCGCCGTCGCGGCGGCCCGGGCCAACGGTGCCACCGTCCTGCAGAACACACCCGTCGACAGCATCACCGAAACCGACCACGGCGTCGTCGTCACCTCGGGCGACAGGACCTGGACGTTCGAGAAGGTCATCGTCGCCTCGGGCGGCTGGTCCCGCAGACTCATGCCCGACCACCTCAAGGCCGTCACCGAAACCCATCGGATCGTCCTGACCTGGTTCATCGCCGAAGACGGCACCCAGTTCTCGCCGGAGAACTTCCCCGCCTTCAGCCGGTGGTACGAGGACCGCTCCATGTACGGCGCACCCGCCGTCGACGGCGTGACGGTCAAGGCATCAATCGACGGACCGCTGGCCGGGCGCGCACGGGCAACCCCCAACCCGGACGCCGTGCCCAGGGAACTCACCCAGGAAGAGATCGAGAAGGTCACCGAGATCGTCACCGAGTTCTTCCCCGGCCTGATCCCCACCATCGCGCGCTCCGACGCCTTCCCCGACCTCTTCACCCAGGACCGGCATCCCCTCATCGGCTGGCTGGATCAGAACAGCAGCATCTACTGCGCCACCGGATTCTCCGGCAAGGGCTTCAAAATGGCGACCGGCTACGGCCACATCGCCGCACACGAGGCGCTCGGCAAGCAGACGTTCGAAGGCCTGGACTTCGTACGTCCGGACCGGTTCAAGACCAGGTAGCCGCCCACTCCTGCCGCCTCGGCGCAGTGACCTCGGTATCGCCATCCGGCTGACGGTCGTTGTGCGGCTCATCTCTTGATGTCTCGCAACGATGGTGAGAACCAGCTGTATGCCGAACGCGCCCTCTGGGCCGTCCTCGTCCCGGCCGCCGTTCTGGGCCCTGCTCGGGGCGCTCGCGCGGACCTCCCGCGCCGGCAGGTGCGAGTTCGGGAGCCGGTGAGGCCGGGCATGCCGGGGTGGGTCCCGGTGAGTGAGCTGACGGCATCGCTGCTGGGCCGGCTGATCGGTGATCTGACGAGCGGACCCTTGTTCCTCGACGGCGCGGTGCGGCTCACGCGTGAACGGGCCTTCTCCATGGCGCGCAGCCGCGCGGAGATCAACCCGCATGCGTTCCGGTCTGGTGGTTTGAGCGCCCGATTCCCGCAAGCGGTCGGCAAGTCAGGGGCGCGCAGTGCCGCTGACAGGGCGCGGTGGACGTGAGCACCTGCCACGCTGCCCGGGAGAGCCGCCTCCCGGTGGGAAGGTGCTCGGTCCGGCTCGCCGACGGTCGCCTCGGGCGCGCCGCGGGCCGTGGAGACAAGCGCCAATCATCGCCGGGCGCAGGGTCTTGGACAGGCCCCGCCTGGTGGACTGGTTAACCGCCGGGCAGCTGCGCCAGTTGGTGCCCGCGTTGCCCCTGAGGGATCAGTGGCGTCCGGGGTGAAAGGGGACCGCTGCGGAGCCCGTCGCGATCGAGGAGGGGGTTGGGTCAGACCTTGATCACGGTGGCCCGTCCGCCGCACAGCGCGGTGAGGTCCTCGGGATCGGAGGTGAGGATCGTGACGGGGCCGGGCGCGGCGAGGGCGGTAGCGCCGAGCATGGCGTCGATGGCGTATTCGTGGCCATGCAGGCCGGCGTCGGCGAGGAGGGCGGCGGCGTGTCGGGCGATGGGCTCGGTGACCGGTTCGACGATGAGGCGGGAGAGCGTCCAATCCAGGGCCGGGCGGTTGATCCGTGGATGGACGACTTCCACGAGGGTGGCCGCGGAGGTGATCACCCGGAGGTCGTCGGCGCGGGCCAGGGCGAGCCACCCGGTCACTGTGCGGTCGCGCAGGACTGCCTTGGCCAGCCCTTCGCTGTCCAGGACGAGGGTGCCGCCGGGGAGGGCGGGGGAGCGGGTCACGCCGCGTCCGCTCCGCCCTGCGTCTGCTCCCTACGGGCCTGGTGGAGCTGGTCGCGCAGCGCCTGGATCTCCTCGTCGGTGACGGGCCCGTGCTCGGCCTCGGCGACGGAGATGAGCTCGTTGAGGTTGTCGCGCTCGATCTGGCGGGCGACGGCTGCGGCCACGTAGGCGGAGAGGCCGGAGGGGCCGCTGCGGGCCTTGGCTGCTTCGGCGATGTCGCGCGGCATGGTGATCGAGTACTTGCCGGTAGGCTCACTCATGCCACCAATCCTACCTACTATCCTCCTTGGCGTGTCGACGTGGCCAGGATCGAGTTGCACGAGCGTATGTACGTGGCGATCGCGGCGGAAATCCCCACCGGCGATGCGGCAGGTGAGAGCGGTCGGCGCGCCGGTCAGGTCTCCATTACGGCATTACAGTCAGGGCATACCGAGGATGCGTACTCTGCGGGGTACCACGAAGCCTCAGGGTGCTCGGAGGGTTTCCAGTGGGATGTCTCCATGGCGAAGGTGTCCTTGCCACAGAGGGTTCGTGGCCCGGTCGCATCGGGTGTCCCTGAGGCGGCGGTGGGTGCCGCGTGCACCCGGTGGACGGGCCGTTCCGCGCCACGCGCCACGCGCGGGGAGCTGCGTGTTGCCACCGCCTTGTCGAGTTCGTACACGACGAGGACTTCGCCCATGTCTCCACGATAGGGGAGGGGCGGCGCGGCCCGCCCGCAGTGTCCGACCCCGGGTTGTGCCGGCTCCCGTCGGCTACGCCGCACTCTTCCGCCATGCTGAACTGGCCTGACAGGCGGTTCGGGCGAGTGGTGCGCGACGCGCCGGAGCGGCGCTCCTGAAGGCGACGGCAAGGGGAGGGGCGGGTCGCGTCCCAGATCAGCGGGTGAGCACGGAGCGTAGCTGACCGTAGGTCGACGGAAGCCGAAGCCTCCTGGTGGCGCCGGCCGGTGCCTTCCGCGGGTCCTTGGCCACAGCGGTGATGAGCATGGCCTGTCCGCCGGGTGGGCGACTACGACCAGAATCCCCCGGACACGAGTACCGGACGCCGCCCGGGCCGGATCGCGCCAAGGGGTGGCGGGTCTCAGCCCTGCCGCCCCGTTGCCTGTCCGGCCTTGACGTCGGCCGCCTACCGATCGACGTACTCCTGGCCCGACAGCCGCAAGATTGCGTACGTGATCTCGTCGGTGACGGCCCGCAGCACCGTCTTGTGCTGCGCCATTCCCGCAAAGCGCGAGAAGTCCAGTGGTTCCCCGAAACGGATCGTGACTGGCGGGAGTCTCGGCAGGACACGCCCCGAAGGCCAGAGCTCGAAGGTGCCCAGCATCGCGCACGGAACGACCGGAACCTGCGCGGCCAGTGCCATCACCGCCACCCCGGCCCTGCCCCTGTACAGGTGACCGTCGGGGGAACGCGTGCCCTCCAGATAGATCGCGAGCAGTTGTCCCTTCGCCAGTACCCCAAGACCCGGATCGCCGCCTGCGCCGCGGTCCTGCCCGACCTGTCCACCGAGATCTGCCCGGCACCGCGCAGCACGAGCGCGGTCAGTCGGCCCCTGATGCCCGGCGCCGTGAAGTACTCCGCCTAGGCCAGGAACGTGATGCGCCGTTTCAGGACCGTGGGCATGAGGAGGGGGTCCGCGAAGGACAGGTGATTCCCGGCGACGATCGCCGCGCCCAGTCACCTGGCGCAGCCGACGTCCAGCACTTCGATCACGTCACCATGGCGGGTATAGACAAGCCAGCACCATTCACCGAATGCTGACGCAGGTCCGAGACCACTGCGCCCGGGCCTGTGGGCGACCACCACCAGAATCCCTCCGGACATGAGTGCTTGGCCACTCCCCGGTGGGGTGGGTCCGTCTGCCGGCTGCGTCGCTCCCGCTCTGCACCCGCCGATGGGCCAGAATGTCGCCTGGCGCAACGGCAAGACCGCGACGTTCATGCCGAAGCCGATCTTCGGCGACAACGGCTCCGGTTGCACACCCACCAGTACCTGTGGTTGGGCGGCGAGCCGCTGTTCTACGGCGAGGAGGGCTACGCCGGCCTGTCGGACACCGCTCGCCGCTACATCGTGGGTCCACTCAGGCACGCCCGGTGCGAGGATCACTCGGACTCCGGCGCGCGCCGAGGCCTGGCCTTCGCGCGCCGCGCCGGTGCTCCGTCGGGATGCCGCGGCCTCAGATGCGGTCGGCCACGATGAGGAGGTAGTGGAAGCTGCCTTCCTTGTACGCGGTGAGGAAAGGGTCCTCGATGCCGGTGGCCACGGAGGACTTGGCGCGCAGTTCCCAGTACGGGATGGTGTCCGGGGTCAGGTCGATGACCTGGATGGGAACGAGGTTGTTGGCTGCGAGTGCCTTGAAGTACTCGCTGCGGGGGTGGATGTTGCAGGTGTAGTGCTCGTCGATCTTGCTGACGGCCTTGGAGCGCATGCCGGTGACGTCGTTGGAGCAGCCGGTGATGCAGACGTAGCGGCCGCCGTACTCCAGCAGGCGGGAGAACTCAGCGAACAGGTCGAGCAGGTCGACGTACATGGTGGTCTCGTTGGTCCAGATGGCGCGGCGCGATCCGGTGTCGAGACGGGTGTCGAGCATGTTGCGGAAGTGGAACTGGACCTTGTCGGCCACGCCCCGCTTGCGTGCCTGCTCGCCTGCGAAGGCGACCTGTTGCTCGGAGATGCTGACGCCGTCGACGTGGCAGCCGAAGCGGGCGTTGGCCATGATGCTGGTGCCGCCGCGGCCGGAACCGGCGTCCAGGAGGCGGTCGTCTGGGGTGATGTCGCCGAGGTGGTCGAGCAGGACGTCGGCCTGGGCGGTCTCCAGGCGGTGCAGTTCCTCGATGATGCGCTGGTCACGGGTGTCCTGCGGGCCGGCCAGGACGGACGGGTCCCACTCGCCGAGGCCGTAGTGGTGGTGGTAGAGGCCGTCGACCTCACCGAGCTTGATGTTGACGGGGTCCTTCTCGGCGTTCCAGTAGTCGGCGACGGACTTCTGGTACTCGGTGCGCAGGACGTCGCGCATGGCGATGCTTTCCATCTGGGTGGAGATCTTGGACATGGAGCGGAGAGTCCTTATCAGGGTGGGGGGTGGAGTTGGCGGCGGAGCGGGGCTCAGGCCGCGTTCGTGTCGCTGTGGTAGCGGGCGCTGGCGGCGTGCCATTCGCGGTTGCCGCCGAGCCAGGCCCAGGTGCCGGCCAGGAATCGGCGCAGCTCGGGCGAGCCGGTGAGGGAGAGGGCGGCCGCCTCCGCCTCGAAGGTGTGCATGAGTTCGTTGTGGACGGCGACGGTACGGTCGACCGCCTCCTGCAGGGAGCAGTCGTCTTCGGCGGCGATCAGCCGGGGCAGGCTGAAGTCCGTCGGGTCCTCCTTGCCCATGGAGTAGAGGTCGTTGACGATCACGCTGGCGGTGCCCGCCAGGGTGAACGCGCGCCGTACCCGCGGATCGGCGAACTCGCCGTACGGCAACTCGTAGCCGGCGACCGCGTCGATGAGCACCATGCACGGGATGAAGCTGTTCTCGTGCCGGTGCATCAGGAACTCCCAGACGGGCGGGGTCTGTTCCTTGGTGTGCCAGACGGCCTCCTGGTTGTAGGCGACGAACATGATGCCCAGCTCGTGGCGCAGGCGGCGCACCTGTGAAGTCGTCGCGTACGAGTGGAGGTTGCGCAGGCTGTCCCGCAGGGCACGGCATACCGGGTCCGCCTGGACGACCTCCTCCAACTGTCCGGCGTACGCCAGCGGGAGGTTCGCCTGGTCGATCACCGAGTGGGCGATGGCGAGCCGTTGGCCGAGCAGGTCGTGCTGCGCCTCCTCCACCTCGCCGTCCACGTAGTGGTCGTCCACCGCCCATTCCGACAGCGCGCACTTGGCCGCGGCCAGCAGCCGATCGGGGTCGTCCGACTCGGGGTGGGCGAGCATGATCAGCCGTCCGAAGTCGGCCTTGCGGATCTTGTCGAGCTGACCGGGGTAGATCCCGATCTCCTCGGCCCACTCGACCAGTCGCTCGGTGACGGTCTCGCCGAGAGCCCGGTCGTCGCGGACGGCGGGCGGGCAGTGGAGCCGGGGTGCGGGATCCACCGGTGCCGGTTCCCTGCGGGCCTGGGGAGCCGGTGCCGGCCGGGCAGCAGACGTGCCGAGTCCGGTAGGGCCGGCCGGCAGGGTCGGCACCGCCTGCCGGGCGGCCGGCAGGGTCGGCAGGGGGAGGGTGGGCGCTGTGACGCCTGCGGCGCCGCTCGGGACGGTGCGGGGGCGGGCGGCGCCCGTACCGGAGGAGATCCGTGCCGCCGTCGTACCCAGCCCGGTGGGGGCCGAGGGCAGTCGCGGGCCGCGCGACGCCTGCGCGGGGGCCGACGGCCGCGGCGAGGCCGACGCGCCCGTCGAGAGGAGCGCCCGCACCAGCCCCGCCACGTCGTGACCCGCGGCGGGCGCGGTGATCCGGGAGATCAGCGACACCGTCGTCAGCTCCCGTTCGTGCGGGTGACCTGCACGTTCTCCAGGATCCCGAGGGCGTCGGGCACCAGTACTGCCGCCGAGTAGTAGTTGCTGACCAGGTAGGAGATGATCGCCTTCTCGTCGATGCCCATGAAGCGCACGTTGAGGCCGGGCTCGACCTCGTCGGGGATGCCGGTCTGGTACAGGCCGATCACGCCCTGGTCGTCCTCGCCGGTGCGCATGGCGATGATCGACGAGGTGCCCTGCTTGCTGATCGGGATCTTGCCGCACGGCAGCAGGGGCACTCCGCGCCAGGCGGGCAGGTGGTTTCCGTGCAGTTCGACGCCGCCGAAGTAGATGCCACGCTTGTTGCACTCGCGGCCGAACGCGGCGATCGCCTTGGGGTGGGCGAGCAGACAGCGGGTCTTGCGTCGCATGCTCAGCAGCTCGTCCAGGTCGTCCGGAGTCGGCGGGCCCGAGAACGTGGAGATCCGCTGGTCGAAGTCGGCGTTGTGCAGCATGCCGAACTCCTTGTTGTTGACCAGCTCGTGCTCCTGCCGCTCGCGCAGCGCCTCGATGGTCAGCCGCAGCTGCTGCTGTGTCTGGTTCATGGGCTCGTTGTAGAGGTCGGCGACCCGGCTGTGCACCCGCAGCACCGTCTGGGCCACGCTCAACTCGTACTCGCGCGGGGCGAGTTCGTAGTCGGCGAACGTCTGCGTCAGAGCGGCCTCGCCGGTGTGGCCCGAGCTCAGCGCGATCTCGGCCTCGCCGGACCTGTTCGTCTTCCGGTGGCCGTTGGAGCTGATCATCCGCACATGCGCGCGCAGTCCCTCGTGCCGCTCGGCGATGGCCTTGTATGCCGTCAGCGGCAGCGCGAGGACCGTCGTGGCGGTTACCGTGCGCGCCGTGAACTCCCACTTCTTGCCGGGTTCGGCCAGCGTCTGCCCGCCGAAGATGTCCCCGTCGGCCAGCAGCCCGACGACCGACTCGTCGTTGTCGTAGGGGCCGTCGACGATCTTCTCGACTTTGCCGTGCGCGACCAGGTACACGTGATCGGCCTTCCGGCCGGCTTGCACGATGACCTGGCCCGGCTCGTACTCCTTCTGCACGAACTTGTCGGCCAGCGCGCCGAGCGCGTCGTCGTCGGTGAAGCCGCGCAGCGGCGGCAGTTCACCGAGCTCGGCCGGGACGACCTGGAGCTTCGAGCCGGTCTTCACGAAGGACACCCGGCCGTCGCCCAGGGTGTACGACATGCGGCGGTTGACCCGGTAGGTCGCGCCCGGCACGTTCACCCAGGGCAGCATCCGGGTCAGCCAGCGCGAGCTGATCCCCTGCATCTGGGGCTCGGACTTGGTGGTCGTCGCCAGATTCCGGGCGGCCTGGGTACTCAGGCTCTGCCGCTCCTGCTCGTCCTGCTGTGCGGCGTCTGCCGCCGGCGGGGCGCTCGTCTCGACCGACATGGCACACCTCTTCCTGTTCGTACGACTGATCGGCGTGACAACACCTGTCGCAGTCACGCTCCGTGTATAGAACTAGCAGGAAGTGATCACTATGGGTAATGACTGAAACGGGCGCGCAAGCGCAGACAACGCCCCCGAGCGCGCGCCCCTGCGCCCTACCAATAAGGACGCCCTGTTCAGGGACGTCCAAGGTCAACTTGACTGTTGCACCACGTGTCGGTGTCCGGCGATCCGTGGGCCGCGTGGATGAACGGTCACCGCCGCGTGGGCGTGGCGGCTGTGGTCGGTGGGCCGCGCGACCACGAGGGCAGGTCGGATCAGGACCACCAGCTGGACCTTGGTGGAAGGTCGACGCGTGTGCCAGCGGCGGATTTCATCGTCCTGGCAAGCAGGTTCGAGGCATACCGCCAGGACTGGAAACACGAGAACGGCGGTCACTGGGCGATCACCCGCGACGGCGCCGAGGTACTAGGCCGGATCGAAAGATCATCTCCGGCAACCGACGGAACGTGCCTGTCGCGCCGTGTACCCCAAACCGCTGACGGTGGGCGTGGATGAACTGCCGCAGATCCTCGACGCGGACCGCAGCGACGACTTCGACGTGCGGATCGGCTTCAAGCATGCCGGCGTCGGCAGCACCTCGCTGGTGCTCCTCGGGCAGCGACTCGGCGACGAGGACACCCTGCGCCGCCTGTTCACACCCCTCCTCCAACTGCGACCGACCCGGACCTTCATCGAGGAACGCGGATTCTGGTCCGCGCAGGACTACCTCATGGAAACCCCCGGAGCGAAGGACGCCTACGCCTCCAAGTCCCTCGTCCCCGACCGATGGCCCGCTCCCGACACCGTGGCCGCTGTGGCCGACTGGACACGGGGCTGGCAGCCGGGGCCCGGCCGGGCCACCGGCTACGTGACCCTGTTCGCCATGGGCGGCGAAAGCGCCACGCCCCGCCCGGACGAGACGGCCTACCCCCATCGCGGTGCGACCTTCGTGATCGACGTCGGCACCCACTGGAAGCCCGGCGCCCCGCCGGCCGAGGTCCGCGCCCTCCTGGAACAGACCCGCTCCGCCCACCACATGCTCCGCCGCCGCCTCTCCACCCGCGCGGCCTATGTCAACTTCCCCGACCCGGACCTGCTCGACTGGCAGCACGCCTACTACGGAATCAACTACGACCGCCTGGTCGCCGTGAAGCGGCGCTACGACCCCACCGGCCTGTTTCGCTACCAACAAGCCGTCGGCGGTCCCGCGAGCTGACCCGACACCTGAAGGCTGCTGCCGCGCATGAGCCCGGTGACGAGGCCGCCCACGATGCCGGTGATCAGGCCGAGTTCGGCCGGGACACCGGAGGCGACCGCCACGCCGACGCACAGCGGCACGGCGACCAGGAAGACGACGATGGAGGCGAGGAAGTCCTGCCTCAGGTAAGGGAACTTCGACAGCATGGTCACCCGTCCCCTCAGAGCGTCTCGAACGTGTCGGAGTCCGCGCGGTGCGTCCGCACCATGCCGGTGTGGATCTCGTAGTACGACTCCCACCACGACCGGCCGGACGCCACGCTTTGCTCTCATCGCACAGCGCTTGCTCTCCCCGGCCTGCCGCGCCGACCACAGCGGCGCCAGCAGGCGCGAGTCGATCTCGCCGAGAGCGGCGGGCGCAGCTGCCGACGGTTGATCAACGATCGCGGTCCGAGGACTGGCACGGTTGCGGCTGCGCCGCCGCGTCGTCATGGGCGTGGGTGTCCGTCACTCGGAATCGCGCTTGCCCCAGGCTCCGCTTCCCACGCCCCGCACGAGCCTGCCCCGCCGCCGACGGGGCCGCCTCGCAACGCCGCAGAACCGCACCGTGACCAGGAGTGATCCCCGCCCGCAGCGAGAGCCGTCGCATGCTGTCAGCTCGCGTTCCCGGCATCGCTGCGGATCGTGCAAGCGGCCGGTAGACGCTGTTCCACTGCGCGACCCTCGACATCCGGCGTCGGGGCACGCTTGAGTCCTATTTCGACTGACCGGCCCACCAGCGCCGACTGCGGGCGGCAAGGGCTCAGGGTCGCCTGGTGACCGCCGCAGTCAGCTGATGTCACGCCTGCTGCGGGACTATCGCCACCGGGCACTCGGCGTGGTGCAGCACGGTGTGGCCCACCAGGCCGAGTTGCGGACCGAGGTGGCCGTGCCGCCGATGGGCCCCGATGACCAGGAGGTCGGCCGTCGCCGATCGGGCCATCAGCGCATGGCGTGCGGAGCCCTCGACCAGCGTGCGATGCACGATCACACCGGGGTTCTCCTTGACGAGGCCGTCCAATGCCTCGTCGAGCAGAGCCGCGGCATGGTCCTCCTCGGCATGGGCGGGCTCCCCGCTCAGCAGCGGATGCGGCGCAGTCCGGTGCGCCGGGCGACGCCAGGCCCGTACGGCCTCGACCTCACACCCGCGCACCGCGCCCTCCCGGAAGGCGTACCGGACCGCTGCCGGGGCTGTGGCACTGCCAACGCCCACGACGATGCGGCCGCCCGCGGCTTGTCGGTTCTCCGCCCGGCCGCGTACGACGACGACCGGGCAAGGGGCCCGGGCCGCGAGGGAGAGACTGACCGAGCCGAGCAGGAGCTCCCTGATCGGGCCCCTGCCGCGTGCCCCGGTCACGACGGCACTGGCGAGGCGCGCCTCGCGCAACAGCGCCGACACAGGATCCTCCGGCAGCACGCCGGTGCTGATCTCCAGACCCGGCGCGCGCCGGCGGGCACCTTGGGCGGCTAGCGCCACGACACTCTCGGCGAGGTCGTGCTCGGTCACCACATCCGGCCCGGCCCCGGCGACATCCGCCAGGGCTGTCCCCTCGTATCGCTCCCAGAGCGATCCGTGGACGATCCGCAGCGGGAGACCGTGGCGGACCGCCTCGTCCACGGCCCAGTCGACGGCGTGGAGGCTGGGCTCCGAGCCGTCGACACCCACGACCAAGGGCAACGTCATGGTTCCCACCGCCTTCAGCGCGCCGGGATGTCCTCCCATTCTCCCTCCGCTGGACCGCCATGGTCTCGGTGGGGCCGAGGGACGCCGAGATCGCGTAGAGCGCGTGACTCACCTGGTCGGCGTGCCAACTCGAAGCCGGTTGCCGTCGTAGTCGAACTGACTGCGAAGTCTTTTCCAGAGCCGTCCGGCAGTCAGGGCAGCAGGAGGACCCGCGTCTGCCTTCCTCAGCAATCCAGGAGCCCGATCCCGGGGGCGATCAGTTCACCACTTCTCGGAGGGCGATGCAGCGGAGCTGTTCAGCGCTGATCGCGTCGGCACGCGGAGGAGCAGCGCCCAGCGGGCCGATCGTTGCCACTGGCAGTCAGGGGGCGAAGGCTCACGGTTCTTGCGTGGGCCTGCCGGAGGATGGATGGGCTCCGGACAAGAACTCCACCGCGCTGTCTGTTGCTGACACGGTTGGGAGGTCGTTGTGGCTGATCTCTCGGTCGAGGCGACCACCTCTGGCCGCCGTTTGGTGGCGAG
>CBFGZZ010000221.1:0-14908 GCA_965653385.1 uncultured Streptomyces sp. | reverse complement strand
GACCGCTCCGCGCCGACCGCTCCGCGCCGACCGCTCCGCGCCGACCGCTCCGCGCCGACCGCTCCGCGTGAAGCCGCGGAGGACCCCATCCCGAAGGCCACGGGCCACAGATCCGAAGGACCGTACGTTGTCGCCTGACCCCACCACCGTTCATCCACTGCCGGCGCATGACCGGGTGGTGTTCCTCAAACCACTGGTCACCTCGCCGAAGATCGTCGTGGGCGAGTACACCTACTACGACGACCCGGCCGGCGCGACCGGGTTCGAGCACCTCAACGTCCTGTACGCGTACGGCCCCGAGCGTCTGGTCATCGGCAGGTACTGCGCGATCGCCACGGGAACCAGGTTCCTGATGGCGGGTGCGGAGCATCCGACGATGGGGGTGTCCACGTTCCCGTTCACCATGTTCGGCGGCCGCTGGACCGAGGGGACCCTGGATATCGTCACGTCCATGCCCAGCCGCGGTGACACGGTGATCGGCAATGACGTCTGGTTCGGTTACCAGGTGACCGTCATGCCCGGCGTACGCATCGGCGATGGCGCGATCATCGCGGCCGGCGCCGTGGTCACCGCCGACGTTCCGCCCTACACGATCGTCGGCGGCAACCCGGCCAGACCGATCCGGCAACGGTTCAGCGACGCCGACGTCGAGCAACTGCTGCGCGCCGCCTGGTGGGACTGGCCCGCCAGCCTCGTCACCGAACACGCCCGCACCATCATGTCCGGAACCCCGGACGACATCGCCCGCATCGCCACCGAGCACGGTTTGGGGAAGCCTCTGTGACCCAGGTATCCGTCGAAGAACATGCCGTGGCCGACAGCGCGGCCGGACCCTACGCCCTGACGACGGGGCCGGACGGGGCGCTGTGGTTCACCCTCGTCCACAGCGGCCGGATCGGCCGGCTCGTGCCCGGCGAGGAGCCGACGAGCCATCGGCTCGACCCCACCTGCGGGCCGACCGTCATCACACCCGGCCCCGACGGCGCGCTGTGGTTCACCGAGTACCGGGCGGGCCGGATCGGGCGGATCACCACCGACGGCGTCATCGACGAATTCGGCCTGCCCACCCCCGGCTGCGGGCCGTTCGGCATCGCGGCGGGACCCGACGGCGCGCTGTGGTTCACCGAGACCGCCGCCGACCGTATCGGCCGCATCACCGTCGACGGCCGCATCACCGAGTTCCCGCTCCACGTCACAGGCGCGTTCCCCTCAGCGATCACCGCCGGTGACGACGACGGGATGTGGTTCACCCTCAACCAGGCGAACGCCCTCGGCCGGATCGGCATGGACGGTGCGGTCACCATCCATCCCCTGCCGACGGAGGCGGCGGCGCCGGTGGGGATCGCCGCAGGCCGCGACGGCGCGCTGTGGTTCGTCGAGATCGCCGCCGGTCAGCTCGGGCGGATCACCACTGACGGGCAGATCACCGAGTTCCCGCTGCCCGACCGCACCGCCCGACCGCACGCCGTCACCGTCGACAGCGACGGCACCGCATGGTTCACCGAATGGGGAGGCAACCGCGTCGGCACGATCACCCCCGACGGCTCCCTGACCGTCCACGACCTGCCCACCCCCCACTCCGAACCGCACGGCATCGCACCCGGTCCCGACGGCGCCGTGTGGACGGCACTGGAGATCGGTGCACTCGCCCGCATCGCCCCCATCGCCCCAGCGGACAGCGCCACCTGACCAGGCTGTATCTCACACAGCATCAGCAGGAGTCGCCCGTACGGCGGCTGGAGAGGAGCATCCTTGAAATGCGCACTCGTGATCTTCGAGACGGACGAGTCACGCCGCCGGATCCAGGCCGACCGGGCGGCGTACCGCAAGGAATACGAAGGCTGGATCGGCAGCATCGCCGCGGCCGGGAAACTGGTCGGCGGTGAAGCTCTGGAGACCGAGCACATCACTCCCACGACGGTGCGCAGAACGGCCGACGGGACACCCACGGTGACCGACGGGCCCGCGCACGCCGGCGAGGAGACCCTCGGCGGCTGGTTCATCATCGACGTGGCCGACCGAGAGGAAGCCGTCGAACTGGCCAAGAACCTCCCCACCCCCGAAACCATCGAGATCCGCCCGATCCTCGAATCCGCTTGAACTGGGCCGGGGACTGGCCCGGTGACCTCAAGGCACGAGCCCAGGTCGAGCTTCACCTCGCCCTACGGGCGCACGTGGCCCCAGGACAGCAGGGTCGGCCCCGGCCTCCTGCCTCGAAGGCCCCTACGTCCGACGGACGGAAGGGCCTTTGACCAGGTGTTTCTCTGTTCCCCCGGCAGGATTCGAACCTGCGGCACCCGCTTTAGGAGTGGGATCGAATCCTGCCAGGTGGTGCCCGGCGCTGCCACGCGGTGCTGTTTTCCCTGGTCAGGAGCGCGGGCGAGCCACTCGATCCGGCGCATGCCGCCCTGTGGCGGAACGTCCGCTCACGCATCGCTCACGCGCTGCCGGTTGCTGAGCAGTGCGTGGGTCAGATCTGGCCGAGGTCGATCTCCACCGGGAAGGGGGCCGCTGCTTTGAGGATGCCGGTGAACACGTCTCCGTCCCGGTAGGTCTTCGTCGCGGATGAGGCTTCGGCCGCCTGTGGAGCCGATGCCGGCGCAAGTCCGCGACAGCGTGCCCGCGCCGGGGGCGCTGCCTGATGGCCCCAACGTGCTCGTTGTCAGGCTGCGGCGAGCGTGTCCTCAGCTGACCTGCGCATCGCGATGATCCGCGTGGTCACTCCGGTTTGGCCGTGATCACCGCTGTCTCTCCCGGCGCCGCGACGCTTGCCGTGCCGTCGGCTGTGACGAAGGGCTCCTGACCGGGCTGCCGTGCGCCGACACATGTGAGGGTGAGCGTGGCGGTCACGGCCAGGACGACAACGGCGGCTCCCGAGAGCAGGAAGGCGTTCTCGACTCCGGCGAGGGTGATGGTGGTCGAGGCCACGAAGGGGGAGATCGCCAGGGCTCCTGCCACCCCGGCCTCCCACAGGCCGAGCGCCTTCGCCAGATGATGGCTCGGTATGCGCTGCTGCACCAGTGCGATCAAGGGAATGTCCGTGAGGGCCGAGGCCAGCCCTGTGGCGGTCAGGAGAACGGCCGCCACAGCATGGGAGGTGACCGTTCCCAGTGGAGCCCGGAAGATCCCGAGCAGGGCCCACGCCAGCACCGCGGCCAGTGCGAGTCTGCGGATGCGCAGGCCGGCCAGGAGCAGGGCGCCCACCACTTCGGCGACCCCGGCGACGCCGAGCAGCAGGCCGTACTGGCCGCCCTGCCCCACGACCACGACCAGCCCGACGGTCAGGAAACCGTTGGTCAGGGCGAGGGCGAGCACGAAGGTCACGATGACCACGAGTACATCGGGAGCCGCCCGCACTGCCCTGAGCCCGGCGCTGAGATCGGACCACAGCCCGGTCTGCCCGCTGGTCGCGGCGGGGCGGGTCACGCGGATGGCTGCCACGGCGACCGCCGAGCCCAGGAAGGTCAGCCCGTTCACCACCAGCACCGACTGCAGCGAGCCGAAGGCCAGCAGCGGCGCCAGCATGAGCGGGCCGACGAAGAAGGCGGCCCGGAAGGCGACTTGCAGCAGCCCGTTGGCCTGCTGGAGGCGCTCGTCCGGCACGATCTGCGGAACGATGGCGTTGCGGGCCGGGGCGAACGGGGCGCCGATCAGCGCCAGCAGCGCCGTGGTCGCCACGAGCAGGGGCAGGTTCAGCAGGTCGAGGGCGAGCAGGACCGAAGCCACGGCCACCACGGCGACCCGGGCCAGGTCGGTGGCGATCATCAGCTTCCGGCGGTCGCGGCGGTCGGCGTACGAGGCGACGACGAAGGTGGCCACGAACGCGGGCGCGAACGCGGAGACGCTGACCAGGGCGACGGCCGTCGGGTCCTTCGTCAGCGACCAGGCCAGCCAGGCGGTCGCGGCGGTGTACAGGCCGTCGCCGAAGCGTGAGATGCCCTGACCGGCGAAGAGAAGCAGGAAGTTGCGGTCCTTCAGCAGTGACATGCGGCCACTGTCGGGTTCCGTCGGGGGCCCGATCCACTTATTAGGCGGATGGCTAATCAGTGGGGCTCAGTCACCTCGCCGTCGCCGTGCAGGAAGCTTTCCAGGCTGGGGGTCAGGCCCGCCACCTGTCCGGGCGCAAGCCGGTACAGGACGTAATAGCCCTCGCGGCGGCGCTCCAGCAGGCCCGCGTCCGCCAGCACCCGCAGGTGCTTGGACAGAGCGGCCTCGCTGACGCCGACGAGCGGGGCCAACTCCTGTGTGCTGCGTGGGCGTTCGGCGAGCAGTCGCAGGGCGCGCAGCCGGGTGTCGTCGGCGAGCGCGCGGAGTGTGCCGACGAGCCTGGCCGGCGGAATCCGCGGGCGGGCTTCCCGGACGATCGAGGAGACGGGGAAGACGAGCCCGAGGGGCCACGGACCGTCGCAGTTGACGCGTACGTGCGGCCACACGTAGGCGCTGGGGGCGAGGACGAGTGTGTCGTCCGGGCCGATGGCGACCTCGTGGTCGTGCGGCCGCTCCAGCCAGAAGCGTTCGGCCCGCGGATCGCTGCGCACCTCCGGCCACAGGCCGCGGAGCATCCCGTACAGGCCGCGCTGCTCGATCTGGTGTCCGGCCTCGCTGACACCGGCGGCGAGTTCGGGTTCGAGCCGTGCCCATTCCTCCTCGAACGCCTCCCGCCAGTAGCGCTCCAGCATGCTCAGGAACCGTTCGAGCAGGGCGCGGGGATCGTCGAGGAGCATCGCGGCCATCGCTTCGTCGCTTTCCCGTGCGACTCGCTCCCGCACCAGGCCGCGTACCTCCGGTTCGTCCAGCACGCGCGGATCCCTGCCCTTGCCGCCGCCCGGCCAGGGCGTGAGCAGGGGGACGGCGAACTCCAGGCGGACCAGTTCCGGATCCGCCCCGCGCAAGCCGGCCAGTTCGTCTTCGAAGTCCGCCAGTTGGCCGGTCGGCCGCGGAAAGAGGAACTCGGGGAAGTACGAGCGCACCGCATAGGAGAACGCCTCGATCTCCCGCTTCAGCGCCGGGGACAGCTTGCGCATCGCACGCACCCAGCCGTGCTGGACGGGGTGGTGCTTGGGCTCCACCAGCACATGGAGACTCAGCACGGCTTCCATCGTCGGCGAGTAGGCGAACCCCACCCGCTCCGCACCGCCGGCCGGGACCCGGAACACGATCGTCATGACTCGTCATCCTTGCCTCATGGCGTCCGTGACGGGAGCCGCGCCGCGCCACAAGCGGCAGGGCCGACCAGAAGGACATCCAGGAGATGCTCGGCCACTCGCCGATCACCATCACGGCCGACACGTACACGAGCCTGTTCCCCGAGGCCGACCTCGCCATCGCCGAGGCCGCAGCGCGGCTCGTACCGCGCGCCCGCGCCGCTCATTCATGGCTCGTCTTGTCCTGGGCAGGGGAGAGACGGCCCAGCGCCAACCGTGCCACGCGCGACCAGTCAGCCGCCCCGCCGCCGACACGCGGTGCGTGGGGGCGACGGCGAGGCACACGCACCCGGAGTGCTCCCGGCGCGCTGCGGCACACGACGGGTGAGGGCAGAACGACATGCTCTCCGTCGATGCCGACCGGGAGGGTGTCCGTGCCGGCTTCGACGACGACTTCCCTCGCGCTCAGCCGGACAAGCCCCCCGGAGCGCGGGCCGCGCACCAGTCGAGCCGCCTGAGCGGTGTTGCCGACCCGCACGCACACTACGCCGAGCAGGCCCGAGTCCAGCCGATCCCTGCGCCCCGGATGGGCCGCGTCGACGGCACGTCCGTAGGGATTGTTGCTGACGAGGAGTGCCTGAAGTCCGTCGACGTACGCAGCGTCGGCCCGCGCCCGCAGCCCGGGCGCCTCCTCGCCCGTGAGGAGGCCGGGGAGGGTGCGCAGGGTCGTGCGCGCCTTGGCGTCCCGGTACGCGGGGTCGGTGACGACGGACGCGTACGTTCCGAATGAGGCGTTGTTGACGAAGACCCGGTCCGCGGCGTACCCGAGGTCGATGCGGACTTCGACGCCGTGGGTCAGGGCTTCCAGGGCCGCCGCCGGATCGTGGCGGTCGAGGCCGAGGTCCAGGGCGAAGTGGTTGCGGGTGCCGGCGGGAATCACCACGAACGGCAGGTCATGGCCCGCCGCGACCTCGGCCACCAGCGCCTGGGTGCCGTCGCCGCCCGCCACCGCCAGCAGATCGGCCCCCTCGGCGACGGCCTGCCGGGCCAGTTCCGTCACATCCTGGCCGCCCTCGAGCAGGACCACCCGGCCGCCGGCCGCCCGGGCCTTGTCGACCAGCTGGAAACGACCTACTTTGCCGCCGCCGGAGCGCGGATTCATGAGGATCCAAGGGCTGTGGGGTGTCTCGGCGACCGCCTGCCCGGACTGCTCGGAGGTGGTGTGCCCGGGGCTCAGGGCCGTACGCGCCGCCGTGACGGCCAGGGCCCACAGAGCCAGGGACAGCAAGGCCGGCCCCAGCATCCCGGACGTGGCATAGAGGGCCAGGACAGCGACCGGTGCCATCACTGACAGGACCGCCCCGAGAGCACGGAGCGCTCCGGTGTGCGCCAGGGCCCACCACACCCCCACGGCGGCCAGCGCCAGCCCGGCGATGCCCGCCAGCGCCCACAGCACGCTCCGCAGACCGGCGGCGACGAGCGCCACCAGGATGCTGCCCAGCAGGGCGAGTACCGCGAGGCGGGCTCGTGCGGCGCTGCCCTCGACTCCGGTCGCGGGGCCTGTCTTCCTCGGTCTCCTCGTGTCACCGCCGGGTTTCACCTGTCCGCCCTTCTCTTCCGCCGCACGCCCTGACCGCTGTGCGCTCAAGCGGGCCCGTGCGGATACGAGGGCCTGTCCGGCGGGCGCGCCTCGGACATGGGACGTTCTTCGGACAGGTCGAAGAGGTTGCCGCGCTGGACCACGCACAGGGCCCAGATGATGAAGCCCGAGATGGTGATCATCACGACCGACCACACCGGGTAGTACGGCAGGGAGAGGAAGTTGGCGATGATGACGAGGCCGGCGATGGCCACGCCGACAACGCGTGCCCAGGTCGCGGTCCTGAGCAGTCCGAAGCTGACGATCACGGCGACCACACCCAGAGCGAGGTGGACCCAGCCCCAACCGGTCAGATCGAATTCGAAGACGTAGCTGCGCGTCGTGACGAAGACGTCGTCCTCGGCGATGGCCATGATGCCCCGGAAGATGTCGAGCAGGCCGACGAGGAAGAGCATCACCGCCGCGAAGGCCGTCAGGCCGGTTGCCCATTCCTGCTTGGCCGTGTGCGCCGGCCGGGGGTGTGTCGCGGTCATCTTGGGCCTCGTTTCCTGTGATCCGGATGGTCAGTGACCAGACGTACGGGAGGTGGATCCCGAGTGCTCCGCCGGACCGTGGCTGGTCAGGACCAGGTCCTTCGCCCTACGGAACTCCTCGTCCGTGATGTCGCCGCGGGCGCGGATCTCGGACAGCCTGGCGAGCTCGTCGACGCTGCTGGTCCGGCCGCCGGCCGCGGTCTGCCTGATGTAGGCGTTGAAGTCCTCCTGCTGTGCACGCGCCTGCGCAACCTCCCGGCGGCCCATGTTCTTGCCGCGGGCGACCACGTAGACGAAGACGCCCAGGAAGGGCAGCAGGACGGTGAACACCAGCCAGCCGGCCTTCGCCCAGCCGCTCAGGTCGTCGTCACGGAAGATGTCCACGACGACCCGGAAGAGCAGGGCGAACCACATGATCCACAGGAAGAACCAGAGCATGCTCCAGAAGACGCTCAGCAGGGGATAGTCGTAAGCCAGGTACGTCTGCGCGCTCATGTCTCCTCCGTCCCCGGCACCCGCCCGGCTGCCGTTTGCGTGCTGTCTTCAGCATGGGCACGGCAAGGGCCGGGCGGCCTCACCCGATGCGGGTGAGCGTGCTGTAGTCGGCAGCACGGGTGGACGCGCACCGGCGGCCGTCCGGTACCAGGAGGTGGAGGCAACAGGGATGCTGCCGGGTGCCTGTGGGCGCGTGCCGAGGCCGGGATTCGCCATGACTCACGGGGCCGCCCCTTCCCTCGCCCGGTCGGCCGGCCCGGCTGCCGCCGCGAGGATCGCCAGGATGATCAGGACGGCCACGGCGATGCCGAGAACGAGGGCCACCGCTCCGACCGTGGGGTGGTTCCAGAGGACCAGCGCCAGCGCTCCCGCCGCGATGACGCCACCGGTGGTCCATGCCCGGTGGTCCGTCAGCCAGCGTCCGGTGGATCCGGTGCGCAGTCCGGCGCGGCGCAGCCCTCGGCCGGCGGCCGTCGTGCTCCGGTCCGCCGCTGTGCGGACGGCGCGGGCGGGGCGTCCGGGACCGTACAGGTAGGCGACCAATGCTGTGATCACCGCCACGACCAGAAGGGTGCGCGTGCTGTCGCGCAGGAAACGTACGAACGTGTCGTAGATGGCGGCGGCGGCGTCGGTGGGCAGTGCGTCAGGCGGGACCGAGTCCAGATAGACCCGTCTCACGACGGCCAGCGCGACGAGCAACACCACCATCATCACGCCGACACCCGTCGCGGTGATCAACAGCATCACCCGGTGTGCCGGATTGGTCCACACGGCGAGTGCGGCGAGTAGGACAGTCAGGACGGGCAGCCAGGTGCCGAGGATGTCAAGCAGCCGCATCGCGTCCTGCGCCCTGCCCAGCTCTTCCGTCTGGAACAGGGTGATCGTCCGGTCGGTGTCCGGGATGGCGGCGGCCTTGTCGAAACCCGCGTCGACGAGCCGCTCCCGTACCTGGTCGACGACCGCTCCCACATCCAGTTGGACGGTGTCGCCTTCAGCACCTACGGCACCCTCGCGGTCGCCGGTGAGCATGTTCACCACGGCGGCGTGCGAGCGCCGGTTGGCGCCCTCCCATACCTGCTGGAAGGCGTCACTGGTGATCACGCGGGTGACGGTGCGGTCCACGACGGTCCTGACCGCGTTGCGCAACGGACCCTCGAGGGACTCGGCCCCCTCCACGACACGGGGCGGAGCCCCGGCGTCCTGGAGGGCCTTGACGAGCGAGACCGTCACCGCCGCGACATCCACGTTCGCTACCACGCGGTCCGTGAGCCGGTTGATCACGACCTCCTGCACAGCCGGCTCGGACGCCAGCGGAGCGACGGTCTCCACGTACCGGTCGGTGTCGGAGACAGTGTCCTGGACCCAGGCCGCGACGACGGCCAGGGGCGCGAGCAGCAGGGCCAGCAGCAGCAGGACGGAGGCACCGACCCGGCGTACCCGCCGGTGGCGTACCGTTGCGTGACGGCGCAGTCGCTCGTACTCCGCTCGTTCCTCGGCGGTCATGACGTGGTGCCGGGTGACGTCTCCGCCGGAGTCCGGCGAATCCGGGGTCGCGGCCGGGTCCATGGGGCTCCTTTCCGCGTGTGCCGCGCCGGTGGCGACGGTCGCTGATCGGGATGACGGTCGGGGAGGCAGCCGAAACGGAGCGCTCGTGCGGTGTCAGGCCGTCGCGGCGGGGGCGCCCGGCCCCGGGGCGCGCGTCTTTTGGAGCGCGGCCCGCCAAGCGAGGGCGACCACCGCCTCGGCCAGACCGAGCAGGACGAGCCACAGGCCGAGCAGCCTGGTCAGGGCACGGGCCGACTCGGCCGGCAGGGCGAGCACCACGATCCCTGCGACGATGCCGAGTACGGCGGCGACCGTGACGACGCCGCGGTGTGGCAGGTCCTCGGCGGAGACGGCCGTGTAGAGGGTGAGGATGCCGGACACGAGCCAGACGGCCCCGGTGATCAGCGAGAGTGCGGCGATCGTCTGCAGTGGGTTCCTCAGGCACAGCACCCCGGCCAGGACGTACAGCACTGCCAGGAGCAGCCCCGGCAGGCGCTCGTGTCCCTCCCGCGCGAAGACGGCCACGAACCGGAACACCCCGGACACCAGCAGGTACAGGCCGATGAGGACCGCCAGGACGTGCAGGGTCGCCTCCGGCCACACCAGCACCAGGACGCCCGGCACCAGCGTCGCGACGGCCGAGCCCAGGAGCCAGGTCCATGAGTGGCCGAGCCGCGCGAACACGTCTGTGGGGTCTCCCAGCGGACCCGGGGCCACACCGCCGGGCTCGGGGGTCTGCCCGGTACGCGATGCCGGACCACGCGGCATGGTCATGGCTCCTCCTCGCGTGATGCCCGTCCCCTCCGAAAGCCGACGGGGCGGGGGAGGGGGTGGTGCGCGGGCACCTGACCGCTCCAGGATCACGCCTGCCGATCGGTGACCGGATCACCCACCACGGGTGATCCATCGACTCCGCCGTGGCGGTGAGGTGGAAGTCTCCCGCTGCCCTGCCCACCCGCCTTCCGGGCCCGGACGGAGCGAGAAGACACGAGATGAGCGATCCGAACACCGCCCGGACGGACCGGACCCGGCCAGGACCGGACGCGGACCGTCCGCGTCGGCGGTGCCGCCCCCGCCGGTGGGCGGCGGTCGTCGCCGGCGCCCGCGCCGTGCTCATCACGGTCGGCCTTGTCACTGCCTACTACCTGCTGCCCCTGGACGAGCGCGGTACGGCCGGCGCGTCGGCACTGCTCGTGTGCGGCCTGCTGGCCGTAATGCTGGTGTTCGGATGGGAGGTCCGGGTCATCGCGCGCTCACCGCACCCGCGACTGAGAGCCGTCGAGGCCCTGGCCGCCACGCTGGTGTTGTTCCTGGTCCTTTTCGCCGGCTCCTACTACTTGCTGGACCGCTCCTCCCCCGGCTCCTTCAGCGAGCCGCTGACCAGGACGGACGCCTTGTACTTCACCCTGACCACCTTCAGCACGGTCGGCTACGGGGACATCACCGCCCACTCCCAGACCGGACGCGTGCTGACGATGCTGCAGATGACGGGAGGGCTGCTGCTCGTCGGCGTCGCCGCCCGGGTGCTGGCGACCGCGGTCCAGGCGGGGCTGCGCCGACAGCGCCGCGCCCCGTCGGCACAAGCGCGTTCCGGCGCCGACGCCGAGACGCCGGACGACGAGGCGGAACCGTGACCGTGCCGGACGCTTTCCCTACGTTTCCTGTGCCCGGACGAGCGAGCGGCGTACGGCAGGGGCCGGACAGGCGCGCGGTCGTCGCACGCCAACAGGACGGTCTTGCCGGCCATCACAACGTGGCCCAGCTCCAGGCCTCGGTCAACGCTTCCGACAGGTGCCCCTCGACGCGGATCTCGTAGCGCACAAGCCGTCCTTCCGTGGACTGCTTCGGGCCGGCGGACGGCGCCATCACCCACGATCGTGCGCCTCCCTCCGTGCCACGACAGGCCTCACCCGGTCCAGGCGGCCGACGCCCGGCGAGCGGACGCCGAGGATCAATGCTTCAGAACGATTTTGAAGGAGATGATCAGAAGCCCGAGCACCAGGTTGACCGATGCGGTGGCGGCCATGAGCCGCGGCGAAGCACCAGCCCGGCGGGCCGCGGCCACGGACCAGCCCACCTGGCCGGCCACGGCGACGCAGAGAGCCAGCCAGAGAGCACCTCGCACGTCCAGTCCCAGGAGCGGGCTGACGGCCACCGCCGCGGCCGGCGGAACCGCGGCCTTGACGATCGGCCACTCGTCACGGCACACGCGCAGTACGACCCGGCGGTCCGGAGCCTCTCGCGCCAGGCGTGCCCCGAACAGCTGGGAGTGCACATGCGCGACCCAGAAGACCACTCCGGTCAGCAACAGCAGCAGCACCAGCTCGGCGCGGGGGAACGAGCCCAGGGAGCCCGCGCCGATCACCACGGAGGCCGCGAGCATGGATCCGTAGACACCGCCCGTGTAGTCCGCGTGGGCCCGGCGCTGTGCCCGGCGCTCCGCGCGGGCCGCGGCCCGGCCGGTCGTGGCTCGGGTTCTGGACATCGGTGACTTCCCCCCGAACTCAGCGAGTCGATCCCATTGCCCCGGCCGGAGTCTCGGTGTCCGGCTGCCGGCGACGGCCCGCCCGTGCGGTCGGCAGGTTCGGCGTGACCAGGAAGCTGGCGAGAGCGATGCCGCCGGTGGCCAGGATCGCCGCCTTCAGGCCGTCCAGCTGCGCGGAGGCGTAGGAGTCCGTGACGGCGTCGACCTCGGACGGCGGCAGCCCGGCACGCTCGGCCGCCGAACGCACCTGATCGGTGGGGACGAAGCTGATCCCGGCCTCCAGGGCGACACCGACCTCCTCACGGGCCTGTTCGGACAGCCGCGGATTTTCGTCCACCTGCGTGGTGAACGCGTGGGCCAGCGCACCGATCAGAATGGACCCGATGAGCGCGGTGCCCAGCGCGGAGCCCAGATTCTGTGCCGTGAACTGGAGCCCTCCGGCTTCACTGCGTTCCTCCTCGCCGACGCCGGACTGGACGACGTTGCCCAGTTGCGAGGCGAGCAGGCCGACGCCCACGCCCAACAGGGCCATGGCGCCGGCGAACTGCGCGTCGTCGATGGCAGGGTCGATGGTGGCCAGCAGCCACACGATGGCGGCCGCCAGGGTCACCAGGGCCAGCCGGACCACCCGGCGCGGCCCCATGACCCGCCCCAGCGACGACGCGGACAGGGAGGTCACGAACATGGTCACGGACACCGGGAGCAGGCGCAGGCCCGTCTCGAAGGCGTCGAATCCCTGAACCACCTGCAGGTACAGCGGGATGGTGAAGAACAACCCCAGCAGGATGAGGTTCTGGCTCAGCAGCGTCATCAGACCGGACCGCAGGACAGGTCTGCCCAGCAGGGACAGATGCACGAGGGGGTCGACGCCTTGGTTCTCCCTCCGCTTCTCCCAGTGCCGGAAGAGCGCAAGGACGGCCGCCCCGGCACCGATGACGAACAGCGTCGGGGCGAAGCCGAGGACGGTGAAGGGCGGATTGCGCGGCTGCACCCATCCCCAGGTGCTGCTCTGCAGCACCCCGAGCACGCCCAGCCCCAGTCCGGCCGCGGAGAGCACCGCACCGACCACGTCGAGCCGGGGGCGCGAACCGCTCGGGGCGGGCGTCGCGATCACTCGGCGGCACAGCAGGACGGCCACGACGACCACGACCTCACCGGCGAAGACCAGCCGCCAGGTGAGGTACGTCGTCACCCAGCCGCCCAGCAGCGGTCCGACCGCGATCCCGGCGCCGGCGAGCCCGCCGATGACCGCGTAGGCGACGGCCCGGTCCTTCCCGCGGTACGACTCCGCGACGAGGGCGGCCATGGCCGGCAGCACCATGGCGGCTCCGAGCCCCTCGATGACGGACCAGCCCAGCGTGAGGACCCACAACGTGGGCGCCACAGCGGTCAGGGCGGACCCCACGCCGTAGACGACCAGCCCCAGCAGGAACATGCGGCGACGCCCCAGAATGTCCCCGAACCTGCCACCGATGATCATGAACGCGGCCATGACGAGCGCGTACAGCGTGATGACGGCCTGGATGGCGGTGACCTCCGTGTCGAAGTCCTCGACCAGCTGACTGATGGACACGTTCATGACGGAGGTGTCCAGGACCATCAGGAACTGGGCCGTACCGAGGACGATCAGAGCCCGCCAGTGCTTCACGCTGTCCACCTCGCAGAGTCGTCCGGCTCAGGCGCGCCGCCGGACCAGGCGAGGCATGGGGCCGGCGCACTTCTCGCTGTTCCTCCTATCGCATCCCAAACCCGGGCCCCTTGCCTCACCCGCCACGGGGGAAGGGCCGCGCCACGGTGGTGTGTGCCGGCGGAGAGGGCAGGCGCCGACTCCGACGGAGACCCAGACGGCGATCCGGGCGATTCGTGGTAGATACGACATGTGCCGCACCGGGAGAATCCGAGAGCTGAGGGCTCCCGCAAGGAGCCCTTCCCTGAACGCTCGCTGCTGGCATCGGTCGTCACCGATCCCAGGCACCTCCCCGAACTCCTCGCCGACTTCGCCGTCCGCCGCGTCGGGCCTGGCGTGCCCGAAGCAATCGCCTCGCTTCGGCGGAGCCACCCCGACGCCACCGAGGCGGAATTGCGGGGCCGGGTGGTCGCTCGTGGCCGACGGGCCGTCGTGTCGGAGGGATCCATCGTGGGCGGCCCGTTCCTCGTGCTCGTTCCCCTCGCGTTCTGCGCGGCGCTGCTCCGCCAGGCACGTACGGTCCTGGAGCTGGCCGCTCTCCACGGCCGTGACCCCACGGCGAGTGCCCGCGCCGGCGAACTCCTCGTCCTCCAAGGCGTCTACGAGGACACGGGACAGGCCCAGGAGGCGCTGACCCGCACTGGACCCGCCGCCGGCGCAACCGCCCGCTGGAGGCGATGGGCGGCCCTGTGGAACGTCACCCTGCGGATGGCCCGCATCCTCGGCATTCTCGCGCCGTCCGACGACGGCCAGGACGCGCCCCGGCGTGTACGCCGGGGAGCCGTCCAGGCTTGGCGGTGGTTGCTGCTCGGCGTGGTCTTCCTGGTCGGACTGGTCGCGCCCCTCGTCTGGCTCCCGTATATGGCAGTGGTCTACCGGCGTGCCGATGCCAGCCTGGCGGGCCGTACCCTCGTCTACTACTTCGCCGACCCCGCACCCGCCCCGCGCCGCCGCCGGACCTCCCGCATCGAACCAGACGTCATGGCGGCCGTACTCCGTGCGCTCATCTCCCTCCTCGTACCGCTCGTCCTGACCGTCGTGACCTTCCTGACCGGCCTGCGCATCGCCGAGAGCCGCTGGCCGGTCCTCGGCATCACACTGGCCACGGCGTCCGCCGGGGTCGGCGCGCTCTGGTACTGGCGCCGGCACCGACGCCTTTGACTGTCCTTCGAAGCTCAGCAGGGCGGGCGCCGGACGCTCTCAACGACGTGCGTTCACACCAACCGGAGGTGCGTGCGCGGCGCACCGCGCTCTCCCGACCGCCGCATCGTCGCGGCGACCCGTTCCGCTCACGCAAACGGCCCCGGACGAGAAGTCCGAGGCCGAACAGAATCTCTCCCTGGGGGAGAAATCCCAGGCCATGGGCTTGTTGCGTTGTGCCCCCGGCAGGATTCGAACCTGCGACACCCGCTTTAGGAG
>CBFGZZ010000220.1:0-14915 GCA_965653385.1 uncultured Streptomyces sp. | reverse complement strand
ATGGCCAACACAATCGCCACCACCACCGCGATGATCCCCAGGTACTCCACCGCCGTCTGCCCCCTGTCGTCGCGAGCGGCACGGGAGCGCAGGTGCTCGACGGTGGTGTGGATCCAGTTGCTCATGGTGTTCCCCTCTGGTGTTCGGCGGTCGCCGGGCGCTGGGCTCGCAGGACTTGGGAGAAGTCTTGCGAGAAAAGTAAGCGGAAATACCCGAAACACCAGAGGGTCCCTGGGCCCGATTCCGGACCCGGGCCGAAAACCATCGCTGTGTCATCGCCGTCAGCTCCGCCCAGGGGGTGAACCCGGAGCGCTGCCCGGCCACTTGGTGGCGGCCTGCGCGTGGCCGGTGCTGTGGAGTTTGGCGAAGATGCGGTTGACGTTGACGTGGCCTGATGCGATGGGGTTCATGGTCTCCGCCTCCCTCCTGCTCAGCCGGAACCGCGACCGATCCGACGACGACTGTCCCACATCTGGTTGCATTTGCGAAAGGTGTTCCGGGAATTTCCTTGTAGTAGTTGACAGTTCGGCCTTTGCTTGCGCTAGTGATGTGGTTGCGCCCCCCTACTCCCCCGTCAACGATCCGAAGTCCGTCCCCGATCCCAGCAACAACCCCGCCCCCAGCAGAATCATCGTCGCCGGCACCATGAACGTCGTGATCATCAGCGTGGCCCGCGGCACCGCCCGGGCCGCTTTCCGGCGGGCGTTCTGGGCGTCGGTGCGGCGCATGTCCTTGGCGAGGGCGACGAGGGTCTCGACGATCGGGGCGCCCAGTTCCTCGCCCTGCTGGAGGGCGGTGACGAACATCGCGACCTGTTCGGAGTCGTTGCGGCGTCGCAGCTCCGCGAAGGCCTGGCGGCGGCTCATGCCGAGGTCCATCTGGCGGAGCGTGATGCGGAGTTCGTCGGCCCAGGGACCCTCGTACTTCGAGGCGACCCGGTCGAGGGCCTGGCGGAAGCCCAGGCCCGCGCTGACGACGACCGCGAGGACGTCGAGGAAGTCCGGCAGGGTGCGTTCGATCTCGTCCTTCCTGATCCGGATGGCCGACCAGATGCCGACCTCCGTCCAGAAGGCACCGAAGGCCAGCAGGAGCAGCGCCACCAGGAACTGTCCACGCAGCAGGAAGACCAGGAAGCCGACCGCGCCGAGAAAGCCGTACACCGCCCGCCGCGCCGCGTAGCGGTCGATGGTCAGGCCGCCGGGGTTGCCCGCGAGGTCGATCTTGCGGCGGTACCTGGCGACCAGTTTCGGGCCCATCAGGCGCAGTACGGCGGGGGCGTAGCGCATGCCCATGCGGTCGATGAGGGAGTCCACGGCGCCGGTGCGGGTCGCGCCGATCTCCAGGGCCAGCGCCAGGTCGCTCGGCAGCTTGGCGTCCGCGCGGTACATGCGGATGCCCGCGAAGATGCCCCACACGCCGAGCGCCATCAACAGCGCCAGGGCCAGGCCCAGTGTTCCGGTTTTCATCGTCTCGTCCTTCCGTCCCCGTCCCCGTACCCGTCCCGCCCGCGCCCGCGCCTCAGACGTCGATCCGTGACATACGCCGGATGAGGACGAACCCCACCGCGTACAGACCGAACGCGATCAGCACCGCCGCCTGGCCGACCGAGGAACCCGTCATACGGTCCAGGGCCCCGTCCTGCACCCCGTTCATCAGGAACAGCGAGCCGACGCCCAGCACGGGGACCGCGTACGACGTCATGCTCACCTGCGAGAGCTGGGTACGGACCTCGCGCCTGGTCTCCTTGCGCTCCTCCAGCGTCTCCGTGAGGTTGCGCAGGGCGCTGACCACCTGGCCGCCGGCCCGGTTGGAGAGGACCAGCGTGGTGACCAGGACGACCAGTTCGCGGGACGGGAGGCGTTCGGCGAGCTCGCCGAGGGCGTCGTCCATCGAGGCGCCGAGGGCCAACTGGTTGGACACCTTGGCCAGTTCCTCGCCCGCCGGGGCCTCCAGCTCCTCCGACGCCATGCCGATGGCCGTGCGCAGGGCGAGGCCCGCGTGGGCGGCGTTGGCCAGGATGCGGGCCAGTTCGGGGAGCTGGTTGATGAAGCGCTCGATGCGCTTCTGGCGTTGCCAGTTGAGGAACTGGACCGCCGCCCAGACGCCCAGCAGGCCGGCGATCGGGCCGAAGAAGGGGGCCAGGGCCGCCTGGCCGACCAGCCACAGGCCGGCCACCGTCACCAGCAGGTAGACGAAGAACTCACCGGGGGTGACGTCCAGGCCCGTGGCCACCAGGCGCAGTTCCAGCCGTTTGCCCAGTTTCGTACGGCGCAGTCGGCGGTCCAGGTCGACGAAGCGGCGTCGGCGGCCGCCGGCTGCGGTGATCTGGCCGGCGGAGGTGAGCCGGTCGACCAGGGCCTGGCGCTGGGCCCGGCCGGAGGCGTAGGCATGGATGCCCACGACGGCCAGCGCACAGGTCAGCAGGGCGATGCCGGTCGTGAGCGTGATGCGGGTCTGGAGATCCATGGGTTCTACCTGTTCTGCCTCTCCTGCCTGGTCCTGCCTGGTCCTGCCTGGTCCTGCCTCGGTCCTGCCTCGGTCCTACCTCGGTCCTACCTGGCTTCTCGGGTCGCTAGTTCGAGCGGTGACTGGGCGACGCCGAAGGCCTGGGGTATCGGCTGGCTCGCCATGTAGAGGCGGTCCGCGGTGCGGCGCGGGAGGGGGTGGTACGCGAAGGCGCCGTGGACGCGGCCGTCCGGCGTCATGGGCTGGGCGTTGAAGCGGGCCACGGTCGCCACCCGGTACGGCTCGGCGCCGTGGCTGTCCAGGAGCGCGATCTCGGTGATCCGGCGGGCGCCGTCCGGGAAGCGGGTCAGCTGGATGATCACGTCCACCGCGCTGTTGATCTGGTCGTGCAGCGCCTCGAAGGGGACCGAGACGTCGGACATGGACGCGAGGGTCTTCAGCCGCATCAACGCGTCCTCCGTGCTGTTGGCGTGCACGGTGGCCAGCGAGCCGTCGTGGCCGGTCGACATCGCCTGGAGCATGTCCAGGGACTCGCCGCCGCGGACCTCGCCGACGACGATGCGGTCGGGGCGCATGCGGAGGGAGTTGCGGACCAGGTCGCGGATGGTCACCTGGCCCTTGCCCTCGACGTTGGGGGGCCTGGACTCCAGGCGGATCACATGGGACTGCTGGAGCTGGAGTTCGGCCGAGTCCTCGATGGTGATGATGCGCTCGTGCTCGGGGATCAGCCCCGACAGGGCGTTGAGCAGCGTGGTCTTACCCGTGCCCGTCGCGCCCGAGACGATGATGTTGAACTTCGCCTGCACCAGCCCGGCCAGCAGGTACACCATGGGTTCGTCGAGCGAGCCGAGGCCGGTCATCTCGTGCAGGGTGAAGGAGCGGGGGAAGCGGCGGATCGTCAGGGTCGCGCCGGTGAGCGACAGGGGCGGGATGATGACGTTCACCCGCTCGCCGGACGGCAGGCGCGCGTCGACCATGGGGTTCGATTCGTCGACCCGGCGGTTCACGGTCGACACGATCCGCTCGATGGTCTGCATCAGCTGGTCGTGGGAGGGGAAGCGGAGCGGCAACTGCTCGACTCGGCCCGCGCGTTCGACGAAGATCGCGTCGGGGCCGTTCACCATGATCTCGGTGATCGAGGCGTCTTCGAGGAGCGGTTCCAGGATGCCGAGGCCGAGCGCCTCGTCGACGACCCTGCGGATCAGCTGCGCGCGCTCGACCGTCGACAGCACCGGGCCCTCGCGGCTGATGATGTGCCCGAGGACGCGCTCCAGGCGGGCCCGGCGCTCGGCCGCCGCCAGCGAGCTCATCTCCGCGAGGTCGATCTCCTCCAGGAGCTTGGCCCGGTACGAGGCGACCAGGTGGCCGTCCTCGCCCCGGCTGCCGGGCTCCTCGGGGGTGTTGATGCGTGACCTCAGGCTCATGTGGATCCTCGTTCAGTGGTCGAGCGGCATGGTCGCGGTCTTCTGGGCGGGGTCGAAGTCCCAGCCGGGGACGATGGACGGGATCTGGACCACGGCGGTGACGGTGACCTCGTCGGCGCCCTGCGCGGGCTCGCAGCTGACGGAGAGCCAGTCGCTGACCGCGTTCTGGCAGCCGTCCTGCGCGGTCCCCGGTTCGAGCGAGGCGGCGCGTGCCCCCGCCCGGGCCGCCGTTCCGGCCTGCTGGGCGGCGTAGGCGACGAGCCCGAGCTGTACGCCCGCCAGGGCCACGAGGACGAGGATCGGGATGAACCCGAGGTACTCGATGGCGACCTGGCCGCGGTCACGGATGCCGCGGACGCCGCGGACCCCACGGACACGTCGGATTCCAACGACCCCGCGGTCACGGCGGACTCCACCGCCCCCACGGACACGTCGGGCTCCGCCAACCCTGCGGACACGCCCGGCCCCACCGCCCCTGTGGTCACCGCGGACTTTGGCGTCGTACGACATCTCAGTCCTTCTCCTCCTGCACGGCCCCCGCGTGCCCGTCGACGGTGAACGGGAAGCCGATCGCCCCGGGGAACAGCACGGGCACCTCCAGGTGGACGTCCGCCGTGGCGTAGCCGCCGCCCGCACCGCACTCCACCGAGGCGCCGCCCTCCCACGCGCCCGGCAGGTGTTGCAGCGCGGCCTCCTCGCAGCCCGCCTGGCCCTCGGACACCGCCCCGGCCCGCGCCGCCTCGTCCGCGGCGTTCCCGGCCAGCGAGAAGGTGTAGCCGAGCAGCACGAACTGCCAGAGCAGCACCAGCGTCAGGATGATCAGCGGCGTCATCCCGAGGAACTCGATGGTCACCTGGCCCCGGTCGTCCCCGCGCCGGCGCCCCCTCACCGCCCTATCTCCTTGCGCCGCCGGAACGTCAGCGCCGCCCGGTCCCCGCCCCGCGCACGGCCGTTACGGCGCTGTTGGGCGGCTCCCTCGGTGCCCTTGACCAGGCCGAGCTCCCCGGCGAGCGCCCAGAGGGCCTGTTTGACGGTCCCCTTGGCGTCCAGCTCGTGCACCCGGCCGGCGTCGACCGCGCCCTGGAGTTCCTTGAAGTTGGCCGGGACGGCGGTGGCCGCGACCGCGGTGCCGGTGATCCGCTGGATCAGGGCGGGCTGGATCTCCGTACCGCGCGAGTGGCGGTTGACGACGATGGTGGTCTCCTCCGCCTTGCGGATCTGGAGGCGGTCCCACATCCGTACCGTGCGCTTGGCGCCCCGGACGGCGACCACGTCCGGGGTGGTGACGAGGAGCGCGGTGTCGGCCATCTCCACGGCGGCCGCGCTCGCGCCGCTCAGCTGGGCGCCGCAGTCGATGACGACGACCTCGTAACGGGAGCGCAGGGCGCTGACGATGTGGCGGGCGGCGCGGTCGGTGACCTCCTCGCCGCGTTCGCCGTCGCCGGGGGCGAGGAGCAGGGCGACCCCGGTGTCGTGCCGGAACACGGCGTCGGCCAGCACGCGCGGTGAGATGTCGCTGATGGCGGCGAGGTCGACGACCGAGCGGCGGAACTGGATGTCCAGGTACGAGGCGATGTCGCCGGTCTGGAGGTCCATGTCGAGCAGGGCGGCGCTGCGGCCGGACGCCTGGGCGGCGAGGGCCAGCTGGATGGCCGTGAGCGTGGCGCCCACGCCGCCCTTGGCGCCGCTGACCGTGACCACCGTGCCGCCGACGCCGCTGAACACGTCGCCGCCCGCGCCCAGATGACGCCGCACGCCCACCGACCACTGGGCCACGGCGTTGACGCGGCTGGCCAGCTCCTCGTAGTGCAGGGGCAGGGCGACCAGGCCCCGCGCGCCGTAGTCCATGGCGGCCTGGAAGAGGCCCGGGCTCGCGTCGGAGGTGACGAGGATGACGCCCACCGCCGGGAAGCGCAGGGCGACCTCGCGGATGAGTTCCAGGGCCGGGACGGGACCGATGCGCTCATGGACGACGACGACCTCGGGCAGTTCGTCGATGGACTCGGCGGCCAGGCGCGCGAGGGTGTCGACGAGCTGGGTGGAGTCGGTCACCGGGGCGACCGGCTCGGCGTCGGGGAGCTGGCTGAGCAGCGTCGTGAGGGAACGGACCGCGTCCGCGTCGCCGACGGCCGGGAGGATCCTCGTGGGCATAGGGGCCTCTCACTTGTCCTTGGCGAGTTCGTACGTGCGGTTCGTCGCCGGGATGTCGGAGTCGTCGCCGGGCGCCACCAGGGCGAGGCGGACCTCGTCGGCGAACGACTCGGCGTACGTGATGCGCTGGGCGTCGACCGGTTCGAGCGCGAAGGTGATCGGAACGGCGTCGGTGGGCTGCCGGCTCCGGTCGTTCTCGTCGGGCTTGAGGGAGGTCAGCTCGCCGACGTCGATGACGCGGGCGTTCTCCACGATGAGCCGGGCCTGGTCGGGTGCCTTGTCGCCGTCGCCCTCGAAGGTGGCGTAGACGTTGACCTTGGCGCCGGGGGTGATCTTGCCGGCCACGCCGGTCGCCGCGTCGATCATGATGGCGATCTCCTGCTCGCCCGCCTGCAGCGCGGGCTGGTCGACGATCATGTCGCTCTGCAGCAGGGAGCCCTTCTGGAGGGTGGTGACGGCGATCTTCCCGCGGATCTCGCGCAGGTCGGTGATCGCGTTCTCCGAGAGCCACCGCTCGGGCATCGTGATCTTCTCGAACTGGCCCGCGCTGAGCTGCGTGTAGGGGGCGACGTCCGTCCTGACCCGGTAGGCGGTGGTCTCGGGGCCGACCTTGGACTTCACGTCGCTGATGACGGACAGGACGCCGGCGAAGGCGCCGAGGGCGCAGACGACGGACAGGAGCAGGAGTATCACGCCGCGGCGCTGACGGGAGTTCATGAACCGTGCAACCTCATTGGGGGAATCGGTCGGGAGCGGTCGGATGGGGCTCGGGTCCGGTCAGCCCGCGCGGGCCGGCTGCTCGTGGGTGGGCGGGACGGCCGAGCAGAAGACGCAGCGGTCACCGATGACGTCGATGCCGCACCAGTGACAGGAGTTCTGCCGTACGGAGGTGACGAGCTGGTAGAGCACCGACAGGTCGGGCAGGTACGCGCAGAACTCGATCAGCTTCGCCGTCCCCCACCAGGCCGTCGACTCGGCGGGCAGGACCACCTCTCTCAGTCCCTGCGCGTTCCAGGACTTGGCAAGCGTGGCGGTGACCCAGTCGGACTGGAGCTGTCCCTGGGCGACCAGCATCGAGGTGCCGAACTCCGGGCCGGGCAGGGTGACTCCGGGGGCGATCCGGACGAGCTGCGGGGAGGGGTGGGCGAGCACTCCGAACTGGCTGCCGGGCATCCAGGACTTGGCGTGCGACCGGAGGTCGACGGGGACGCGGTCGAGCTTGGCGACGGAGCCGAGGAGCGCGCCGGCGTGGAGGTAGTGGGTGAGCAGCCGGCCGGCCGAGGCGAGGACGCCGGGGCTGAGGTCGCAGGAGGCCAGTTGCCGCAGCTGGCGGGCCAGGACGGCGATGCCGAGCGGGGGCAGTTCGGGCCGGAACACGGCGATGCGGTCGCTCTCCAGCAGGGACCGTACGGTGTGCAGCCGCTGCTGGACACCGCGGGGAACGGCCTGCGAGCACACGACGATGACATGTCCGTGCTGCTCCAGCAGGGTCTGCAGGGCCGCCAGCGACCGCTCCAGCGGCTCCCGGTCGAGGTCCTGGAGCACGACGGCGGGCACGGTTCGCTCGTCCTGCGCCGGCAGCGCCATGTCGGCGCTGGTCACGGCAATGGCAGTTGGCACGCGCAGCTCCCCGATGACTTCATTGCGTGACTACCTCAGCACTGTATCCACGGCTCTGTGGCCGGAGAACAGCTTCTCTCCAGCTGATAAACAACTCCTCCGGCACAACTCCCGCCAAAACGGGGCAGGTTGCGCACACGAATTCTCCACTACCGGAATCTCTTGACAGGTGAATTGGTCTGGACCAAGTTGTTGAGCATGTCTCTTGTCATGTCCATACGCAGCAGATTCCGGGCGGGCGCCGCGGTCACCGCGGCCCTGGCCCTCGCCTTCCTCCCCGCGGGCCACGCCTCCGCCGCGGACGTCAACAACGCCAAGAACGCCGGCTTCGAGGCCGGTCTGAGCAACTGGACCTGTTCCGCGAACAGCGGCACGACCGTCTCCTCCCCGGTGCACGGCGGCGCGACCGCGCTCAGGGCGACCCCGGCCGGGCAGGACAACGCCCGGTGCACCCAGACCGTGGCCGTGAAGCCCAACTCGACGTACACGCTGAGCGCCTGGGTCCAGGGCGGCTACACCTACCTGGGCGTGACGGGCACGGGTACCACCGACGTGTCGACCTGGACGCCGGACTCGTCGTCCTGGAAGCAGCTGTCGACCACCTTCACCACCGGCGCCTCGACGACCTCGGTGTCGGTCTACACGCACGGCTGGTACGGGCAGGCGGCCTACTACGCGGACGACCTGTCGGTGTACGGCCCCGACGGCGGCGGTGGCACCGACCCCGCCCCCACCGTCCCCGGCGCACCGAGCGGGCTCACGGTCTCGGGCACGAGCTCGTCCTCGGTCTCCCTGGCCTGGAACACCGTCTCCGGCGCGACCGGCTACAACGTCTACCGCGGCGGTACGAAGGTGACCGCGGTGACCGGCACCTCCGCGACCGTGACCGGGCTCGCGGCCGCCACGTCGTACTCCTTCCAGGTCACGGCGACCAACGCGGCCGGTGAGTCGGCGAAGTCGGCGACGGTGACGGGGACCACCACGGCGGGCCCGGTGGGTCCGGCCCTGCCCAAGCACGCGGTGACCGGCTACTGGCAGAACTTCAACAACGGGGCGACGGTCCAGAAGCTCGCCGACGTGCAGTCGCAGTACGACATCATCGCCGTCGCCTTCGCGGACGCGACCTCGACGCCGGGCGCGGTCACCTTCAACCTGGACTCGGCCGGGCTCGGCGGCTACACCGTCGACCAGTTCAAGGCGGACATCAGGGCGAAGCAGGCCGCCGGCAAGAAGGTCATCGTCTCCGTCGGCGGCGAGCGCGGCACCGTGGCGGTGAACGACGCGGCGTCCGCGACGAACTTCGCGAACTCGGTGTACGCGCTGATGCAGGAGTACGGCTTCGACGGCGTCGACATCGACCTGGAGAACGGCCTCAACGCGACGTACATGACGCAGGCGCTGCGGTCTCTGTCGGCGAAGGCCGGCTCGTCGCTCGTCCTCACGATGGCACCGCAGACGATCGACATGCAGTCGACGTCGAACGCCTACTTCCAGACCGCGCTGAAGGTGAAGGACATTCTCACGGTCGTCAACATGCAGTACTACAACAGCGGTTCGATGCTCGGCTGCGACGGCAAGGTCTACAGCCAGGGCTCGGTCGACTTCCTCACCGCCCTGGCCTGCATCCAGCTGGAGGGCGGCCTCGCCCCGTCCCAGGTCGGCCTGGGCCTGCCCGCCTCGACCCGCGGCGCGGGCAGCGGGTACGTCGCGCCGTCGGTCGTGAACAGTGCCCTGGACTGTCTGACCAAGGGCACGGGCTGCGGTTCCTTCAAGCCCTCGCGCACCTATCCCGACCTGCGGGGCGCGATGACCTGGTCCACGAACTGGGACGCGACGGCGGGCAACGCGTGGTCGAACGCGGTGGGACCGCACGTGCACGGGCTGCCGTAGGGAGCGCCGGCCTCATCCCGGCGGTAGGTCACCGGCCTCACCCCATCGGCCGGTAGTGGCCAAGCACCCAGCCCAGCTGCGCGAACCACTCCTGCAGCCGCGCCCGGGGCTTGGCCTCCACCACGCCCTCGTAGAACCGGCCGTCCACGTGGACCACGGCCACCATCAGCGCCCTGCCGTCGGGGCTCGCCTTGTAGTGGACGCTGCGGATCTCCGGCCAGCGGAACTCCAGCGTGTGGCCGGACAGCTCGAAGACGACGCCGGATCCGTCGACGACGACGGCGTTGCGCTTGTCCACGGCCAGGAACTCGGGGCCGGGCGGGACCGGCTGGGGCGGTAGCGGCTGGGGCGGGACCGGGCCGTACGCCGGTTGTGCGGGGGCGTACGGGGGCTGCGCGGGGGCGTACTGCGGTGGGGGCGGGCCGAAGCCCGGGCCGGGTGGGGGCGGCTGCTGGGTCATCCGTCGGTTCCTGGGTCCTTGTTCCTGGTGCTCGCGGCGAACTGCTCGGTGCTGTGGTGAAACATTCTCCCTGCCTCACCGCATCAGTGAAGTGAGGACCTCATCGACAGCCGGCCGGCACAGCAGCAGGGGGAACGCATGAGACAGGCCCGCGCGGACGAGTACGCGCAGTTCGCGGTGGCCAGGGCCGGGCATCTGTACCGCTCGGCCTGTCTGCTGACCGCCGGGGACACCCACCTCGCCGAGGACCTCGTCCAGGAGACCCTCGGCCGGATCTACGTCCACTGGGGCCGGGTGTACCGGGTCGGGAACCCCGCCGGGTACGCGCAGACTGTCCTCACCCGTGCCTTCCTCGCCCATCAGCGGCGGCGCAGCAGCACCGAGCGGGCCACGGACGCGCTGCCGGACCGGGCGGCCGAGGGCGGTGACCTGTCGCTGCGGCTGACCCTGCTCCAGGCGCTGGCCCGGCTGCCGGCCAAGGACCGGGCCGTGGTCGTCCTGCGGTACTGGGAGGACCGCTCCGTCGAGGAGACCGCCGACGTGATGAACGCCAGCTCGGCGGCCGTACGGACCCGGTGTACGCGTGCCCTCGGGCGGCTGCGCGAGCTGCTCGGTGAGGACCTCGGCGAGTACGCGACGCCCTGACTCACGTTACTGACCCTCCTGAGCTCCGGAAGACGGTGGTTCTGCCATGTCCGTTGAACACGACGAGGACCGATTCGAAGGGCGGCTCAGTCACGCCCTGCATGACATCGGCAGCGGCTTCGACGCCGACCGGTCCGCGCTGGTCGCCGCCGGCCGGGCACGCGGGCGGCGACTGCGGCTCAGGCGGCGGGCCGCGGTGGCGGGCGGGGCGGCCGGGATCGCGCTCGTGGGAGTGGGCGGGGCGCTGCTCGTGCCCTGGAGCGCCACGTCCGCGCCGCTGCCGGCCGATTCCAGTGTGGCCGAGCAGCCGTCCGGCACGCCGCCCGCCGTTCCCCTGACCGACCGCGAACTCATCGCGACACTCAAGGATCTGCTCCCCGAGGGCAAGGTCAGCGAGCAGCGGGCGCGGGGCACCGGGAACTCGACGCTGCCGCCGTACGTCCACCTCGTGTACGACGACGGCGAGGGGCCCGGAGCCATCGGTGTCAGCCTGAACCGGGTCGAGCCGGGCAGCGACCAGGCTCGGCAGACGACCGACTGCCCGGACAAGGCGCTGGTCCCACACGACGGTTGCGTCTCCACCAGACTGGCCGACGGCTCGCTGCTCAAGCTGTTCCAGGGGTACGAGTATCCCGACCGGCGCGTCGACACCAAGCTGTGGTCGGCCGACCTGCTCACGCCGGCCGGGCAGCACGTCTCCGTCAGCGAGTGGAACGCAGCGGCCGAGAAGGACGCGCCGATCAGCAGGAGCGAACCGCCCCTGTCCACTGCCCAGTTGCAGGAGTTGGTGACGGCGCAGGTGTGGCGCAAGTACGTCGAGTTCATTCCCGAGGACCCGAAGAAGCCGAAGCCGTCGGCCACGCCGAGCACCGTCGTCGAGCCGGGCGTGGACCCGGTCCTGGCCACGCTCGTCCCGTTGCTCCCCAAGGGCGTCGAGGTCGTCGAGAAGGGACGCGACTACACCTACGTCGTCCTCGACGACGGCAAGGGCAAGAGCTACCTCCAGATCGACGTCCAGCACGGCATGGGCGACGTGGCGGACGAGCTCTTCGGGGACGACTCCGAGACCCTGCCGGACGGGACGAGGGTCGGCTTCCGGGAGAGCGGCGGCGACAAGGACGTGGCGGGTGCCGTGATGTGGACCGTCGACACCCTGCGCACCGACGGCTTCCGGGTCGTCGTCAGCGCCCTGAACGCCGCCACCCAGCACGACGCCCCGACCCGCGAGACACCCGCCGTCACCAAGGAGCAGCTGCGGAAGATCGCCCTGAGCCCGGCGTGGGACCGATACCGCTAGGAGGACTGCTAGAAGAAGTCCGCCCACGGCTGGTCCCAGATCTGCTTCACGCACAGCACCAGGAACAGCAGGCCCGCGACCGCCAGCATCACGTTGCTCAGCGGACCGTTGCGCCACTCCCTGGGCGTACGGGCGGAGTTGAGGAGCCAGATCAGGGTGCCGGCGAGGAAGGGCATGAAGGCCGCGCCCAGGACGCCGTAGATGATGATCAGGCGGAAGGGCTCGTCCTGGAAGAGCAGGACGATGGGCGGGAAGGTCAGCCAGAGCAGGTAGGCGCGGAAGGGCCAGGAGCGCTCCCGCTCGCCCGAGGCGACCCTTTCGCCCTTCAGCGCCTCACGCGTGCGGTAGCGGGTCACGAAGTCCGCGAACATCAGGCTGACGCCGTGCCAGACGCCGATGAGGGAGGTGAAGGAGGTGGCGAAGAAGCCGATCAGGAAGAACTTGGCCGTCGCCGTGCCGTATTCGTCCTCCAGGATGTCGCCGAGCTGGATCAGGCCCTTGTCGCCGCCGGCGATGGCGACGTTCGCGGAGTGCAGCAGCTCGGCGCCGACGAAGAGCATCGCGACGACGAAGATGCCGGTGGTGATGTACGCGACGCGGTTGTCGAGCCGCATGACCTTCATCCAGCCGGTGTCCGTCCAGCCCTTGGCGTTGACCCAGTAGCCGTACGCGGCGAGCGTGATGGTGCCGCCAACGCCGCCGATCAGGCCGAGGGTGTTGAGGATCGAGTCCTTCTCGTCGGGCAGGACAGGCAGCAGACCGGCGAAGGCGTCCCCGAGGTTGGGCGTGACCCGGATCGCCAGGTACACCGTCACCACGAACATGACGCCGACCAGGACCGTCATGACCTTCTCGAAGACGGCGTACTTGTTGAACCAGACGAAGACCAGGCCGACCAGACCGCAGGCGATGGCCCACCATTCGAGGTCCATCACGTTCGGGAACAGCGCCTGGAGCGGCAGGGCGCTCGACGACATCGCGGCGGCGCCGTAGACGAAGCCCCAGATCACCACGTAGACCGCGAAGAAGTAGGTGGTCCAGCGGCCGAGGCTGGCCCAGCCGTCGAAGAGGGTGCGGCCGGTGGACAGGTGCCAGCGGCCCGCCGCCTCGGCGAGGGAGATCTTGACCAGGCAGCCGATGACCGCGGCCCAGAGCAGGGTGTAGCCGAAGTTGCTGCCCGCGATGAGGGTGGCGACCAGGTCACCGGCCCCGACGCCGGTCGCGGCGACGACGATGCCGGGGCCGATGTACCGCCAACTGGACTTCCGGGGGCGGGAGTCCGCCGCGCCGACCGGTGATGCCGCTGTGTTTCCCGTGGTGTCCGCCATGAGGGTCAAGAAAGCCCAAAGGCGCCGAAGCGACAAGAGGGCGTGCGCGATCTCCACCCAATGTGCTCACCAGGGTTTGGGACGCGCATACGCGGGTCCCGGCGACTGGGCGCGCCGCCGGGACCCGGGCTGTCGTTCCGGAGTGGCCACGGGTGGTCTCCGGAACACGCGGGCCGCGCTACGACTGTCGCCGACCACAGTCGTCCGACCCGCACGTGCCGAGCTCGAACCACACGGTCTTGCCCGGCCCGTCCTGGTGGCAGCCCCAGCGCTGGGAGAGCGCCTCCACCAGGAACATCCCTCGGCCGCTCTCCGAGGCTCCCGCGTCCAGCACCCTCGGGACGCGGTTGCCGTGGTCCCGGACCTCGCAGCGCAGGATCCCGTGCGCGGCGAACAGGGTGAGCCTGAAGCGGCTCGCGGAGTGCACGAGCGCGTTGGTGGCCAGCTCGCTCACCAGCAGTTCGGCCACGTCCACGAGGCCGTCCAGGTCCGCGAGCCCCCATCCCTCCAGCTGCCGGCGGACCTCCGCGCGGGCCTCGCGGACCGCGGAGGGGCGGGGGTCGTACTCGACGCTCAGATGGCCGGCCCCCATGGGCGGTTGGGGATACGAGCCGTACTGGGGTCCGGGATCCGGGAAGCGCGCCCCGTAGAGGTGCAGCATGGGTTCACAGTGGCGGGCGCGAGGGTGCGGGCGCACGGGGAGGAATACCCGATTCCCTACCTGTACGCGGCATTCCCCTACCCGTACTGCAGCCGTACGCTCGTCCCCTCCCGGTCGTCCCGGACGTCGACGTACGCGCACACCTGCCGGGCGAACCACAGCCCCTGCCCGGGCTCCAGTTCCGTGCTCGGCGGCGGTACGAAGCCGGCCAGCGGGTCGTCGACGCGGCGCGGGGCGCGCAGTTCGCACACGCACGCCGGGGCCTCGCCCCACAGCAGGGCACCGTCGACCGGTCCGACGGCGGCGGCCGCCTCGGTGACGGCCGTGGCGAACAGCTCCGCGTCCGCGGCGGACAGTCCCTGGACGGCCGCCCAGGTGCGTACGGCGTCGTGGGCGGGCGCCGGGCCGGGAAGCCGCTCGGCGTCGGCGGGGGCCGGCGGCAGCGGTACGGCGTCGAGCTCGGCGGCGAGCCGGACCGGGTCCTCGTAGACGTCGGTGTCGGGGTGGGCGCGGCGGGCGGCGGCCACGACGGCGGGGCCCGCGACGCGGGAGTCGTAGGCACACAGGGCGGTGGTCGCGAGCGGGGCGAAGAGCAGGTTGGCGAGGGCCTCGTACCGGATCCACTCGGCGGCCTCCCGCGGCGAGCGCCCCGCCCGGCCGCCCCAGACCGGCTCCATGAACAGATGGATACGCCCCCCGGGGCCGGCGTTCGCCGCCAGGTATCCGGCCCCTTGGGCCACCGCGTTGGCCGCGGACCCGGTGTACCACTCACCGTGCGGTACCAGGCCGACTCCCTTCACCTCGCTGCCGAGCGCGTCCCGCAGCAGGTCCAGGTTCCCGGGCGCGGCGATGACGACGGGCGGCGGTTCGCCGGGTGCGGCGAGGGCCTCGCCGACGAAGGGAAGGGCGGCGGCGAGGAACTCCTCGTCGGTGGCGAAGACGGTGATGCGGTGGTCGAAGGGGGTGGGGGGCG
>CBFGZZ010000219.1:0-14933 GCA_965653385.1 uncultured Streptomyces sp. | reverse complement strand
CGCACTCCACCGGGCAGGGCCCGCGCCCCCCGCACCTTCTATCTGGGAGATCACGTGAAGACCGACCGCGACGTTCTCGGCTGGGCCGCCATGCTGGCGTCCATCGCCGTGACCGCGCACGGGGAATGGTCCCTGGCCGTGGCGTGCGGATACGCCACGGTCGTGGCGGCCGGCCTCCCCATCGCCATCGACGCCTATGCGATCCGCGCCATGCGGGCCGGACGGGAGATCTTCCCCCCGGTCGTGCTGATGATCGCCACGAACGCCGGGGCGCACCTGGTGCACGGCGGCATGCTCACCGTCCAGCCGTGGCTGGTCGTCCTCGTGTCCGCCATCGCCCCCGTGGTGCTGTGGCGGGTACACGCGCTGCGCAAGCACGAGTCCGAGACGTCCGAGCCGGCGCCCGTCGAGTACGTCGAGCCGCCCACGGTCGAGCGCGTACCCGAGACGTACCCGGCACTGATCGAACGCGTACCCGACGTACCCCGCGCCGTACCCGAGGGGGCCAAGCTGCTGCCCGTCTTCGAGTGCCCGGGGGAGCTGGCCCGCGCCCGGCGTAACGAAATCCGAAACGAAATCCCGGCGCCCGTACTCGCCGCGGAGGAGACCCGTACCCGTCCCGAGGTACACGCGGAGTACGTGCCCGCGACCGACGAGGACCTGCTCACCGCGGCCGGCGTCGCCTGGGCTGCCGAGCACTTCAAAGACGAGCTGTTCGCCGGGAAGGTCCCCGGCATCGCCCGGATCAAGTCCGAGTGCCGAGTCGGCCAGGACCGCGCCAAGGAGATCCAGGACGCGTTCCGTGAGGCTCTGCCGCAGCTGGTCGGGGCGGGGGTGTCGTCGTGAAGTGGCTGATCCTTGGCGCCCTGCTCGGGCTGGCGCTGGTGCTGTTCCCCGGCACGGTCGCGGCCGTGGCCACCAACTCGCTGGTGCTGGCGTTCGGTGCCGGTCTCGTGCTCCGTCCGGCCGTATCCCGCAGGTGGCGGGGGTGGGCGGTATGACCGAGCCGTCCAGCCTCCCGGAGGCGTACAGGCAGTACGTCGAGCCCGCGGCCCACCATCGGCCCCCGAACGTCTTCTACGACGAGCAGGGGCGCCCCGTGCACTTCACCATCGGGCAGCCCCCGCCCCCGGTCGTCGTACAGGCGCCCGTCCAGGCGGGCCTGTCCCCGGAGATGCAACGGCTGATCATCATCACGTTCCTGATCCTGGCCGTGGTCGTCGTCTGCACGGCCGCCGTGTGCGCGGTCGTCGTCCTAGTCGGCGGAACGCTGATGGGAATCATCGGCGCCGTCTCCGCGAACCTCCCCATGATCGGGCTGTCCATGGTCGGCGTGATCCTCGCCGCCGGGTGGGCCGCCTCCAAGATCCGACCCGTCACCAGAGGTCGGAAGTAAGTACGCCACGGGGCGGCCGTACCCGGCACAGGTACACCGGCCGCCCCGTGCTCCCAACCCTCCGGAGAGAGAAGGAAGCACAAGCATGACGGATCTTCACGTACCCGCCAACGCGGAGGACCCGGGTACATCCGTACCCGTCGTACTCGACAAGGCAGGTACACCGGCCGCGCCCGTACCCGAGCCGCTCGAGACCGAGGTACGTCGGCCCCGGCGACGGGTACGCATCGACTCGCTGCGACGGGTGTTCGTCGACACCCGGCAGCACCCCACCTACCGGTTCACCGTCCGGCACGGCGCCTACATCGTCGGCGGTACCCGCATCCTCACCCGCCGTACCTGGGAGGCCCGCACGACCGCGCTGCACGCCCGCATGATGCGGATCGCGGAAGCGTCCGGGAACGAGGAGATGGTGCAGAAGTGGGAGCAGCGGGCCTACGCCTACCGGTTCGCCCGGCACAAGCGGCGTATGGACCTGCTCCAGATGGCGCTGAACGCTCCGCGGGCCCTGGCCTCTGCCCTGGTCGGCGTCGGCGGCGCCCTGCTGATGCTGGGCATCATGATGGCGGTCTACAACCACGACGTGCGCGACGTCCTGGCGCCAACGAACGCCGTGATCGAGTTCGTCGGATGGGTCGCGTTCCTCGCCGGTGTGATCTGGGAACCCCTGCTGTACTCCCTGCCGCTCCTGCTGCTGGCCGGCGCCTGGGCGGTCGGCAGGAACCAGAAGACCGCGCCAACGTGGGCCCTGCCCGCGGACACTGGCGACCAGGGCGTCATCCCCGACGAGAACGCGATTCTGCGGGCCCTGGGCAAGCTGTCCATCCCGCAGATGAACGCGGCTATCAAGGAGGGGTGGCAGCCCCGTTGGGTGTCGCCCACGACCAGGCTCGGCAACGGCTATCACACGCAGCTCCAGCTGCCGATGGGCGTCACCGTCGAGATGGTCAACGCCAAGAAGACCGTGCTGGCGCACAACCTGCTGCGCAAGCCCGTCGAGACGTGGCCGACCGAGCCGCCCAACATGCCCGGCGTCCTCGACCTGTGGGTTGCCGACCAGGGCTCGCTGAACGGCCCGGTGCCGGACTGGCCGCTGCTGCACGAGGGCACGACCGACTATTTCAAGGGCGTGCCGGTCGCGGTGTCCCAGCGTGGTGAACCGATCGTCGGCAAGCTGATGGCGGCGAACTGGATCGTCGGCGGCATCATGGGCTCCGGCAAGACGTCCATCGTCGTGTCGCTGCTGCTCGGTGCGATCCTTGACCCGCTGGTCATCGCGGAGGTCTACGTGATGGCCACGAACGTCGACTACGACCCGCTCAAGCCCCGGTTGCGGAACCTGGTCAAGGGCGACGACCCCGAAGACCTGCGGGCCGCCCTCGACGCGCTGCGCGGCCTGTCCAACGAGGTGACCGAGCGGGGCAAGCTGCTCGAGGAACTGGGCGGCGAGTCGACCAAGCTCACCCGCGAACTGGCGCTCAAGGATCAGCGGATGCGGCCCAAGGTTGTGGTGTTCGACGAGTGCCACGAGCTGTTCATGTCCAAGGAGTACGGCAAAGAGGCTGCTGAGCTGGCCATCCGTGTGATGAAGAAGGCGCGGAAGGTGGGCATCACCCTGATCTGGGTGACGGTCTCCCCGACCGCGGACAGCATCCCGCGCGACGTCACCCGCAACACCTCCCACCGGGTGGCGTTCGCGGTGGGCGACCAGGTCGCCAACGACGGGTTGCTCGGCTCGGGCAAGTACAAGGCAGGTATCCGGGCCACGGAGCTGGTGCCGGGGCAGGACGTCGGTACGGCAGTCACCTACGGGTTCACCGCCAAGCCGTTCGAGATCATTCGGTCCCACTACGTCGCCCGGGACCCCGAGCGGGGCATCGACGAGGTGACGCCGGTCGTCGAGCGGGCCATGGCGCTGTACGAGGGCGGGCCGGCCGACGCTCCCGCGTTCGCCCCCGTCGACCACCTGGCCGACATCGCGGCCGTGCTCGGGCACGAGCCGAAGATGCTCACGCAGGACGTCCTGCGCGGTCTCCAGGACCGCAACCCGACCGAGTACGGCAGTTGGACGTTCCGGAACCTGCGCAGCGTCCTCGACGACGCCGGGCACGGCGAGTACAAGACGAACGGCGGCCGGCAGCACGTCAGCCTCGACCGCATCTTGGAGGCCATCGCCTCCCGAGACGACGTCGAAAACGACGAGGGAGGCACCGAAGAGTAAGGGAGATCTCCCTACCCGCCTCCCCGCCCTGCCTCCCTGTACATGGCCTGCGGAAACGACGGGTTGGGGAGGCAAGGGAGGCAGCGTCATAGAGACGTCCAGACCCCCGAAAGCGGGGTGGTGGCCTCCCTGCCGCTGCCTCCCTCCCTACACCAAGCGGCCCCCGCCTCGACGCTCGAGGACGGGGGCCGTTTCGCAAGTCTGCACGCATGTCAGACCGACCAGGCAGGATGACTCCATGAAGCTTCTTACGGCCACCAGTCGCGCGCAGGGCGACCGGGACAACGACTTCACGTTCTGCGTCGAGGGCGAACTCGTCATGGTCACCCCGTTCGTGTGCGAGACCGACCGGCGCGACCCGGACGGGGGATGCGGCTGCGGCCGTTCCTTCGTCGGACTCAACAGCGGGAAGGCCACCACCACGGCGCTGGTGACGGATCTCGACTTCACCCCGGAGGACGCAGCCGAAGCGATCCGCTCCGCCCTCCAGCGCTCCAAGCTCGTCAGTGACGACGACATTCCCAGCATCATCGAGGACGTCCTCGAGCTGGCCGACGAGTTCCCCGTCGGGACGGTCCTCGAGCAGCGCCTCGGAGACGTCCGCGCCCGTAGCTAGGACGACCGGTGACGCCGGTGATACGTGGCGATACGGCGGCCGTGGCGCTCAATGTCCACGTCGTTGTTCGTCACCCGCGGCTGACCGCCCACCGGCGTCAGAACGCCCGTGTACGGGATCGGGTCCGGCAACGGCCGCTCCGGAGGCAGCAACACCGGCTCGCCCGCCAGCCACGCATCCTTGGCAGCCTGCCAATCCCCCAGCGCGAGGTACCACTCGACATACGACGGATCGGGATGGTCGGCCGGGGCCGGCGGACGCCACTCCCGCCAGTCGAACCGGGCCAGACACACGGGCATACGGGCGGCAGACGGTCGTCGGCGTCGGCTCACGATGGCCACCTCGCCTGCGGGGTGCCGAACGTCTCCTGCACCCACGCCACCGGAGGCAGCGGTGTACGGAACCTCTCTCGGCCGTTGACGCGTGAGGGCACACCGTGGCCGCGCATCCATGCATGCCGCTCCGTCAGAAAGGCCCGCCACACGGCCATGGCAGCCCAGAACGTGTCGTCCGGATGCCGCTCGAGGTAGTTCGCTGCCGCGTCCCGGTACCGGTCCGGCTGCATCTCCGAGACGTGCGCCGGTATCGCCGGGGGCCCCGGCACGGCGCGGCGCCGGCTCACGACGCATCACCCCGGAAGGCTTGCCGGTAGTCGTCCAGCACGGCCGGGGACGACGACCACTGCGGCCGGGCCGGGGCCGCACGGTCCCCGTGCCACCGCGACAGTGCAGCCTTACGGCCGCGCTGCGATGGCGTCGACCGCTCCCCGCTCTCCTCGCCGGGCCTGGTCGCCCCCAGCTGCCGCAGGATGCGCGACAGCGCGAGACGGTGCCCGCGGATCTCCCGGATCAGCGGGTTGGCGACCGGCTGGCCGCGTGAGCCCTTCGACAGCAGCTCGCCCGCGTCGAGGGCGGCACCCATCGTGTCGATCTCGTCCGCCAGGCGGGCCGCTTCCTCCAGCAACAGCAGCTCGTCGGGGTCGAGTTCCAGCTCCTCGAGGGTGTCGTGCCACAGCCTCAGACCCCGTTCTCCGAGCCCATCGGGGGCCGGTGGAGGGGTGTACTCGTCGTCCGACACGGTCGGCCTCCCTGGTAAATCCAGCGTTTCTGCGTCGCATCGACAGGCAGCAGGTATACGGCCCCGATCCGGACGGGCCCGGGGGAGGGGGGTTCGGCCCCACCCCTTTGGCCCTGGTTTGCCCCCTCGCGGTCGCGCTCACCGGTGCTGGTGGCGTCGCCTGGTCGAGGGGTTGCCCGGTGTCGTCGGGTTCGTCTCGATGCTGTTGTTGATGTTGTTCTGATCGTTGATCAACAACTGAATTGATCTTCGCTTTCGATCTTCATTGTTTGATCTTTTGTCTTTTGATCTTTGTCTTGTCTCTGCCCTTGCCCCTGCCCCCCGGTGGGGGGTGGGGGTAGGGGTGCGGTCCGGCCGGCTGGCGGCCTCGGCCCCCGAGGTAGGACCGACCGGACCGCGGTCGACGCTGGTGAGTCGCTTGCAGTCGCCCCTGGAGGAATGGACTGCTCGCCCACCATCGGTTCGTGTCAGCCGTGAAGATGCAGCCGCACGATGCCGTTGACGTCGAGTCTTGGGGTCAGCCTCGCAGTGCCGTTGCGACTGCGTGCTGAGCCTGCTGCCGTGACAGTCCTGATCCCATGACGACCTGCACTGCCTCGTGCCAGCGGTCCATGGTTGCCTGCCGTTGCTCGACCTCGCCTGGTGTGGCGAGCGACAGCTCGAGGTGTGGTGTACGTGCGAGGTGGAGCCAGCGGGCGATGGGCTGGTGCCGCAGGTCTCGCCACTCGCGGAGTGCCGGCCCGACCTCGTCGCGCAGCTTGTGCCCGAACACGTCTGTGTCTTCCGGGTCCTTGGCCAGCTTGACGACGGCCCACAGCTGGGCGTCACGGCCGAGATCCTGGCTTGCTGCCCGCGCCATGATCTGCCGATCCGCTACCAGCTGGTCGAGCTTGACGGCCGCGGCGGATGCGGTCTCCCACGGCGCGCTGATCGCCGGGTCGCGCAGGTCAATGTGGTGGGCGTCGAGGAGTTCAGGAAGCTTCTTCTCTTGCTTGGCCAGCACCTTGACGAGGGCGAGGAAGTCCGTCTGGAGTGCGCGTACCCAGCCGTCGACCTGCTCGGCGACGAGGGCGTTGTACTTGCGGGCGATGGGCTCGCGCCAGTGGCCGGCGACCTCGCGGTGGGCGGCGGCGATCCGCTGCTGGTGGGCCTGCTTCTCGATGCGTGCCCGGAGTTCGTCGGCCGTGCCGGGTACGTCGTCACGCGTGGGCCGGTCGGGTGCCTGCATGTGGGCGGCATCCATGACGACCTGCCACATGGCGGCGGTGTCGTCGATGGCCTGCGGCACGGGCAGGTTGCGGCGGCGGGCCGCGTCGACGGCGGCCTGCGCCTTGCTGGTGTCGTGGTCGAAGGTGATCACGCTGCCTCCGGTGCGTCGTTGCCGTACACGGTCAGCTCGGAGTCGGCGAGCGTGTTGACCTGCTGGACGCTCATCCGGCCGAGTTCCTGCGGCACGTCGGGCGTCATGTAGGTCGTGTCGTCGTAGGTGCCGGGCTCGCGGAGGCTGCGGAACTCCTGCAGGTTGGCGCCATAGCCGGGGGTGTTCTCGGCGTGCGTCTCGACGACAGGCAGCCACGCCTCACCGAACAGCGGGATGGACGCCTGGTCAGCGGCGTGGGAGGCGATGGCGCGGGCGTACTCGCGGTCGCCGTCGCGCAGGGCCCGGCTGTAGGCGGCCTGCGCTTCCTGGGGGTCGGTGAGCTTGGCGGCCTTCTCGCGTGCGTCGCGGGCCGACAGGGCGTCCATGCCGGACAGTTCCCGGTTCCCGAACAGCCGCTTCTCCAGGGTGGCCTTGCGGGTCTCGTACTGCTGCCGGTCGGCGTCGCGGGTGGCGGCGATCCTCTCGGATGCGGACCGGTGGGCGCGGGCCATGGCGACCTGCTTGGCCTGGTCGGTGAGGTCCTGCCGGTTGCGGATGCGCTCGATCTGCCGGTTGTACTGCTCGCGGATCTGCTCGGGGGTCATGACGGTCTCCTTACGGGGCGTAGTGAAGTCGGGGGGTGTCGCAGATATTCGGGCTCTCTTGGCGGCCCAAGTGCGTACCCCCTGTGATGGGGGGTGTCTTGTGCCGCTTGACCTGCGGCGATGCTCGGGGCGCAGGGGGTACGCACTGGCGCGTACCCCCTGGCCGCGACCCCGGGGGGTACGCACTGCTGCGTACCCCTTCCGGATGGGCGTTGACCTGCGGTGATTCCCCCTGGGAGAGGGGGTACGCACTTTGGGTGGAGAGAGGGAGGGTTTTTCTCCGAGGGTGGAGGCTCATGTCACTCTCCGTCCTCGTCGTCCGGGGCGGCGAACACCTCGGGCTTGAAGATGTAGAGACGGACCTGACCGCCGTTCATCTTCTTCTTGGCGAGGTAGGGCGGCCGGTACGAGGCGTTCTCGACCAGCACGGCCGCTTCCCGCCAGCTGGGGATGACCGACTCCAGCTCGTACCCGGCACGGTGGAGCGCTTCCTTGAGTCGCTGCGCCAGCAGGCCGACCGAGGGCGACCCGTCGACGTCCAGCTCCCGCCCGATCCATCCGGAGAACGGGGGCTCGTTGTCGGTACCCGGCGACCACAGGGAACGCCGGTTGGAAGCGACGTACTCACGGACGACGTCGAGCGCCATCTCGCCCCGGTTGTCGGTCTGGTCTCCCACGGCGAACAGCCGCTCCCAGACGGACATAGGCGGCGCTGGGAAGGGGACGATGCCCCATTCGTGGCCGACTTCCGCAGCGAGGGCGAGGACGGCCACCAGGGGCGCCCTGCGGGCCGACATGTCGCTGTCGTACCGGTGAGCCTCCGTCAGTTCCTTGTGACGGGCGACCAGGCGGCGCTTTCCGTCCCCGGTGGTCTCCTCGAGCAGCTTCTCGACGAACCGGGGGCCGGCCGTGCCGTAGTGCTCCGCGCACCCGTCCCGGACGTCGACGGCCGCCGTGGCGGACTCCGGTCCGTCCGTGCCGAACGGCGCTTCCTTCACGGTGAGGACGCGGGCCCCGGCGCCCTGGTCGGTCGTGAAGGTGAGGACCGACTGTTCCCCGGTCGAGATCATCACGGTTCGCCACGGCAGCCCGGACGGCCAGCCACCGCCGCGGGCCTGCCCGTGGTTCTTCGGGATGGAGTACAGCAGCGCGTGCACCAGCTCCGGGTCACGCACGAGCTTGGTCTCGTCGAACACGACCGGCAGCCCGTTGACCAGGTTCAGACGCTTCTCTGCGGCCAGCATCGTGGTGCGCCACGAGTACATGCCGTCCGCCTTCTCGCTGGGGTCTGCCCAGACACTCATCCCGGCGCCGGCCGCCGTGGTCTTCCCCCGCGTCGACCGCCCGGAGATATCGACCGTGAACGAGTTGACCCCGACCAGTTCCAGCAGCGGAGCGGCCAGGCTGGCGTACAGCGCCATCTGCGCGGCCGGGTACGCCTCCATCGGCTTCACTGCGGCCTGCCAGCCGGCGAACGTCCCGGCAGGGGCGTGTGCGGCCAGTGCTGGCTTCTGCTCGTCGAACTTGACCTCGACTCGGTGCGGGGTGTCCTGCGCCGTGACGAACGTGCCGTCCTTCTGCCAGCCCAGCTGCCGGGCGAGGTGGACGCGCGGGATCTTGCCCTGGTTGATGGACTCGAACGCGGCGAGGTACCGCTCGGCCAGCTTGGCGTCAGCCTCGATCACCGGCAGGCCCGCGTCTCCGAGGGTGGCCACCAGGATGCGGCCCCGTCGCACGACGGAGCGCTGCACGGTCCTGGTGACGACCTGCCCGCGGTCGACCCACGCCAGTTCTACGGCCTGGTCGCCAGCGGGGTCGACGTACACGGCCTTGATGACCAGGGGCGCCCACGCAACCCGGACGTTGACGATCTCCTTGCCGAACTGCTTCTCGACCCACACCCCGCTGTAGCTGATGCTGTAGCCGGCAGGCATGCGCACGCCCTCGGGGACCAGGCGGCGATCCGCCCATTCCTCCGTCGCCTGCTCGGTCGTCTCGTCGCTCACGCGGCCACCCCCCGCCCTGCGGAAGCGACGGTGCGCATGGCCTCACCGGCACCCAACCCGACCCGGATAGCCGCTTCCACGAGCTGCCCCTCGACGTCGCTGGCCGCGACATGTCCGTCTCGCACGTGCTCCCACGCCTTAGCGGCAGCCCAGAACAGGCGGTCATTCCGGTTGCCCTCGGTGGAGTTGAGGACGACCCGCACGAGCCCGTCGAGGGCCCGCCCGCCAGCGCCAGGCATGGGGGAGGAATGACGCTGGGGGCGGTGCTTGGGGGGCGGGGGCAACATCAGCTTGAGCAGCTGCTCGGGGATCGGCTCGGGGTCGATGAACCCCAGCTTCGGGTGCAGGACGTAGGCACCCTTCCGGCCGATGCTGCCGGGCCCGACGACGTACCCGCGGGAGCTGCGGACGTCGATCCCGGGGCCGACCTTGCCGACCGAGTTGGGGACGATCGTCCCGCCCGGCACGGCCAGCCACAGATGGAAGCCACCGGACGGGGTGCACACGGTCGTCGTGCGGGGGACGTGGAACCCGTGGCGGCCGGCGAGCCGGTTGAGGGTGGCGACCCCGTCGACGTTCTCTTTGCGGTCGAGGTCGAGGCCGACGAGCCGGGCACCGCAGCGGATGCCGTAGCCGACCGCCTTGGGTGCCTGGTCGAACAGCCAGCGGACGGTGTCCGGGTCGCTGGTGGCGTCGCCTACGCCGTGCCCGGGGCTGCCGCACTGGTGCATGCCTTGGCAGCGGTGCCCCTTCTCGTGCGGAGACTTGATGATCGGGGTCTTGTTGATGGAGAGGGGGAACACCTCGTACCCCAACTCCGTCGCGTTCAGCGCAGCTGCGAGCGCGTTGTCGTGGTTGCTCATACGGCCACCGCCTCAGCGCGCAGCACGACGACGTACACGGCGCCGCACGGGGCGTTCTTGAGGACGGACCGGACGAGCGGCAGTGGCGCCCGGTGCAGGTGAGGGTGCCCGCAGCTGGGGCACTTCTCGACCTTGACTTGCCGGTGCCACTTCCGGGACCGGGACCGGTATGTGTCGAGTCGGCCCGCTACTCGCTGCGGGTCGCCCTGCGGTACGGTGGCGGAAGCTTCGCCCGCCGCGTTGCTTTCACGAGACCTGGCACCTTCCCCGTGCCGGGTCTCGTTGCTGTTCTGGGTCATGCGACTCGCTGCCCTCCTGACACGGTGTGCTCGTCGAGCCACCGCTCGATGGCGCTGCGCCGGTAGAGGATGCGGCCAGCGCTCCCCGGGGCTGTCTTGATGAAGTCCGGCCCCGTACCCCGCCAGCGGTGATCTGCCAGGGCCTGGACGCTCCGGAAGACCGAGGGGTACTGCTCGCACACCTGGGCCGACGTCAGTACGTCGTCGACGGCCCGTCCGGTGTTCGGCATTGCATCTCCTTAGCTCAAATCGTTGCACGTAAGACGCAAGCGCATCTATGGTGATGCACATGAACGCGATGGTAACCCAAACCAGCCGATACGCAAGAGGCTTGCTGCCGCATAGGCTTGCGGACATGAGTGAGCAGCAGTACGGCCGCCGTGCCGTCGAGGTGGGTCCGACCGGTAAGACTGTGGCCGATAACCTGGCCCGGCTCCGCAAGGTCCGCGGGTACAGCACGCGCCAGCTGGCCAGCGAGTTGGAGCGCAAGGGACGGTCCGTCTCCGCCTCCGGGATCACCCGCATGGAGAAGGGGGAGCGGGTTGTGACTGCTGACGACCTCGTGGCGTTCGCCGCGGTCTTCGGGGTCTCGCCCGTCTCCCTCCTGCTGCCGCTGACGACCGCAGCTGACACCCCCGTCGAGATCACCGGAGGGGGGACGGTCGACGCGCTCCGGGCATGGGAGTGGGGCATCGGCCGGCTGCCACTCCGGACCACTCCCGAGCACGAGCGCACGCAGCTGGCAGAGCACCGCCTGTACGGCATGCCGCAGTGGCTACAGGATCACGTCCGCTACAGCGTCGTCATGGGAGGTCCGGTCAAGGGCCAACTCACGGACGAGGCCACGGCGCGGATCGAGGAAGACCGGATCAAGTACGAGCGCGAGACGGGCGAGACCATCGACCCGGACACGTTCCGGCGTCTGTGGGTGCAGGCCAGGCTGGGGGGTGCAGATGCCACGAGTGTGGATTGAGGACCGCGCGAACCATGCCGACTACCAGGAGGCCATGGAGAAGTGGCGGGCGGCCAAGGCGGAAGGCTCCAAGCGGCAGCCTCCGGGTCGGTGGCGGGTGCGGTGGTACGGCCCGGACGGGCTGCCCAAGGCGAAGACGTGCCGCACGGTGCCCCAGGCCGAAGCGGAGCAGCAGGCCCTACTGCAGAAGCTCGACAAGGGGTCGTACCGAGATCCCCAATCTGCCAAAGCGGCCGTCCGCCTGGTCGCGGACGAGTGGCACGGCTCGCTGCGGAAGCAGGGCCGGCGCACGAAGGACGACTACCGGGAACTGCTCGACCTGTACGTGATCCCCAAGTGGGGTGACTGGCAGGTCGGTGCCGTCCAGTGGGCCGACGTCGACGCGTGGGTGACGGAGCTGTGCAACACCCCTGGAAAGCGCGGGGCACCGCTCGGACCGGACCGCGTCAGGAAGACGTACTACGTCCTGAGCAGCGTCATGAAACACGCGGTCAAGACACACCGGATCGCTGTGAGCCCGTGCCACGAACACGACTTGCCTCGGAACGACGACCAGGACGACCACGTCTATCTCACCCACGACCAGCTGGAGACGCTGGCCGAACACGCCGGCCGCTACCAGACGTTCGTGAGGACGCTCGGGTACACCGGCATCCGATGGGGTGAGGCCATCGCGATCAAGGTGGGTCGCATGCGGCTCGACGACCGACGGATACGCATCTTGCAGGCGTACTCGGACATCGACGGGCACCTTGAGCTCGGGCCGGTGAAGAACCACGAGAAGCGCTCGGTACCCGTACCGCGGTCGTTCGCGGAGGAGTTGCGGCCGCTGGTCGTCGGGAAGCATCGAGACGACCTCGTGTTCACAGCACCGGAGGGCGGACCGATGCGGTACCCCAACTTCCGGCGCCGGGACTGGGACAAGGCGGTGAAGGCGGCCGGCCTGGACGAGTTCGACCTCACGCCGCACAAGCTGCGCCACACGGCCGCCTCCCTCGCCATCGCGGCCGGGGCGGACGTCAAGGTCGTCCAGCTCATGCTGGGCCACAAATCCGCGGCCATGACCCTGGACGTGTACGGACACCTCTGGCCCGACCGACTCGACGAGGTGGCCGACGTACTCGACGCGGGCCGGTCGGCCGCTCTGACGAAGCTGAGAGCGCCAATCAAGCCCGTTGGGTGACCAAAACCAGGTGTACGAAATATGTACTGCCCCCCAAGGTGATCTTGGGGGGCAGTCTCGTGATCTAGCCCGTGACCTGCACGGACTGTGCTGTGCCCCCGGCAGGATTCGAACCTGCGACACCCGCTTTAGGAGTCCGTTACAGGGGCGCGTGTGACCTGCGGCCGTAGATCAATGTGTCTCTGACCTGCGCGTTTACCATCTTCCGGCATCGTGTGGCATCGCATGACGTCGGGATCTCGTGTGTACGGCATGTGTACGGGAACCTCGATCCGGGGTGTTGCACGTTAGACGCACTCGGGTCTAAGGTGATGCCATCGCTTCGAAAACGAAGCGGCCCCGACCCGGTGTGTCACCACCGAGAAGGGGCCTACGGATCACCTGCCTACACAGGAGACCGCTATGGCTCAGTCTGCCATCGCTACGCGCAAGCCGTCCGTCGACTTCCTGATGGACGCCCCTCTCTCGCAGCTCGTCTCGGAGCTGCACGTCACGCTCGACGAGTCCTCGATCACCGACGCGGGGTTCACCGGCTACGCCTACGTCACCCGTGACGAGGTGGTCGTGTCGCTCCCGCCGAACCGGTCGGAGTTCGAGCACGACTGCATGGCCCGGTACCTGATCGGGACCGTGTTCCACGTCGACGGGATGCCGGAGCTGCCCGCCCCGTTCCAGATCACGGACATGACCGCCGACGTCAACCGTGGCCGCGACGAGCAGGCCGCGGAGGTCGTCCGCCAGGTCCGCGAGGGTGGTGCCGTCTGATGCCGCGCCGCAACCGCAACGTCGCCACGACGGTGGCTCGCCGCGAGACCCCGCCCACCAGGGGCCGCAAGCACTCTGAGCACTCCCGCAAGCCGTCCGTGAAGCGTCGCCGCTTCCGTCTCTACGGCGGTGAGCTGTGAGCCAGCACGACGACGACGAGCGCGCGGCCCGGTTCGTGGCCCGCCACTTCCCGGAGGTCGCCCGGTTCCTGGAGACCGGGCGGCCCTCGGGCCCGACTCCGGTGTACGGCCCGGGTCGACTCCAGAACATCCACGACGACCAGCCGGCGCCTTACGTGACGGTCCGGGTCGACTACCGGCTGTCCCGTGACGAGCTGTACGCCCTCGTCGCGGCCGGCTACGCGTCGACGAACCGTGACGAGCACCCCGACGAACTGGCCGTGGACGAGATCCGCGACGACGTCGAGTCGGAACTCGCCGCCACGTCGGTGCTGGAGTTGTCCCGGCTCGTCGAGCAGGTCCGCGAGCAGATCGAGCGCGGTGAACACACCGAGCAGATGCAGGCGTTGAAGCGGGCGATGGAGCGGGCCTACCCGCTGTCCGTCGTCCCGGACCCTACGCCCCGCCCGGGTGAGCCGACCGTGACGGTCTACACCGCCGACCACGGCGACGTGACGCTCGAGGAACCGTTCTGGTGCACCGGTGAGCACCCCGCGGAGGGATACCGCGAGGACATCGAGCACGAGGGCGACGAGATCCCGCTCGTCGTGACGACGCCCTGCCACGGAGACGTGCAGCTGCTCACGGCCGCGCTGTTCCAGCGCCCGTTCTCCACGCACGGGCCCACGGTTCCGCTCGTCGCGGTCGAGGTCGGAGACACGGAGCTGCACGAGTACGACTCCACGGCCCTGGCCGGTCTCGCTGACTCCATGGTCGCGTTCGCGGTCGGCCCCCTGCACCAGCTGATCGAGCGCTTGCAGCTGCTGGAAGGGGACGAGTCGTGACCACCCGCTGGCCGATTCGCCGGCCGACCGAGCACGCCGCCCTGCGGAGCTACGACCGCAACCCGCCGCAACTCCCGGACGTCCCCGCGCTGTTCGCCGGTCTGGTGACCGCACAGGCCACCAACGACCGGCACGGCTCCAACCTGCTCGCGCACGCCATCGCCCGCCAGGGCGGAGAGGTAGGCCAGTGATGCTGACCGCGATCCGTTCCGCTGGGGTCCCCCAGCTGGAGACGTGCCCGTTCTGGTGCGTCCTCGACCACTCGCAGGACGTCTACCCGGACCCGGAGGACCGGTTCCACTACGGCCCCGACGTTCTGCTCAAGCCCCCGGCCGGCTCGTCTCCGGACCACGACGCGCTGCCCGCGCTGCGCGCCAAGCTGATCCAGCCCGAGGTGCCGCAGGACAACGACCCGATCTGCGTGATGGTCGACCACGGCGACGTGTACGGGCCCTACGCGCAGCTCGACGTCGAGAAGGCGGACCAGATGATCCGCGACCTGAAGACGTTCACCGCGCGACTCCAGCAGATGCGTGACGTCCTGGTCGCCATCGAGCAGGCCGCCCCGCAGCACTGACCGACTGGCCCGTGCCCGACTCCTACCG
>CBFGZZ010000218.1:0-14935 GCA_965653385.1 uncultured Streptomyces sp. | reverse complement strand
GTCATGACGGCCCACCCGTTTCGAGGGCCTCCATGACGGGGCCGGCGGTACCCGGATGTGCCAGGTACTTCAGCGCGGGATGCACCCAGGCTCCGTCCGAGTCGACCCGTCTGCTGTCGGGCGGTACACCGTGGGCATTGGGTGCGACGAAGTCCTCCAGTTCCGGCCGGCCGACCACCAGGTCGTCGCGGTCCCACAGGTTGACCCAGCTCATGACCTGGTCCGGGACGCGCGGGGGCTGGGGGCGCATCCGCAGGCCCACCGTCGCGCGCAGGCCGATGGGCGAGCCGAGGGTGACGAGCAGCGGGATCCGGCCGGGGTAGGTGGAGAGGACCTCCAGCGCGACGACGGTGCCCAGTGAGTGCGCCACGACGACGGTGGGTGTCTCGGGGTCCAGTGCCTCCAGGACACGGCGGCGGACCCGCTCGTCCAGGGTGTGCCCCGTCGCGTCCGTCTCGCCGCGCGCCAAATAGCGTGTCACCTGGGCGAGTTGCCCGACCATCAGGCGCCCGCTCGCCCACTGGCCGATCTTGCGCAGCCCGGGGAGGGCCAGGAGCGTGTTGGCCGCGCCGAGGGTCTGCCGGGCGATGGAGCCGATGCCCTGCGCGGGCCCCTGCGGTGCGAGCTGCGCCCGCGCGTGACGCAGTACGTCGAGGTCGCGGGCCCCCGCTCCCGCCGCCTCCCGCTCGTCGAGCGCCTCGCTCAGCAGCGCCCGTACGTCGGCCGCCTCCCGGTCCTTCGGCGCCGCCGCCCCCTGCACCTGGGGCACCGCGAACAGGTCGCCGTAGTACGCGAAGCGCGCGTCCGCCGACGCGCCCCGGAGCAGGCCCGGGACCCTTCGGGAGTGCCCCGCTTCCGCCGCCCCCTTGGCCAACGCTCCCATCCAGCCGTCGAGTTCGGCGGCGGTATCCCGTGGGCCACCGATGCCGTGCACGAACACCAGACGCGGCTTCATGTTCCCCCCGCTTGAAGCTGAGCTCGCCCCAGCGTATCCAGCCGCCACGGCCGCGGACGGGAGATCTGCGTTTCTCGCCCATCTGGCCGAATTTGCAAGGCGTCATCGCAAAAGGAAAGAAAAATAAATTCTAGATACACCCAACTGGCCGGAATGAGATCCGTCCGAAAGGCCCCGGAGGAGCACCCTGACCCTTGCCGGTCGACAGGGACGCGCTCGAGAGGAGTCCGACGGCATGGGACGTGGCAGGGCAGGGCGGGAATGGGTCGTCTCCGACGCTGCCGAGCGGTTGCGTGCGGCGGGGCAGTTGTTCAGCAAGGCTCCGACCACGCCGGACGGCCGGGCGGTCCTCCGCCTCGATCAGCAGGTCAACGACCAGCAGTACCGGGAGCGTTGGGCGCACGACAAGGTGGTTCGCTCGACCCATGGAGTGAACTGCACGGGGTCGTGTTCATGGCAGGTGTACGTCAAGGACGGTCTGATCACCTGGGAGACACAGGCGACCGACTACCCCTCGGCGGGCCCTGACCGCCCCGACTACGAACCGCGGGGCTGTCCGCGCGGCGCCTCGTTCTCCTGGTACACGTACTCGCCGACGCGGGTGCGCTATCCGCACGCGCGCGGCGTGCTCGTGGAAATGTTCCGCGAAGCAAAGCGTCGTGCGCACGGTGATCCGGTGGCGGCGTGGGCGGAGATCACCGGCGACCCGGAGAAGCGGCGCCGTTATCAGTCGGCGCGCGGCAAGGGCGGCCTGGTGCGTATCGGCTGGGACGAGGCGCTGGAGATCGCGGCGGCCGCGCAGGTGCACACGCTGCGGGAGTACGGGCCGGACCGGATCGCCGGTTTCTCCCCGATCCCGGCGATGTCGATGGCCTCGCACGCGGTCGGCGCCCGCTTCCACGCCCTGATCGGCGCCCCGATGCTGTCGTTCTACGACTGGTACGCGGATCTGCCGATCGCCTCGCCGCAGGTGTTCGGCGACCAGACGGACGTGCCGGAGTCGGGCGACTGGTGGGACGCGGCGTATCTGATGCTGTGGGGCTCCAATGTCCCCGTCACCCGCACGCCGGACGCGCACTGGATGGCCGAGGCCCGGTACCGGGGTCAGAAGGTCGTGGTGGTGTCGCCCGACTACGCGGACGCCACCAAGTTCGCCGACGAGTGGCTGCATCCGCATCCGGGCACCGACGGGGCGCTCGCCATGGCGATGGGCCATGTGATCCTGCGCGAGTGCTTCGTCGAGCGGCGGGTGCCGTACTTCGCGGACTACGTCAAGCGGTTCACCGATCTGCCGTTCCTCGTCGGCCTGGACGAGCGGGCGGGGAACACGTACACCGCCGGGGCGTTCGTGACGGCCCGGGATCTGGATCTGGCCCGGGACGCCGAGGCGGCGGCGCGGCGCTGGATGCCGGTGTTCTACGACACCGTGTCCGGCGGGCCGGTGGTGCCGAACGGCACATTGGGCGACCGCTGGGGCAAGGCGAGCGAGGGCCGGTGGAACCTGGACCTCGGCGACGCCGAGCCGCTGCTCAGCTGCCACGGCCGCCCTGGTGCGACGCGGGCCGAGGTGGTGCTGCCCCGCTTCGACGAGGACGGCGCGACCGTACGGCGCACGGTGCCGGCCCTGTGGCTCGGCGACCGTCTGGTCACCACCGTGTTCGACCTGATGCTGGCTCAGTACGGGGTCGGACGTGACGGGCTCGGGGATGCGCGGCCGGTGTCGTACGAGGACGCGTCCGTGCCGTGCACTCCGGCCTGGCAGGAGGCGATCACCTCGGTGCCGGCGGGCGCGGTGGTGCGGGCGGCACGCGAGTTCGCACGGACCGCCGAGCAGACCCGGGGCCGCTGCATGATCGTGATGGGCGCGGGCACCAACCACTGGTTCCACTCCGACACGATCTACCGCTCCTTCCTGTCGCTGCTGCTGCTCACCGGCTGTCAGGGCGTCAACGGCGGCGGCTGGGCCCACTACGTGGGGCAGGAGAAGGTGCGGCCCTACGCCGGCTGGCAGCAGCTGGCCACGGCCTCCGACTGGGTCCGCCCGTCGCGGCAGATGGCGGGCACGCCGTACTGGTATCTGCACACCGACCAGTGGCGCTACGAGAAGTCCACCGCCGACGCCCTGACCGCGCCGACCGCACCAGGCGCGCTGGCCGGCCTGCACACGGCCGACCTCGTGGCCCGCTCCGCCCGGCAGGGGTGGATGCCGTCGTGCCCCACCTTCGGCGCCAACCCGCTGGAGCTCGGTCGGCGGGTACACGAGGAGGGCGCCGATCCGGAGCGCTGGGTGGCCCGTGAGCGGGAGGCGGGTCGGCTCTCCTACGCCTGCGAGGACCCCGACGACCCGGCCAACTGGCCACGGGTGCTCACCGTGTGGCGGGCCAACCTGATCGGCTCCTCGGCCAAGGGCAACGAGTTCTTCCTGCGGCACCTGCTGGGCGCCTCCGACAACGCCACCGCCGACGAGGCCCCGCCCGAGCTCAGGCCCCGGGACGTGACCTGGCGGGACGAGGCGCCCCGCGGCAAGCTCGACCTGCTGCTCGCGTTGGACTTCCGGATGACGTCCACGACTCTCTTCGCCGACCTGGTGCTGCCCGCGGCGACCTGGTACGAGAAGCACGACCTGTCCAGCACGGACATGCACCCCTTCGTGCACGCCTTCTCCCCGGCGATCAGTCCGCCCTGGCAGGCCCGGACGGACTTCGAGATCTTCCACGGGCTGGCCGCCGAGGTCGGCCGCCTCGCCAAGGGCCGTCTCGGCGTGGCGTACGACCTGGTGGCGACCGCGCTCCAGCACGACACGCCCGGCGAGGCGCCGCCCGACGGCCCGACCGGCCCCCGACTCACCCTCGTGGAACGGGACTACACGGCCCTCGGCGCACAGATGGCCGCGCTCGGCCCGCTCGTCGAGGAGCAGGGCATCACCGTCAAGGGCGTGACCGTGCGCCCCGGGCCGGAGACGGCCTGGCTGGCCGCCCGCTGCGGCACCGCGCCGCACGGCCGGCCGCTCCTCGACACGGACGTCAAGCTGTGCGAGGCGATCCTCGCCCTGTCCGGCACGACCAACGGCCGGCTCGCCGCGGAGGGCTTCGAACGGCTCGCCGAGCGCTGCGGCGCGGACACCGGTCTCGCGGAACTGGCCGCCTCGGTGGCCGAGCGACGGGTGGTGTTCTCCGACACGCAGGCCCGTCCGGTGCAGGTCGGGGCGAGTTTCGAATGGTCGGGCAAGGAGGGGCCCGAGCGGCGCTACGCCCCGTTCACGATCAACACCGAGCACTTCAAGCCCTGGCACACGTTGACCGGACGCCAGCACTTCTACCTCGACCACCCCTGGATCGCCGAGTACGGCGAACAACTCCCGGTCTACCGGCCTCCGTTGAACCTCACGACAGACGTGAAGGAGGACGGCCGCTCGGTCACCGTCCGCTATCTCACCCCGCACTCGAAGTGGTCCATCCACTCCGAGTACCAGGAGAACCTGCTGATGCAGACCCTGGCTCGCGGCGGCCCCGTCATCTGGCTTGGCGTGGCCGACGCCGAGGCGATCGGGGTGTCCGACAACGACTGGGTCGAGGCGCAGAACGTCAACGGCGTCGTCGTGGCCCGCGCGGTCGTCTCGCACCGGATGCCGCAGGGCACGGTGTTCATGTACCACGTGCAGGAACGGCTGGTGAACGTCCCCCGGTCCGAGGCCACCGGCCGGCGTGGCGGCGTGCACAACGCCCTCACCCGGCTCCTGATCAAGCCGACCCATCTCATCGGCGGCCACGCCCAGTTGTCGTTCGCCCCCAACTACTACGGCCCGACCGGCAACCAGCGCGACGCGGTCACCGTCATCCGCCGCCGCTCCCAGGAGGTCGACTACTGATGCCCCATGTGATGGCGCAGGTGGCGATGGTGATGAACCTCGACAAGTGCATCGGCTGCCATACCTGTTCGGTCACCTGCAAGCAGACCTGGACCAACCGGTCGGGCACCGAGTACGTCTGGTTCAACAACGTCGAGACCCGCCCCGGCCAGGGCTACCCCCGCACCTACGAGGACCAGGACCGGTGGCGCGGCGGCTGGCAGCTCAAGCGCGGGCGGCTGGTGCCGCGCAGTGGTGGCCGGGCGCGGCGCCTGGCCCGGCTGTTCGCCAACCCCGACCTGCCCTCGCTCGACGACTACTACGAGCCGTGGACGTACGACTACGAGAACCTGATCGGCGCGCCGCTCGGCGACGACGTCCCCACGGCCCCGCCGCGCTCCCTGGTCGACGGCCGGCCCACCCAGGTGACCTGGGGTCCCAACTGGGACGACGACCTGGGCGGCGGGCCCGAGCACCTCGCGGGCGACCCGGTGTTGAAGCAGATGAGCGAGCGGGTGCGGCTGGAGTACGAGCAGGCGTTCATGTTCTATCTGCCGCGCATCTGCGAGCACTGCCTCAACCCGTCGTGTGTCGCGGTGTGTCCGTCCGGGGCGATGTACAAGCGGATCGAGGACGGCATCGTCCTGGTCGACCAGGACCGCTGCCGCGGCTGGCGGATGTGCGTGAGCGGATGCCCGTACAAGAAGGTGTACTTCAACCACGCGTCCGGCAAGGCGGAGAAGTGCACGATGTGCTACCCGCGCATCGAGGCCGGGCAGCCCACCGTCTGCTCCGAGACCTGCGTGGGCCGGCTGCGCTATCTCGGTGTCGTCCTCTACGACGCCGACAAGGTGGGCGAGGCCGCCGCGACGGCCGACGAACAGGATCTGTACGAGGCGCAGTTGGGCTGCGTCCTCGACCCCGAGGATCCGGCCGTGCGGCGGGCCGCGGAGGACTCCGGCATCCCGCACGACTGGATCACCGCGGCTCGGCGCTCCCCCGTGCACGCGCTGATCAGCCGTTACAAGGTGGCCCTGCCGCTGCACCCGGAGTACCGGACGATGCCCATGGTCTGGTACGTGCCGCCGCTGTCGCCGGTCGTGGAGTCGCTGACCGCCACCGGGCACGACGGGGAGGATCCCGCGAAGCTGTTCGCGGCGATCGACTCCCTGCGCATTCCGCTGGAGTACCTCGCCGGGCTGTTCACGGCGGGGGACGTGCCCCCGGTGGAGGCGGCGCTGTGCCGTCTGGCGGCGATGCGCTCGCACATGCGGCGCGTGAACCTCGGTGAGGAGCGGGACCCGGCCATCGCCCGCGCGGTCGGCATGGACACGGAGGGCATCGAGGCCATGTACCGGCTGCTCGCCCTCGCCAAGTACGACGAGCGCTACGTCATCCCCACCACGTACGCCGCCGGCGTCTCCGCCGACACCCTCGCCGAGGGATGCAGTCTCGACGGACACGGCGGGCCGGGCATGTACGCGCCGGACACCTTCCACACGCCGCCCGCCCCCCAACCCGAGCGGGCCTCGCCGCGCGGCCGCGTCAACCTCCTGAACTGGGACGGGCGGGGACGCCCCGACGGGCTCTTCCCGCGCGGAGAGGGGAACCGGACGTGAGCACCGCACTGACCCACCAGGCGGCCTCGCTGCTGCTGCTCCACCCCGGCGCGGACTGGTCCCGGCGGCTGCGTCTGGTCACGGACGCCCTGGACGGAGTTCCCCGTGCGCAGGCCGAGCCGCTGTCCCGGTTCCGTACGGCCGTCGCAGGCGTTCCCGCGCTGGAGCTGTCGGCCCGCTACGTCACCACCTTCGACCGCAGCGCCCGGCGCACCCTGCATCTGACCTACTACACGGACGGAGACACCCGCCGCCGCGGCCGGTCCCTGCTGGCCTGGCGTGAGCTGTACCGCGCGCACGGCTGGCAGCCGCCCGCCGACGAGCTGCCCGACTTCCTGCCGCTCGCCCTGGAGTTCGCCGCCCGCTGCCCCGAACCCGGCCGCAAGGCCCTCCAGGACCATCGCGCGGCACTGGAACTGCTCCGTCTCGCCCTGCACGAACACCGCAGCCCCTACGCCGACGTCCTCGAAGCGATCTGCCGCACCCTGCCCGGCGCCTCTCCCGCCGACCGCGCCGCCGCACTGCGGCTGGCCCGTTCCGGCCCGCCCGCCGAGACCGTGGGACTGCTGCCCTTCCCCGGCCGCCCCACGACCCCCTACGCGGAGGAGCTCTCCCGGTGAACCATCTGCACCACGCCCTGTGGGGCGTCCTGCCGTACGTCGTGCTCACCGTCCTGGTCGCGGGCACCGCCTGGCGCTACCGCTACGACCGGTTCGGGTTCACCACGCGCTCCAGCCAGCTGCACGAACACCGGCTGCTGCGGATCGGCGGCCCGTTGTTCCACTACGGGCTGCTCTTCGTGGCGGCGGGGCACGTCATCGGGCTGCTCGTACCCGAGTCGCTGACCGAGCGCGTCCACGTGCACGAGTGGCTGTACCACGCCAACGCCCTCCTCGTCGGCGGCACCGCGGGCCTCGCCGCCGTGGCCGGGCTGGCGATCCTGCTGTACCGGCGGCTGCGGGTGCCGGCGGTCCGGGCCGCGACCAGCCGCAGCGACCGCGCGGTCTACCCCCTGCTCGTGTGCGTGCTCCTGGCGGGGCTCACCGCCACGGCCACCACGCTGCGGCCGCATCCCTACGACTATCGGCTCGGCGTCTCGGTGTGGTTCCGCTCCCTGTTCACCCTGGACCCGAACGTCCCCGCCATGGCCCACGCCCCGCTCGCGTACCAGGTCCACGCCCTGCTCGGGATGGCCCTGTTCGCGCTGTGGCCGTTCAGCCGTCTCGTCCACGCGTTCACCGCGCCGTTCGGCTATCTGACCCGTCCCTACGTCTTCTACCGCTCACGCGGCGCCGCGCCGCCCGGGATGTCCGGGGGCGCGGCGCGTGGTCGGTACCGGTAGGAGCGGGGGTCACCGGGGTGCCGTGCGGTCTCCCTCGGGCGTGTTCGCGAGCCAGCAGACGCCGCCCGCCGGTATCCAGGCGACCCGGTCGAGCGCGGCCACGGCCCGGGCCAGGACGGTGTCGGTGTCACCGGCCCAGGGTTCGAAGCCGGTGTCGCCGATCTCGCCGACGTCCATCAGGCCGTCCTTCACCAGATCGCCGAGCAGCCGGACCGCAAGGGAGCGGAAGTCGGTGCCCGACCGCTCGCTCTCCTCGCGCGCGAGTCCGACCAGCCGGTCGACCGGCACCCAGTCGTCGAGTCCCTCCACGAGGAGCTCACGGACGATGGCCTCACTGTCCATCGGGCAGATGCACCTTCATTCCCTTGCCGGTGACGGGGAAGATGTCGATCGTCTCGCCGCCGGACCGGGACGACGTGCGCCACTGGATGACGGTGCCGTCCGGAAGTTCGTAGACCTCCGGGATCTTCGGTCCGCGGGCCGGCAGCCGCTCGGCGCCCGCGGTCCACTTCTCGAAGGCCCGGCGCATGTCCGCGATGCTCGACATCTCCCTGACGTGTGACTGCTTCCCCTTCGGAAGGCGGTCGAACTCGGACTTCCATACGCCGCACCCGTTCGCGTTGTGCACCAGGACGGGCGTGCCGCCTGCCAGCACGAAGAAGGTGTGGAGGTCGCCGACCGTGAGGTTGTGGACGGTGCGGTCCTGGGCCGTCCAGGCCTTGACGGCGCTGACCTGGACGCGGGTGCCCGCACTGGTGCGCAGCCAGGCGCCCGGCTCCAGCTGCCCGGCCGTGGCCCACGCCTCGATGTCGTCGATCCAGAACGGGTGTCCCTCGGTCGCGGTGACGGTGGCGGTGCCGTCGTCGGTGCGTACGGTGACGTCGACGAGGTCCTTCTGTCCCTGGCCGGTGATCAGGGCGGTGACGGGCTCGGGCCGGGTGCCGCCGGTGTCCGGATCGCCCGCGAGGACCCGGTCGCCCACCCTCACCCGCTCGATGGGCAGCGTCGAGCCGTCCGCCATCAGCACCGCGGTGCCGGTGGCGAAGCTGTTGCAGCTGACGACCTCTTCGCCCTTACGGGACTTCCTGACGTCGTCGGCGCTCAGCAGCCGGTCGCCGACCCGCAGCCAGCGCAGGACCGACAGGCCGCCGAGGACCCGCTCCTTGGTGCCGAGCTTCTGCCCGGTGACCACGTCCTTGCCGACCATGGCCTCGACGACGCCCTTGCCGTCACCGACGCCCGGCAGCAGGTCCAGCAGCAGTGACATCCGGCGCTGCTGGGCGGCGTCGTCGAGCAGCGAGGAGCCGCTGCCCCACGCGTCCCCGAGGCCGGAGAAGTCGAAGTCGAGACCCGACATGTCGCGGAGCTTCTCCGCGCCCTTCTTGATTCCGGGGACGTGCTTGTTGGCCTCCTTGACGCCCTTGTTGGCCTGGGCGATGCCGGCGTTCATCTCCTTCATGCCCTTGTTGGCCTTGGAGATGCCCTTGTTGGCCTGGGCCAGTCCCTTGTTGACCTCGGCGACGCCCGCGTTCATCTCCCGCAGACCGCGGTCCATCTGCGCGAAGCCCTCGTTCATCTGGTCGAACGCGGCGTTGAGCTCGGCGAGGTCCTTCTCGAAGTCGAAGATCGGCTTCGCGTCGGGGTACTTCGGGGGCGTGTAGTCCGGGAAGTAGTCGCCGAGTGCGACGGTCAGGATGGTGAGCGCGAGCAGCGAGTCGTTCTGGTCGCCGAGCAGGTCGTCCGCCCTGGCCAGGTCGGTCCCCAGCTTGTCGAGGTGGGGCCTGGCACTCTTGAAGGTCCGGACGGCCTGCTCCAGGAGCTTCACCTGCCGGGCGGGGTCGGGGGTGGAGTTGGGATCCACCAACTCCAGTGGTCTGAGGTCGTGCAGTGCCTTGAGGTTCTTGTCGAGCTCCTTGAAGCTCGCGCCGTGATCCCTCATGGCGTCCTGCGAGATGAACAGGAAGACGCCGACCCCGGCACCGAGTTTGACGGCCTTCCCGGCGAACTCCTTCAGGCACCGGGGCCGTTGGAGCAACGGCAGACGGTCGCAGTGCGCGTACTGCGACACCTTCCGCACGATCTCCGCCAGCCGCTCCACTCGACTCTGCTCGGCGGCAGTGGCCGTGGCGGCGGCGGACCGGTCGGCCGATCCCACACCCGTGGTGAACAGGATCGCCAGTGCGACGACGAGCGTCGCCATTCTTGCTGTGAACTTGTTGTACATGCATTCCTTGACCGGCCCGTGTCGGTGTCCACCGACGGTCCGGCCTTCGTTCCCCGTGACAGATCGACTGTCTTGTTACTGGCGCGTAGCCATTGGTCGGATGCACCTTAACTCATGCCATGTCAAGTAATTGCGGATTCATATAAGTACGCCCCGAACCGACGCTGCATAAGCACTTCTTTAAGCTCCTAAAAGGAGCAATACGGGGCCAAATCAAGTCGTCCATGAGCGACAAACCGAGTCACGGGCCCGCTCACCGCCACCGCGCCCGTCGCATCGTCAGTCGCCGCCCGCCCTTGGGAGCACCGCCCTGCGACGCGGACCGGGCAGCACGCACGAGCTCCCCCGAGCGGAGCGTTTTCGGCCCGTGCCCTGCCGAGCGGTGGCCCATGCGTCTTGTGAGGCCACGTCGCCAGGCGCACGATCGGCCTCGCTCCTGCGGAAGTCCGCTCCCGGAACAGTCCACTTGAGGAGGCACCCCATGACGACCGACCGCATCAGCCTCGGCCCCGAGGCCGCTCGGCAGCTCGCGACGACCACGAAGACGACCCCGCAGATGCGCGGAATCACCCCGCGCTATCTGCTGCGCGCCCTGCCGTGGGTCGATGTCGAATCCGGTGTGTACCGAGTCAACCGGCGCCGCACCTACGTCCTCGGCGACGACCGCATCAGCAGCCACAGCGACGGCGGAAGTCCCCGAGTCGTTCAGGGCGACTTACGCGAGATCCCGTATCTGCGCGAGTCCGACGACGCACTCCTGTCCCAACTCGCCGACGCCTTCACCGAGATGAGCTTCGAGGCCGGGCAGGTGCTGGTCCAGGAGGGCGACCCCGCCGAGCACCTGTGGGTGATCGTCCGGGGTCGCGCCGAGAAGCGCGCGGCCGGGCGGTACGGCGACGAGGCGCTGATCCAGGTCGTCGGCGACGGACAGTATTTCGACCTGGCGGCGTGGACCCGGGACGAGCCCATGCCGTACGCCGTCAAGGCCGTCACTCCCGGTGTCGCCCTGCGCGCCGAGCGTTCTGCGCTGGCCCGTCTCACGGAGCGCGACGAGGCGCTGCGCGGCGCGGTGGAGTCGTACACCGCGGGCGGGACGCCCGCACCCGGCACCGAGGCACCCATCGACCTGAGCGGCGGTCATACGGGTGAGGTCGACCTGCCGAGCACCTACGTCGACTACGAGGACGCGCCGCGCGAGTACCACATGACGCTCGCCCAGACGCGGATGATGGTGCACTCCCGCGTCGCCGACCTCTACAACGGGCCGATGGACCAGACGCGGACCCAGGCCAACCTGACGGTCCAGGCCCTGCGCGAGCGCCAGGAGAACCTGATGCTCAACCACCCCGACTTCGGCCTGCTCCACAACGTCCCGGCAGGTCAACGCGTGCAGGCCCGGACCGGCGCCCCCACCCCGGACGACCTGGACGAGCTGCTCGCGAGGGTGTGGAAGCAGCCCGCCTACTTCGTGGCGCACCCGCGGGCCATCGCCGCGTTCGGCCGGGAGTGTACGCGGCGGGGTGTGCCGCCGGTGACGGACAGCCGGTTCGGCAGCCCGCTGCTGACCTGGCGAGGAGTGCCGCTCCTGCCGTCCGACAAGGTGCCGTGCCCGAACGGCTCGGGCGAGGCCGCTGGCACGACGGAGATCCTGCTGATACGGACCGGTGAGGCCGAGCAGGGCGTCGTGGGACTGCGCCCGGCCGCCGTGCCGGACGAGATCGAACCCGGTCTGTCCATGCGGAACATGGGCATGGACCAGAAGGGCATCACGTCCTACCTGATGACGGCCTACTTCAACACCGCCGTGCTGGTGGACGACGCAATCGCCGTACTCCAGAACGTCGAGGTGGCCAAGTACCATGACTACGCCTGACGTCACGGCCCGGTCGACGGGCCCGGTCATCCCGGCGCAGCCCGTGCCGGGCATCGATTCCCCCACGGACTCCGCCGTCGCTCTCCCGCGCCAACCGGCCGCGTTCACCGCGGAGTTCGTCCGCCACGACTTCCCGATCCTGCACCGGACCGTCAACGGCCACCCGCTCGTCTGGCTCGACAACGCGGCCACCACCCAGAAGCCCCGCCAGGTCATCGAGGCGCTGGCCGCGTACTACGGCGCGGCCAACTCCAACATCCACCGCGGGGCGCACACCATGGCCCGCGAGGCCACCGAGGCCTACGAGGCCGGCCGGGCCGCGGTCGCCGACTTCCTGGGCGCGCCGAATCCGGCCAGCATCGTCTTCGTGCGCGGCACCACGGAGGCGGTCAACCTGGTCGCGCAGAGCTGGGGCCGGGCCAACCTCGGGCCCGGGGACGACATCCTCGTCCCCGTCCTCGAACACCACTCGGACATCGTCCCGTGGCAGATGATCGCCAAGGAGACCCGGGCCCGGGTCGTGCCCGTCCCACTGACACCCGAAGGGGAGATCGACCAGCACGCATACGCCGATCTGCTCTCCTCCCGCACCCAACTCGTCGCGATCAGCCACGCGTCGAACGTCCTCGGCACCGTCCCGCCGGTCAAGGAGATGACGGCACTGGCCCACCGATACGGTGCCAAGGTCCTGGTGGACGGCGCTCAGGCCGTCGCTCATTTCCCCGTCGACGTACAGGACTTGGACGCCGACTTCTACGCGTTCTCCGGCCACAAACTGTTCGCGCCGACCGGCATCGGCGCCCTGTACGTGAGGCCGGATCTCCTCCCGGGTCTGGCACCGTGGCAGGGCGGCGGCAACATGATCGAGTCCGTGGCCTTCGGCCACACCACGTTCGCACCCGCCCCGCACCGGATGGAGGCCGGCACCGGTCACATCTCCGGAGTCATCGGCCTGCTCGCCGCCCTGAACTGGCTGACGTCCCTGGACCGGGAGGCCGTCGCCACCTACGAGGAAGGACTCATGGCCTACGCGCTCCAGGCCCTCGCCACGGTCCCCGGCCTGGACCTGATCGGCTCGGCGCCCGACCGCATCGCCGTCCTCACCTTCACCCTCGCCGGGCAGGACCCCGCCACCGTCGCCGACTGGCTCGACCACGACGGCATCGCCGTCCGCGCGGGCCACCACTGCGCCCAACCAGCGCTCGCCCACTACGGACTGGCCTCGGCGGCACGCGCCTCGCTGGCCCTCTACAACACCTCCGACGAAGTGGACCAGCTGGTCGCGTCCTTGCGCAGACTGCAACAGAGCACCTGAAGACGGGAGGAGCCCGCGGGGTCCGCACGACCGGAACGGGCCGTGTGGACCGCCGCGGGTTTCTGAACGGGGCGAGCGGGGACTCGGCAGTGGTACCTCATGTGGGCGAGAGCAGTCGCACGAGCCGAACCATGGGCACCGGATCAGAAGGAAGATGAAACGCCATGACTACGCAGGTCAGGAAGGCGAGCACCGTACGTCGACCCGAGACGGGGTGGGCGAGGGCCCGCCGGCTGCGTGGACGCGAGATCCAGACCTGCATACGTGCCATGGCGGTGGACGGGGACGGCGGTCAGTCGAGGGGCGGGCCCGACGACAACATCGTCCGGGGAGACGACTGAACTGCTGCGGCATCAGCGACACGGACGGCGAGAACGGGGTCGATCAGTTCAGGATGCCGCGCCCTCACAGCCTCGTGCTCCTACCTCAGGCCGCATTCCTCAACGACGCCTGAGCACGCGGAACTCGTTGCCGTCGGGGTCGGCCAGCAGCACCGCGCCGTCCCGTCCTTGAGCTGAGTCGAGGCGCTTCGCCCCGAGGGAGAGGAGTCGCTCGACCTCTGTCTGCTGATCGTCGTCCGGCGCGAGCTCGAAGTGCAGGTCCTTGCCGGGATCCGGCATCAGCGGCGGACCGCCCCACGTGATCTTCGTACCGCCGTGCGGCGACTGGATCGCGGTCTCCTCGTCCTGGTCCCAGACCAGGGGCCAGCCCAGCGCCCGGCTCCAGAAGTACCCCACGGACTGGGAACCGTCGCAGGCGAGTGCTCCGATGAAGCCGCAGCCGGAGAGGAAGTTGTTCCCCGACTCGATGACACAGAACTCGTTGCCCTCGGGGTCGGCGAGCACCACATGGGAGGCGTCCGGTCCCTGGCCGACGTCGGCGTGCCGCGCGCCGAGGTCGAGCGCCCTGGCCACGGTCTCCTGCTGGTCCTTCGGGGAGGAGCTGGTCAGGTCGAAGTGCAGCCGGTTCTGGTCGACTTTCCGCGCCTGGGAGGTACGGAAGGCGAGGCGGTAGCCGGCGTCGTTCCCGGACAGCAGGGTGACGCCGTCGTCGGAATCCCCGGCCTTCTCCAGGCCCAGGACACCTGACCAGAACTGCGCCAGATGCTCCGGGTGGTGCGCGTCGAAGGAGATTGCGAAGAGTCGGCTGCTCATTGCGCCACGCATCCTCGGTCCGTTGAGTGCCGGCGGTCGGCAGGGCGCCGTGTCAGCGCCTCGAACGAGGATCCTATGGGTGGGTCGACCTCGGTCGCAGCCGAGTATTTCCGGGGCTCCCGTAAGGCTTCGCAGGTTCACCTGCCGGCTCGCCGCGCCGGTCACCTCCTGCGCGCCGTCGCCACGGCGAACCCGGCGATCCACGCGGGGATCGGCTCGTAGAAGCGGGACGTCATCGCGTACGGGCCGGTGGCGGCGAGGGAGGCGAACGCGGCGATCCAGCTGCGGACCTCGTGCGCGGAGCCGCCGCCCTCCTGAGCCATCCCGGCCACGGTCCAGGAGTCGAACTCGGCCAGCTCGCCTTTCTCCAGGTGGTCGAGGAGACGGTTGTCCCAGGCGGGGTTGATGGGGGTCATAGCGGTCGATCCGGCGGCGTAGTCGCGGCCCGCCCGGACGACCCGCTGCTCTGCCTTCGCGCGCTGCTCCGGGGTCGGGGGGCGGCCCTCGACGAGTGCGTCGGCGACCCGGGGCGGCGCGCCGACGAGCACGGGTACGGGCGGGTCGTGCGAGAGGCCTCCGGAGGCGAGGAACAGTCCGCGCCGGTCG
>CBFGZZ010000217.1:0-15007 GCA_965653385.1 uncultured Streptomyces sp. | reverse complement strand
GCCGGACGGGCTAAAAGTGCGGCTCGTCCTCGAACGCCGGACGGGCTGGAAATGGCTCAGGCTCTGATGATTCCCAGTACCTCGTCCCGCACCTTCGTCATCGTCGCCTCGTCCCGGGCCTCCGCGTTGAGGCGGAGGAGGGGTTCTGTGTTGGAGGGGCGGACGTTGAACCACCAGTCGGTGGTGGTGACGGTGAGGCCGTCGAGTTCGTCGAGGGTGACTCCGGCCTGGGGCCCGTACGTGGCCTTGATGGCGGCGAGGCGGTCGGCCTGGTCGGTGACGGTGGAGTTGATCTCGCCGGAGCCGGTGTAGCGGTCGTACTGGTTCACCAGGGCGGACAGGGGGCCGTCCTGGCCGCCGAGGGCCGCGAGGACGTGGAGGGCGGCCAGCATGCCCGTGTCGGCGTTCCAGAAGTCCTTGAAGTAGTAGTGGGCGGAGTGCTCGCCGCCGAAGATGGCGCCGGAGTTGGCCATCTCGGCCTTGATGAAGGAGTGGCCGACGCGGGTGCGGACCGGGGTGCCGCCGTTCTCCTTGACGACCTCCGGGACCGACCAGGACGTGATCAGGTTGTGGATGATCGTGCCCTTGCCGCCGTGCTTGGCGAGTTCGCGCGAGGCCACCAGGGCCGTGATGGCGGACGGCGAGACGGGGTTGCCGTTCCCGTCGACGACGAAGCAGCGGTCGGCGTCGCCGTCGAAGGCGATGCCGAGGTCGGCGGACTCTTCGCGGACCCGCTTCTGGAGGTCGACGATGTTCGCCGGGTCCAGCGGGTTCGCCTCGTGGTTCGGGAAGGTGCCGTCCAGCTCGAAGTACATCGGGACGACGTCCAGTGGGAGGCCGCCGAAGACGGTCGGGACGGTGTGGCCGCCCATGCCGTTGCCCGCGTCCACCACGACCTTCAGGGGGCGGATGGAGGTCAGGTCGACGAGCGAGCGGAGGTGGGCCGCGTAGTCCTCCAACGTGTCGCGTCGGGTGATCGTTCCCGTCCGGGCGGCCGGGGCCGGGGCGCCCGACTCGATCCAGCCCTCGACCAGCTCGCGGATCTGTGCGAGGCCGGTGTCCTGGCCTACCGGGGCCGCGCCCGCGCGGCACATCTTGATGCCGTTGTACTGGGCCGGGTTGTGCGAGGCCGTGAACATCGCGCCTGGGAGGTCCAGCGCGCCCGAGGCGTAGTACAGCTGGTCCGTGGAGCACAGGCCGATCTCGGTGACGTCGACGCCCTGAGCCGCCGCTCCGCGCGCGAAGGCGCCGGCCAGGCCGGGGGACGAAGGGCGCATGTCGTGACCGATGACGATCGCGCCGGCGCCCGTCACCTCGACGAAGGCTGCCCCGAAGAGCTCGGCCAGTGACTCGTCCCACTGGTCGGGGACGACTCCGCGCACGTCGTACGCCTTCACGAGCTGTGACAGATCAGCCACGGCCAACCCTCCTGAAAGTCCTATCGGTCACCCCAAACTACCCGCCACCACTGACAGCGGGACGTGCGGCCACCGACTGGACCCCGAGCCGTAACCTCAGGTCAGCGCAAAGATGAGGGCAGCATCCAGTCCAGCACCGGGGAACTCTGGCCGACCACGATCAGGCACATCACCAGCAGCAGGCCCAGGCTCCACGGCAGGACCCGCCGCAGCAGGTCCCCCTCCCGGCCCGCCAGCCCCACGGCCGCGCACGCGATGGTGAGGTTCTGCGGCGAGATCATCTTGCCGAGCACGCCACCTGAACTGTTGGCGGCGGCCAGGAGTTCAGGTGACAGCCCCGACTCCCGGGCCGCGGTCACCTGCAACGCGCCGAACAGCGCGTTGGCCGAGGTGTCCGACCCGGACACGGCCACCCCGAACCAGCCCAGCACCGGGGACAGGAAGGCGAGGCCCGCGCCGGCCGCGGCCACGAAGTAGCCGATGGTGGCGGCCTGGCCGGAGAGGTTCATGACGTACGCGAGGGCCAGCACGGACGTCACGGTCAGGACGGCGAACCTCAACTCGTGCACGGTCGCGGCCCACTCCCTGACGGCCACACGCGCGTGGACGCCGAGAACGACCGCCGTGCACACGCCCGCCATCAGCACGAGCGTGCCGCCGGTGGACACGATCGGCCAGCTGAAGGCATTACCGGCGACCGGCTCCCCGTCCGGGTTCGCGACGTTCAGGAAGGGCCAGTCGTACGTCTGGGTCGCCTTGGCGAGCCAGTCCTTGACCACCGGGAGCTGCGCGACGGAGAAGATCACGACGATCAACGCGTACGGCGCGTAGGCCCGCACGACCTCCCGCCGCGGATCATCCTCGTCCAGCTCCTCGCTCCTCGCGCCGGTCAACACGGACGCGCGTACCGCCTCGGTGGCGGGCACGCGCGCGTGCGGTACGGCGACCAGGGCGCCCGCGCCGGCCAAGGCGGCACCGATGTCGGCGAGTTGCGCGGAGACGTAGTTGGAGGCGGCGAACTGGGCGACGGCGAAGGCGAATCCGCAGACGAGGGCCGGGACCCAGGTCTCCCGCAGCCCGCGCCGTCCGTCCACGAGTCCGACCAGCACGAGCGGTACGACCAGGGCCAGCAAGGGCGTCTGACGCCCCACCACGGAGGCCACGTCGTCCAGTGGCAGTCCGGTGACCTGAGCCAGTGTCACCACCGGCGTGCCCATCGCGCCGAAGGCCACCGGCGCGGTGTTGGCGACCAGGGCGACGACCGCCGCCCGCACCGGTTCGAAGCCCAGCGCGACGAGCATGACCGAGCAGATCGCGACGGGCGCCCCGAATCCGGCGAGCGCCTCCAGCAGGGCCCCGAAGCAGAAGGCGACGACGAGCGCCTGGATGCGCGGGTCGTCGGAGAGCCGCCCGAAGGACCTGCGCAGAATGTCGAAGTGCCGGGTGCGGACCGTCATCCGGTACACCCACAGGGCGTTGACGACGATCCACAGGATGGGGAAGAGCCCGAAGGCGGCGCCCTGGGCGGCGCTGGAGAGCGTCTGGTCGAGCGGCATGCCGTAGGCGAGCCAGGCGACCAGAACGGCCGCCAGAAGCCCTGTGAGCCCCGCCAGGTGCGCTTTCATCCGGACCCCGCCCAGCAGGACCAGGACGATCACGAGCGGCAGCGCGGCCACCAGGGCGGACAGGCCGAGCGAGCCGGCGACGGGTTCCAGTTCCTGGACGTACACGGGCGCCTCCCGGTTTCCGTCATACGGAAAGCGATTTCTCGTTCCGGCATACGGAATGGTCGTGTCCGCGACAAGTTCACGTCAATGGCTGTGCATCATTCAACGAGACGGACGTGCGCGACGAGCATGCGAGAAGCGCGGGAGAGCGGAAGACGGGAGGTGGAAGAAGGGAACGGCCCGGTCGTCAGTTGTCGGGTGAGCGCAGCACCCGCAGATGACCCCGTCGCGCGACCTCCATCGGGTCGGCCCCACGGCCACCGCCCCCACCGGCCTCGGCCGCCCGCTCCTGCGGACGGGCCGCTTCACGCACGGCGTTGGCAAGCGCTTCGAGGTCGTCGCCGCTGGGGCGGGCCGGAGCCGAGCCGTCCAGCAGCCTCACGACCTCCCACCCGCGCGGGGCGGTGAGGCGCTCGGAGTGCTCGGCGCACAGGTCGTAGCAGTGGGGTTCGGCGTAGGTCGCGAGCGGGCCGAGGACCGCGGTCGAGTCGGCGTAGACGTACGTCAGCGTCGCGACGGCGGGACGGCCGCAAGCGGTGCGCGAACAGCGACGTACAGGGCTCACGACGTTGGACGGTACCGCACTCTTGAGCGGGCCGCGACGACTCTCCCTCAGGTCACTCCACCGTGTCGTGCTGTGAAACACCCCACACACCCCTTCTGCCCCAACTCGCTGACCTGCAAGGAAGCCTGCCTCCGAGATCCCGAACATCCCTGGGGCCGGTCATCACTCACCACAAACCCAGTCAATTACCTCGCCAACGCCGGTCTCGGAGAGATACGGAAACGAGCCCAACCTTGGCTGGAATGGTCATCTGCCGACATGCCGTACGAGCGGCCGAACGCCACCCCTGCCACGACATGGGGATCGGACAGGCGGCGGCCTCGAGGACTACGCTTCAGCAGTGATGGACACCCCTGTACCGCCCCGTGCCGCCGGCCCCGGGCCCCGCCGCCGTGATCGCCACGGGCGGGGCATGCGCGGCCCGATCGCACCTCCCCAGGTCCCGCTGGCCGCGAGCCGTGCCGACGTCTTCGCCGACCTGGTGCAGGACTCCGTGGAACGCCTCGAACGCCGCTGGCCACAGCTGGCCGACATCGATTTCCTGGTCCTGGAGGTCCCCCGCCTGGACGGCCGGACCTGGAACGACGAGGCGGTCCCCCTCGGCGGCACGATCCCCGCGCGTGAGGGGCGCCCGGGACGGGTGGTCATCTACCGTCGGCCGGTGGAGATCCGCACGAAGGGGCGGGACGAGCGGGCGGCACTGGTTCACGAGGTGGTCGTGGAACAGGTGGCGGAACTGCTGGGCCTGACCCCCGAGACGGTCGACCCCCGCTACGGCGAGGACTGACGGCCCAGGCCCCGCTGGGGGCCGCCGCCTACTTCTGGAGCACCGACAGGTCCTCGTCCGCCTCCGGCACCGCCACCATCCCCCGGTCGTCCGGCAGCGTCTGCACGGTGAAGCCGGACACGCCTTCCGTCGTCCCCACCAGCGTCCGCGACGCGTACACCGGCCCGCCCGACACCGACTCCACCGTCAGCGCGTACGTGCCCTTCAGGCCGCTCGGCGCCGGCATCTCCAGGTCCTGGGTGGTGCCGGATTTGATCGTGAACGTCTTCGACGCCGCCGAACCGCCCTCGCTGCCCGCCGACGCCGTGACCTTGACCTGCGCCGCACGGAAAGGGGCGGTCACGGACAGCGTCGTGCCCTTGGCCCTGTTGTCCACGGCCGTCGCGCGCGTGCCGACCGGGCGGCTCGCGGGTATGAAGGCCGTCTCCTGCTTGGCTCCCTTGCCGCGCACCACGCGCAGCGCCGCGACGACCGGCACCGACTGGTCCGTGGGCGTCAGGACCAGCGACCCCGTCTCGCCCCGCATCACGTCACCGAGATCGACCGCACTCGTCATGCCCGCCTTGACGTGAAGCGTCTCGTTCCCGGCCGGGGTGATCGGTCCGGCCGGCGAGGCGAGGCGCACCTTCAGGTCCGCGTCGGCGTCCCCCGGCGTGAAGGCGACCAGCCGCACCGACGTGGCGTCCTTCGGGATGCCGGGCAGGACCAGGCTGCCCGCGGGGTCGGCGGACGCGGCCAGCCAGTCCCCGCCGAGCTTGTCGTCCAGCGCCTGCACCGACGCCCCGAGCCGCCCGCTGCGCACGCTCACGTGCACGGTCACGTTGTCCTGCTTCTCGCTGGTCAGCGTGGACAGCAGGATCGGCTCGCCGGAGTGCGGCTGGACCGTGATCCCCTCCCCCGCCGGGGTCTCGATCGCGCCGTCCTTGCCGTACAGCTCGATGTCGACGACGGCGGCCGAGTCGTCGGGGTTGGTCAGATGGACGTAGTCCGTGCGGTCCGGAGCCGTGCTGGCGCCCGGGAACCAGAACTCGGTGTCGGGGGCGGCGCAGTTGACGCCCTGGAGGCCACGCCCGGTGCCCGCGGCGACCTCCGTGGTCTCCTGCACGGTCCAGCCGGGCGCGAACTTTCCGTCGGCGGTCCCGATCAGCGCCGGTGAGTCGGCTCCGGACGCGTCGCCGATGACCGGCTCACCCGGCTCCTTGGACTCCAGCACCGGCTTGTCGGCCTTCGCTGTCTTGTCGGACTTCCCGGCCTTGCTCGCGTCGTCGGCCTTCTTGCCCTTGCCGTCCGCAGTGGCTGCCGACTCCTGCGCCGCGGACCGCAGTTCCGCCTTGCCGTCACTCCCCGTGCCCTTGGTGACGGGCGTGAACGACGTGTACGTCGTCTCGGCGAGGTCCGAGGTGCTCGGCGCCGGGCAGAGCAGGCTGGTGCGCTCCACGGGCAGCTCGGCGGCCGCCTTGGCGGTGTTCGCGCCGGACGCGTCCGGCGTGGTGAGCGCCGCGAGCCCGGTGACGGCGGCGAGGGCGGTGCAGCCGGCGATCAGGGACAGGGTCGTGCGGTTCACTGCTGGCTCCCGTCGGAACGCTCACTGCCGTGCGGTTGCTGCTGCGCCGGGTCGTACGTGCCGTCGTAACCCTGCTGGTACGTCTGGTCGTACGAGGGGTCGTACGCGCCTGTGGGGGCCTGCCCTCCGTACGCGTACGGGTCGTACTGGCCACCCTGGTACGGATCCGCCTGATACGCCTGGTCGTAGGCGCCGCCCGCCGGGTACTGCTGGCCGGTCTGGTACTGCTCGCCGCCGTAGCCGCCGTACTCGGCGCCCGCGTAACTGGGCGTGTCCCACTCTCCGTAGGTCTGCTGCTGCGGGATCGCGGCGGCGGGCGCCTCGTTCGGCGGGGGCGGGAATTCGCCGCCCTGACCGGTCTCCTCGGCCTCGGCCTGGGCACGGAGCCGACGGGCGCGGCGGCCGTCGCCGGCCATGGCCTCGGCCGGGGCGGGCTGCTCCTCGGGAAGGTCGTCGTCGATGTCGCGGCGGCGTCCGGGAAGGGCCATCACGACCAGGACGAGGGCGAGGAAGCCCTGGGCCCACAGCCAGGCGGTGTGGGCGATCGGGTCGTCGTAGGTGACGTCCAGCCTGCCGCCCTCGGCGGGAAGCTCGAAGCCCTGGGCCCAGCCGTCGAGCGTGGTCGGGGTGAGCGGCTTGCCGTCCAGGGTGGCCGTCCAGCCGTCGCCGGCGCTGTCGGCCAGGCGCAGGACACGCCCGTCGGAACCGGCCGGGATCGTGGTGTGGATCTCCGTCGGCCCGGCGGCGACGGACTGCGGCTCGGCCGAGCCGGACCCGGCGACGATGGCCGCGCGGGACACCTGCCGGTCGATCCGCCACAGCGCGCTGCCGTTCTGCTCGCTCAGCCGGGACAGTCCGGGCGTGGCGTCCAGTACGCGCGTGACCTCGCGCGGCGCGCCCTTGTGGACGAGGACGTAACGCACGGCGAACGCGCCCAGCTGGTCGGCCTGGTCGGCGCCGGAGCCGGCGACGAGGTTGGCGACGATCTTGTCGAGTTTGGCGTTCTCCCCGTCCGCCGCGGCGAGTTCGGCGTCGCCGAGGCGGGCGCCGGAGCCGCGCACCAGCATGTAGCCGACGTGGGCCGGGGAGTCGCTGTCGAGGACGAGGGTGCGGGCCTGGTCGCGGGTGTTGCTGTCCTCGGCGACGAACGCGGGCACCTGCACCGGGTCGCGCCGCTCCAGCGGCCCGTCGGCGCCGCCGATCATCCAGCCGGCGGCGACGAGCAACGGTCCCGCGGCCGCGGCGAAGGCGATCAGCGCGGCGACCGGCTGACGCCAGCCGAAGCTCTGCTCGGCCACACGCGCGCGTGCTCCGTCGGCACCGAGCAGGGCGGCGGCCAGGAGTGCGACGCCGTAGACGAGGGTCGCGGGGCCGGCCCAGGTGGACCCGTTGGACAGGGCCGCGAAGACGAGGCCCACGAGGGCGACGGCCCAGGCCGTCCAGATCCCGAACTGGCGCTCGGTGCGCAGCAGGGCGGCCAGCGCGGCCAGGACGACGCCGATGAGCATCAGGCCGCTGACGGTGCCGGGGCCGCCGGGGCTGGCGCCGAGGAGGTCCAGCGCGGACGCGGCCGAGGGACCGTACTCCAGACCGGCCTCCTGGAAGAAGCCGAACGGGAGCAGCGACAGCGACCAGGGGGCGAGGACCAGCAGGGGGACGCCGAGCTGGGCCAGGAAGCGCAGGCCGTAGGCGGTGATGTCGGAGCGCCTTACCGCCAGGAGCCCGATCCCGAGGGCGAGCGCGATCGGCCACACGATCGGCGTGAAGGCCGTGGTGATCGTCAGCAGCAGGGCGTACGCCCAGGTGGCGCGCCAGCTGCCACGCGCACCGGAGCTGTTCGTGAGGCCGCTCGCCGCGATGCCGGCGCGCGCGATGAGCGGCAGCAGGACGGCGAGGACGGCGGTGCCGAGACGGCCGCCCGCGAGCGCGCCGGTCGCGGCGGGCAGGAACGCGTAGACGACGGCCGCCCACGCTCGCAGGAGGCGTGACTCGACGAGCGGGCGGGACGCGAAGTAGGCGGTGAGGCCGGCCAGCGGCACCGAGCAGACCAGCAGGACGGTGATCGCGAGCCCGGTCGAGCCCAGCAGCACCGAGGCGAGCATCGCCACGATCGCCAGGTAGGGCGGCGCGGACGCGGCGCCGCCGGCGCCCACGGGATGCCAGGCGTCGAGATAACGCGACCACAGCTCACCGGAGTCGGCGGGCGCGGGAAGCAGTGCGCCGCCCGCGAGCGCGCCACCGCCGAGCAGGGCGCGGCAGGCGATCAGTGAGACGAACAGCAGCACCAGGAAGAGCACCGGGCCGGGCTTGCGGGCGACGCGCTTGAGGCGGGCGAACTGCTCGACCTCCAGGAAGTCGGCGTCGTCCCCGCCGGGCCCGGACTCGATCGCGCCGCCGTGCCGTCCCGCGCCCGCGGCCGCCTCGGGGTCGGAGCTGCCGAAGAGGCTGCTCGCGGCCTGCTCGACGGCGGCCCGCACGGTCGCGCCGGGCGGTGGGAACAGCGCCCGTAGCTCCCCCTTGTCGATGACGGGGCTCCCGCGCCTGCGCCGCCCGGCGATGATCCGCTCGGGGCGCAGCAGGGTGCCGACGAGGCCGCGGATCTCGTCGAGGGCCTGCCCGGGGACCTTGCCCACGAGGTAGGCAAGGGTCCGCAGGACCGTGCCGAGGACGAGGCGCAGCAGCACCCAGGGCAGAGCGGCCGTACGGGTGTTGACGAGCAGGGTGTAGACGGCGCCCGCCTTGTCGACCTTGTGCGGGGAGGCCGCGGTGCGGCCCACGCAGTCGACGGTGCGGCGCTCGCGCGAGGATGCCTCGGCGTGTCGTACGACTGCCTCGGGGGCGACGAGGACGCGGTGGCCGGCGGCGGTGGCGCGCCAGCACAGGTCGACGTCGTCGCGCATCAGGGGCAGGCGGCGGTCGAAGCCACCGAGCTGTTCGAAGACGTCGCGCCGGACCAGCATCCCGGCAGTGGACACGGAGAGCACGGACCGCACGTGGTCGTGCTGGCCCTGGTCCTGTTCACGGCGGTCCAGGCCGGTCCAGCGGCGGCCGGAGTTGGCGATGGTGACGCCGACCTCGAGGAGCTGTCGGCGGTCGTACCAGCCGCGCAGCTTGGGGCCCACGACGGCGACGTCGTCGCGGCCCAGTTCGTACTCGTTCTCCACGACGCGCAGCAGCTGGGCCAGGGCGTCGGGTTCGGGTGCGCAGTCGTCGTGCAGGAGCCACAGCCACTGCACCGGGTCCCCGTGTGGAAGTTCGGGCATGTCGTAGGCGTCGTCGCGCCAGGTGCGCGTGACGGGGTCCCAGCCGCTCGGCCGCTTCAGATAGGTCAGCTCGTCCGGGGTGAGGACGGGGGCCGTGCGGTTGGCCTCCTCGACGGCCTGGCCGAATCCGGTGCGCCGGGCGAGGTGCAGCACCCGGTCGTCGCCGAGGGCCTCGCCGACCAGCTGTGCGGACCGGTCCGCGCTGCCGGTGTCGGCCGCCATGGCGAACTGGACGGGGCGCTCCTGGCCGAGCAGCCCGGCGAGCGCGTCGGGCAGCCAGCGGGCGCCGTCGTGGGAGACGAGGACCGCGGTCACCACATGACGCGGGAACTCAGGTGTGGCAGCGGAGTCGTGCTGGGCTGCCGTGTGGCTGTGCACGGACATCGAGGTACGGGCCCCGGTTCGATGGACTGCGGTGGACGCCCGTGCCCCGTGGGGACAGCGCGGCGTCTCGGACGAGCGACCACACTATCGGCTGGGCATCACGGCGGCCCGCCGCCTGTGGATAACCCACCTGCGACGGGCCGTTCGAGACATATTCGAGACGTATGTACGTGCGATACGTACGGACTGGGTGTGAGAGAACGCGCTCTTCAGCCCCGGCCGCCCGGGCCAGGTCAGGTCGGGCCACCGCTCGGTCCCGCGGCTCGGCCCGCCATGGCCGGACGTCCGGCCGGTGCACCGCTCAGACGGCGGCCTTTTTCAGGCGGCGGCGCTCCCGCTCGGACAGACCGCCCCAGATACCGAATCGCTCGTCGTTGGCGAGGGCGTACTCGAGGCACTCGGAGCGGACCTCGCAGGCGAGGCAGACCTTCTTGGCCTCGCGGGTGGAGCCGCCCTTCTCGGGGAAGAAGGACTCGGGGTCGGTCTGGGCGCACAGCGCGCGCTCCTGCCAGCCGAGTTCCTCGTCCGCGTCGTCGACCAGCAGTTGCTGCACCAGCTCGGTCATGTGCGCCCCTCGTCTGTCTTTCGCGTCCCCGTGATGTAGCCGTTACCGATTTCGGCTGAACGACACGAGTGAAATTACAAGTGTGCTGCTCCGGGCGAGTCAAGCCGAGATCTGCTATTGAGCCCCTTATTCACTCTGCGGAACCAAGGCCTAGCGGAAAGTGTTCAAATCGTCATAAACCTTGACAAGCAGACGAGGCCCGGGAGGGTGTCCGACCCCGCTCAGAGCCTGTACGGAAAAGGACGCCCAGAAGTTCGATCTCGTTGCACACACGCGCAGAAGCGAACCGGATCACAGTCGGATCACAGGATCACAACGACGCTCGTGCGCCCGGTTGTGCGCCATGTGTCCCGGCCACCCCATGAACAAACCTTTCACCACAGAGATGAACCGGATGAGGTGAAACATGTCCCACATAACGGGCGCCGAGTTGACACCCGAGGTGCAAACCGGTGTTCTTGTGGGCATGCTCGCGAACTCGGCACCCACCTCGACCCGCACCGCCGGGTCCCACGGTGCTGCCCGCGCTCGCTGTAGCTGTTGCTGTCCCAGCTGTTGAGCCACACCTGCTCCAGCTGACGGCCGAGCCACCCGTCTCTCGGCCTCCGTTCCCTCTGACCTTCTTTCACTGAGGAACCACGCACCCCATGAACAGCGACAGCGACCTCCAGATCGCCGGCGACATCCTCGAAGTCCCGCACCTCCTCCAGACACCGCGCGAGCACCCGGCCACCGTGGCCGAGTTCGTCGGCCTCGCCCGCTCCATCGCCGCCGACCGGTCGCAGTGGGAGCACCTCGTCCGGTACGACGCGACCACGCGCTGGTACCACCGGCTGCACACCGGCCCCGGCTACGAGGTGTGGCTGCTGTCCTGGGTCCCCGGACAGGGCAGCGGCCTGCACGACCACGGCCGGTCCTCCGGCGTCCTGACGGTCCTCGACGGCACGCTGACCGAGCGCACGGAACGCGGCACGCGCGTGTTGGCGGCCGGCGCGCAGCGCGTCTTCGCACCGGGATACGCGCACGAGGTGGCCAACGACACGCTGGACCCGGCGGTCAGCCTGCACGTGTACCACCCGGGCCTGACCGAGATGCCGATGCACACCTCGTCGGCCTGCGAGGCGCGTGAGGAGCCCCGCCCCGTGACTGCCTGACGCATTGTCGTACCCGCCTGCAAGACTGCTCCCATGCGCATTGTGGTTCTGGCAGGCGGCATCGGTGGTGCCCGGTTCCTGCGCGGTCTGAAGCGGGCCGTGCCGGACGCGGACATCACGGTCATCGGCAACACCGGGGACGACATCCACCTCTTCGGGCTGAAGGTCTGCCCGGACCTCGACACGGTGATGTACACGCTCGGCGGCGGCATCAACGAGGAGCAGGGCTGGGGCCGGGCCGACGAGACCTTCCATCTCAAGGAGGAGCTGGCGGCGTACGGCGTGGGGCCCGAGTGGTTCGGGCTCGGTGACCGGGACTTCGCCACGCACATCGTGCGGACGCAGATGATCGGCGCCGGATACCCGCTGAGCGCGGTGACCGAGGCGCTCTGCGACCGGTGGAAGCCGGGAGTCCGTCTCATCCCCATGACCGACGACCGCGTCGAGACACACGTCGCCGTCGACCTGGACGGCGAACGCCGGGCCGTCCACTTCCAGGAGTACTGGGTGCGACTGCGGGCCTCGGTGCCGGCGGAGGCGATCGTGCCGGTCGGCGCGGAGCAGTCCAAGCCGGCGCCGGGCGTCCTGGAGGCCGTCGCCGCGGCGGACGTCATCCTCTTCCCGCCGTCCAACCCGGTCGTCTCGGTCGGCACGATCCTCGCCGTGCCCGGCATCCGCGAGGCCATCGCCGACGCCGGAGTGCCGGTCGTGGGGCTCTCCCCGATCGTCGGGGACGCGCCCGTGCGCGGGATGGCCGACAAGGTGCTCGCGGCGGTCGGCGTGGAGTCGACGGCCGCGGCGGTCGCCGAGCACTACGGCTCGGGACTCCTCGACGGCTGGCTCGTCGACACCGTGGACGAGGGCTCCGTGGAGCGGGTCGAGGCGGCCGGGATCCGCTGCCGGGCCGTGCCGCTGATGATGACCGACCTCGACGCGACCGCGCGGATGGCCCAGGAGGCGCTGACGCTGGCGGAGGAGGTGCGGGCGACTTGAGCGAGGTGTCTGCCGACGGTTACCGGGTCTGGGCCGTCTCCGGGATTCCCGAGGTCCAGCAGGGCGACGACCTCGCCAAACTGATCGCCACCGCCGAACCCGGCCTCGTCGACGGGGACGTCCTCCTCGTCACCTCGAAGATCGTGTCCAAGGCGGAGGGGCGGATCGTCGAGGCGACGGACCGCGAGGCCGCGATCGACGCGGAGACGGTACGGGTCGTGGCGCGTCGCGGAGCCCTTCGTATCGTCGAGAACCGGCAGGGCCTGGTGATGGCCGCCGCCGGGGTCGACGCCTCCAACACTCCCGCCGGGACCGTGCTGTTGCTGCCCGAGGATCCGGACGCGTCCGCGCGGGCGATCCGGGACGGACTGCGGGACGCACTCGGCGTCGAGGTAGGGGTCGTCGTCACCGACACCTTCGGGCGCCCCTGGCGCGCCGGGCTCACCGATGTCGCGATCGGCGCCGCCGGCATCCGCGTACTCGACGATCTGCGCGGGGGCACGGACGCGTACGGCAATCCGCTCAGCGCGACCGTCGTGGCGACGGCGGACGAGCTGGCCGCCGCCGGTGACCTGGTCAAGGGCAAGGCCGCCGGACTTCCGGTCGCCGTCGTGCGCGGGCTGGCGAGCACGGTGACCGAGGACCACGGGGAGGGGGCCCGGGCCCTGGTACGCGACGCGCGGGACGACATGTTCCGGCTCGGTACGTCGGAGGCCGTACGGGAGGCGGTCACCCAGCGGCGTACCGTACGGGCCTTCACGGACGAGCCCGTCGACGGCGGGGCCGTACGGCGGGCCGTCGCGGCGGCCGTCACCGCGCCGGCCCCACATCACACGACTCCGTGGCGGTTCGTGCTGCTGGAGTCGCAGGAGTCGCGGACACGGCTGCTCGACGCCATGCGCGACGCGTGGATCGCCGATCTACGGCGGGACGGCAAGAGCGAGGAGTCCGTCGCCAAGCGGGTGCGGCGCGGGGACGTGCTGCGCAACGCGCCGTATCTGGTGGTGCCCTGCCTGGTCATGGACGGTTCGCACACCTACGGCGACGCACGGCGGGACGGGGCCGAGCGGGAGATGTTCGTCGTCGCGACCGGCGCCGGGGTGCAGAACTTCCTGGTCGCGCTGGCCGGGGAGCGGCTGGGTTCGGCGTGGGTGTCGTCGACGATGTTCTGCCGGGAGGTCGTACGGGAGGTGCTCGGGCTGCCGGAGGACTGGGATCCGATGGGGGCGGTGGCGGTCGGGCATCCGGCGGAGGAGCCGCGGGCTCGGCCGGAGCGGGATGCGGGGGCTTTTGTCGAGGTTCGGTGACGGGGGTGGGGCCCACAGGGGTCATGGAGCGCCGGGTAGGGCCTACGCTCGTAGGGCGCCCGCTCGTGGGCGCCCGCTCGTAGGACGCCCGCTCGTAGGACGCCCGCTCGTAGGCGCCATTCGGGGGCATGCTCGTCGGCTTCTTCCCGGTACTCCTACTGGTAGGCCCCTTCCGCATTGACTCGTAGACCCCTCCCGCATTCCTAGGACCTCAGACGTGGCAGGACGATTCGCTCCGCGACCCACGCGTACGACGGTGCGTGGTGGGCATGTCGCCGTGCCCGGGGGTGTGCCGCGGCAGGCTGTCGTGGCGGGGAAGGTGCGGACGGTCGTGCCGGACGGGCCGCTCGATCTGGGGCTGGTGCTGGGGCCGCTGAGGCGGGGGCCCGGGGATCCGACGTTCCGGGCGACGCCGGACGGGTCCGTGTGGCGGGCCTGTCGTACGCCTGCCGGGCCCGGGACGCTGCGGGTCGGTGTACGCGGGGCCGAAGTGCGGGGCGAGGCGTGGGGGCCGGGGGCCGAGTGGCTGCTCGAACAGTTGCCGGAGCTGCTCGGGGCCGCCGACGATCCGTCCGTCTTCGTACCGCGGCATCGGCTGGTGGCGGTGACTCGGCATCGGAGGCCGGGGCTGCGGTTGACGCGGACCGGGCTGGTGCTGGAGTCGTTGATTCCGTCGATCCTGGAGCAGAAGGTCACGGCCGATGAGGCCTATCGGGCGTGGCGGTTGCTGGTGCGGAAGTTCGGGGAGCCGGCGCCCGGGCCCGCGCCCGAGCGGATGTGTGTGATGCCGGACGTGGAGACCTGGCGGTTGATTCCGTCCTGGGAGTGGCATCGGGCCGGGGTCGACAACAAGCGGGCGTCCACGATTCTGCGGGCTGTGCGGGTTGCCGCGCGGATGGAGGAGGCCGTGCGGATGCCTCCGGCGGAGGCGCAGGCTCGGTTGGAGGTTGTGCCGGGGGTGGGGCCGTGGACGTCCGCGGAGGTTGTGCAGCGTAGTCATGGGGCGGCTGATGCGGTGACTGTGGGGGATCTGCATCTGCCGGGGATCGTGGGGTGGGCGCTTGCCGGGGATCGGGATGCGGATGACTCCGTGATGCTGGAGTTGCTGACGCCGTATGCGGGGCAGCGGCATCGGGCGGCTCGGTTGATTTTGTTGAGCGGGCGGGTGCCGGCGCGGCGGGCTCCGCGGATGCCTCGGGGGGATATCGGGCGGTTGTGAGGGCTTTTCTTCGCCCCCGCCGCCCCTACCCGTCCCATCCCTTGAAGGGGCTCCGCCCCTT
>CBFGZZ010000216.1:0-15027 GCA_965653385.1 uncultured Streptomyces sp. | reverse complement strand
CCGGCGACCAGCGCCTCGCCGAGCGGGGTGCGCCGGTAGAGCACCGACCGTCCGGACCGGGCGCGGACGAGCAGCCCCGCGCCTCGCAGGATGGCGAGGTGGTCTCCCACCGCGCCGGGCGCCATGGCGAGGCTTCGGGCGAGATGGCTGGTACTGGCCGGGGCGTCCAACGCCAACAGCAGCCGCGCTCGGGCCCGGCCGACCAGAGCGGTCAGCGCGTCCGGTTGGGGGACGGTCTCCTGTTCGCCCCACAGGGCGGCGGTGCCGCGGGCACGATAGACCAAGGTCTGGGGCCAGGGGCTGTCCAGGTGGGCGGCGATATTCGGGACGAAGACCGAAGGGATCAGCAGCAGTCCGTCACCGGCGAGGCGGACGTTTCCGACTGAGGGGAAGAAGCCGATCTCGATGCCGCCGGCGCGCCAGGCGATGCTCGGGTGCAGGCTCTCGATCGTGGTGGCCCATCCGTGTTCGCCGATCACACCCACCCGGTGCACGACATCGCGCTCACAGATCGCGCGCAGTTGCGGCCAGTCCGTGGCGAGCAGCTCGTGCCACGCCTGGTCCATCGCCTCGGCGATCCTGGATACGGCGTCCGTGGAGTCCAGCACCGCGCGTACGCGGGGATCATGGGTGGACGGGCCGGTCGCGGTGGTGGCGATCTCGTGGCGGGCCGCTTCCAGCGGTGTGGCCCGGATCATGGCCAGGTCGTCTGCCCAGGTCTGGTTGAGGCCGCGCGAGGGCGGGGCGACGAAGTCCGGTCCGGATTGCGGGGTGTGCAGGGCGAGGACGGCGTCCAGTTCGGTCTCGCGGCGAAGCCGTTCAAAGGCCGGCAGGAGCCGGGTGGACCAGGCTCGCGGCAGCGGCCGGTCCTGGCCGGCGAGCGAGCGCAGCAATAAGCAGAGGTCCATCGCGGGCGACAGTGCGAAGCGGCTGCGCAGCAGGTCCTCGACGGAGACTTCGAAGCGGAGCACTCTGCGATGCTACCGCCGGACGTCTGTTCCGATTCGTCCACCGACGAATCATTGGTGAGTGGCGTGGGCGCACGGCGAGGCTGCGCGTCATGACCCCAACCGCCGGACCCGCGCAGGGCGACCACCGTGCCACCTACCGGGAGGTACTGGCCGAGCCGCGATTCCGGCTGCTCTTCTCGACCCGAGCCGTCGCGATCACCGCGGGCTCGGTGCGGATCACCACGTTCTCGGTGCTGGTCTTCGCGACCACCGGCTCCGCGCTGTTGAGCGCACTGGCCTTCGGCATCGGCTTTCTCCCGCAGTTGTTCGGCTCGCTGCTGCTGGGCTCACTGGCCGACCGACTGCCGCCCCGCGCGCTCATCGCCGGCGGCCATGCCTTGGAGTGCGCCGCCGCCCTGCTGCTCGCCCTGGTGCGGATGCCGATCGCGGCAAGCCTCGGTGTCGTGGCGCTGGTCGCCCTCGCCACACCGGTGTTCGGCGGCGCGTCGAGTCGGCTGGTCGCGCAGTGGCTGAAGGGCGACGCCTATGTACTGGGCCGTTCACTGAACAACATCGCCTCCTCCGGCGCGCAGTTGTTCGGTCTGGCGCTGGGAGGTGCGGTCGTCGCGGTACTGGGCCCGCACCGGGCGCTCGTGGTGAGCGCCGCCCTCTACCTCGGCTGCGCGCTCGCCGTCCGCATCCGGCTACCCCGGCTGGAGCCGGGAGAGTTCGGCGGCACACCCGGCAGCGCTCGGGCCGATGGCGGGGCCGTCCGGGCGAGCCTGCACGGTGCCGGCCTGCTGCTGCGCGGACACACGGTACGACGACTGATGCTGGCCCAGTGGCTACCGCCCGCGTTCGTGACGGGCGTGGAAGGTCTGATCGTCGCCTACGCGGGAGGACGCCACTTCGCGCCCGGCTGGTACGCGGTGCTGATGGGCTGTCTGCCGGTCGGCATGCTTGTCGGTGACCTGCTGGTGGGTCGACTGCTACGGCCACCCACCCGGGAGCGGCTGGTGGTCCCGTTGACCGCGCTGACGGGACTGCCGCTGGTCGGCTTCGCCGCCGAGCCCGGAGTGGGCGTCTCGTCCTGCCTGCTGCTGCTCTGCGGCTTCGGATTGGCCTACGGTCTGGGCCTGCAACGGCCGTTCCTGAACGCCCTGCCGCAGGATGGCCAGGGCCAGGCCTTCGGTCTGCTCGGCTCCGGCAGCATGACGCTGCAGGGCGTCGGGCCGGCCTGCTTCGGCGCGGTGGCCGCGGGCATCGGAACAGGCGGCGCAATCGCTCTGGCAGGCGGCGCGGCGGTGCTTACCGCCGGCTGGATTCTCACCTGGCACCCGCCCACCTCCCCGGTCCCCGTCCCGACCTGCTCTCTGAAAGACAGTCCCCGTTGCGGACCACGTACGGGATCTTGAGACCACGAACAGCCCATGGAAGGTTCACGCCGCATGATCGACAAATTCGCGAAGGACAACCTGCACGGGAGACTGCGGCGGGACCGCGAAGCGCTGCTCTGGAAACTCGACGGCCTGTCCGAATACGACGCCCGCAGACCTCTGACGGCGACCGGGACCAACCTCCTCGGCCTGGTCAAACACGTGGCCACCGTCGAGGCCAGGTACTTCGGCGAGGTCTTCGACCGCCCTTCCCCGGAACCGCTGCCCCGGTGGCAGGACTACGACGGCAGCGATCTGTGGGCGGCCGAGGACGAGACCCGCGATCAGATCACCGGGTTCTACCGGCGCACGTGGGCACACTCGGACGCGACGATCAACGAGCTTCCCCTCGACGCCCCCGGCCACGTGCCGTGGTGGCCGGAGCCTTGTCCCAACACCAACCTGTTCGCCATCACGGTCCATGTCCTCGGCGAGACCATCCGGCATGCCGGGCACGCCGACATCCTGCGCGAGAGCCTCGACGGCCGGACCGGGGTGCGCGCCGAGAACGAGCAGCAGATCGACGAGGAAGCCCGTGCGGCCTACTGCGCGAAGATCGAGCAGGCCGCCAGGTCGGCCGCACCAGTCAAGGCTTAGCCGGATGGCGCAGGGCACCGGCCCCCGGGGCCTGAGCGAGCCGAGTCGGTCCTCCACGCCGTCAGATGGGTTTCAGCGCGGGGAGGCGATGGAGCGGGCCGCCGCCACCTCCTGGCGTAGGGGCTCCAGGACGCTGCCCGACGGGCCGGTGAGGTCGGTGCGGACCGCGTAGAGGGTCTCGGCCTCTCGTACTCCTTCGGCCAACTCCCTTAGCTGGAGGGCGACCTGGGTGACCTCGGCCGCTGACGGTGGGGCCGAGCCGTGTTTCACCCTCACCCGGGCCGCTGTCGTGGCGTCGACGATGCGTTCGACGGCGACGACCAGGGGCCACCAGGCGGCCGCGCGGCGGCCGGTGGGCGGGGGTTCGGTCAGGGCGCGTTGGAATTCGGTGCGGATGGCGGAGAGGTTGCGGTAGAGGCGGCGGCGCATGCGGGCGCGGGCCGGGGGGTCGACGGCGCCGGGACCGAAGGCGCCCTCCACATAGCGGGCCGTGTCCTCCACGGCGTCGGCGAGGCGGTCGCCGACGCGGGTGTGCCAGCTCTCCGGCCAGAGGAGATAGCCGGCGATCAGGGCGATGGCGCAGCCCATGAGGGAGTCGACCAGGCGGGGCAGCAGCAGGGCGGTGCCTTGGCGGTTGAGGACGTCGGAGAGGAGCAGGATCACGGGGGTGATGGCAGCCGTCTGGTAGCCGTAGCCGCGTGGGGTGAGCGCGGGGACCAGGGGCGCGAGCAGGAATAGTACGGGTACGTCCCACCAGCCGCGCGGCACCTCCGCGAGCACCGCCGCCGCGATGACGAGCCCGGCGACCGTACCGAGGGCGCGCAGCAGGGCGCGGGAGAAGACGGAGCCGAAGTCGGGCTTGAGGACGAAGGTGATGGTGAGGGCGACCCAGTAGGAACGGGGGACCGGGATGATCGAGACGAGGACCTGGGCCAGTCCGATGCACAGGGCGAGGCGCAGGCCGTAGCGCCAGGAGGCGGCGGAGAGTGTGACGCCCCGCAGGGCGCGGGCGGCACGGTTGCCCAGTGCGGCCGGGCGGCCGAGGCGGTCGTCGATGCCGCGGGGGTCGACGTCCGGGCTGGTGACGACCTCGGCGGCGTGGCGCAGGGCGTGGTCGACCGCGCGGGCCGTCTCGGTGGTCGGGGTGGGGAGCTTCAGGCCTATCGGGCCGGTGTAGCCGGTCTCCACGGCGGAGGCCAGGTGCCGTACGGCCTCCGGGACCTCGGGTGGGAGGGGGCGGCCGCTGAGGCGGGCGGCGGGGGCGGCCTCCACGACCGGGGTGATGGCGTTCAACTGGGCCAGCAGACGGGTCAGTTCGGGGCTGCGGCCGTGGTGGCGGGCGCGGTGGGCGAGGATGATGTCGTACGACTGGTTCAGGGACTGGGTGACGGCGTGCCGGGCGTCGTCGTAGGCCAGAGTGTCGCCGGGTCCGCTCTCTCCTCCGGCCGCCAGCAGCTCGGCGACCTTGCGGTAGGTGTCCGCGACCGCCTCCCGCTCCGGCACCCCTGATCTGAGCGGCCAGGCGAGCAGGGCGAGGAGCAGGACCAGCAGGCCGCCGCCGGACATCAGCAGCGGCGCCAGCCACCAGGCGCCCGGCATCGGAAGGCCCGCGCCGACCACGCTGGTCAGCAGCAGCACCAGGCCCGCCGCGGAGGCGACCGCGCCGATCGTCGAGATCATCCCGGAGACCAGCGCCACGCCGGTGACGGCCGCGACGGCGACCCAGCCGTGGCCGTACACCGCGGCGCCGAGGGTGATGCCGACGGCGCCGAAGAGCTGGGGGATCGCGATGGTGGGGATACGGACGCGGTAGGCGGCGGCGGTGTCGCTGATGACGCCGTTGAGCGCGCCCATCGAGGCGAGGGCGCCGTAGAAGGGGCGGTCGACGGCCAGCCCGATGGCCAGCGGCAGCGCGATGGCGATGGCGGCGCGGACCACGGCGGGCCGGTTTACGGGGGCCGGCTGGGCTCGGAGGTTCCGCACCAGCCAGTCGGGAGGGGTGAGGCCGATGGGGAACTCGCGGGACATGCGCCCCATTATGAGCACCCTTCACCAGTGCCTCGTCGACCTCATCCGCGCTGGTGAAGGGTGACGCCGACGAGCAGGGCCCGGTGGTCGGTGTCGGCCAGGTCGAGGAAGCGGGCGGTGTGGGCGGAGAAGTCGGTGGACAGGAGGACGTGGTCGATCTGTGTGCCGAAGGCGGGCGTGGTGCGGGCCGGCCGGCTGGGCGTGCGGTCGTGGCCGGTGAGCCGGGCGGCGTCCCGCAGGCCGGCGTCGAGGATGCGGCGGAAGGCGGCGTGGTCCTGGGAGGCTCCCCCACTGCCTTAAGGGCGTGGGAGGTACCCCCAGGTCCCCGGCGACGACGAGGGGTGTCCGGGTGTCCTCCACGGCGAAGTCCCGCAGCTCCCCGAGCTCCCGCCGCCACAGGTCGACGTGCCCGGGCAGCGGGGGCATGGGGTGCGCGAGCTGCAGCCGTACGGCATGTCCGCGTACGTCGGCGACGGCGCCGGGCATGGCCATGGTGCCGTCGACTCCGTCGGCCGGGTCGAGCGGGAAGCGGCGTGGCCCGCTTACAGTCGGTCCCCGATGCGGGCTGGTTCCGGAGGATGCAGCCCGCCGCCGTCCTTGATGTCCTGCTCGCAGGTTCGTCTGTCGTAGGACTGGTCGTTGGGGATCAAGAGCACTCCGGCCACCTGCTCAGGGTGATCGACGGCGAGCCAGCCGTCGCCCGTGAGGTCACCGTCCGGCCCGGTCGCCTCGGACGAATAGACCGTCTGGCACCCCAACGCCACACGCTCCTTGTCGACCGCGCAGGCGTCCACCGCAGGGCCGGACATGTGGTCGGCGCCGTCGAAGCGGTAGCGGAAGTGGACCCGGTCACCTTCGGAGGGCACCTGCGGGTGGGGCTCAAGGCGCCAGTCGACGACCTCGGCGGTGACGCCGAGAAGCTGCCCAGATGTGTCCTCCACCCGCACCCTGACACCGGCCTCCCCGCGCTCCGCCGTCGTGTCGGTGCAACTCCAGGGGGAGACGCAGCCGGACAGGGCGAGAATCACCAGAGCCAATGGAGCACCGGCAAGTACCCGTGCGAGAACCACTCGGATGACCTCCAGTCAGGGTGGAGCGGAGCAGTGTATCCCGGGGCCTGGCAGCTGCAGGTGACGGCGAGGAGTGCCTGCGGCGACCCCTTGTTCATCTATCGATATTCGATAGAATCTCATCGTGACTCGATGGAAGGTTGCGTTGTGGGAAAGCTGACAGTGGGTGCGCTGCGCGCCGTGCTCGTGGTGGTGACCGTCGGCACCGTGTTCGTGCAGGCCGGGATGGTATGGGCGTTGGTCAGCGGGAATGACCCGGAGGACGGATCGCTCCCGCTCACCCCGCTGCGCGTGATCACGATCCTGGGGATGTTGTCGGTTCAGGTCGCCCTGGTCTGCGTATGGCGGCTGGTGACGATGGTGCGACGCGGAACCGTGTTCTCCCACACCGCCTTCCGGTACGTGGACGGCGTGATCGGCGCGATCGTGGCGGCTGCCCTCGTATGGTTCGCGGTCACGGCCATCAATGCGCCGGGCCAGCGGGAGGACCCGGGCGTCACGGTCATCATGGGCGGGGTCGGCGTCGCCATCCTGGGGGTCGCGCTCATCGTGCTCGTGCTGCGGATGCTGCTCGCCCAGGCCGTCGCGCGCGACGTCGAAGCGGCACAGATGCAGGCCGAGTTGGACGTGGTGATCTGATGCCGATCACCGTCGACATCGACGTGATGCTGGCCAGGCGGAAGATGTCCGTGGGCGAGCTCGCCGACCGAGTGGGCATCACGCCCGCCAACCTGGCGGTACTCAAGAACGGCCGCGCCAAGGCGGTGCGCTTCACGACGCTCGCCGCGCTCTGCCAGGTGCTCGACTGCCAGCCGGGCGACTTGCTGCGCTGGGAGGCCGGGGATGCCGCGGACTGATGACCCGCCTGCGGCTGTCGTCCACGCGGGCCGGAAGCTCCCTCAGCGTGTCGTTATGTCAGGTGGTGTAGCTCCGGCCACGTTCAATACGGCACCTGGTTCTCGCTGCCGCGGATGAGCGGCACCGCCGAGGCTGACGCCCGACAGAGCTGCCCCGGCATGCGAAGGGGCTCCCTACCGCTGCCCGCGTTGGCAGGCCGCAGCAGGGCGGCGACCGGCTCCGCACTGCCGCCTCGGACGTGTTCGCGGACATGGGCCCGGGTGGTGCGGATCGCCGCCAGAGCCTTCGGCCCGGCCGAGGCGAGGACATTGATGGGGCGGCAGAAAGTGAGGTCGCGGGCCACCGGACCGAACACGGCCGGCCCGGCCCGCAGCATGCCCGCATCGGTCAGGCAGTCCCCGCCGAGCGCAACCGCCAGGGCCGCATCCAGCAGGATCTTCCCTGGGTCATACATCGCCCCCGCCTCGCACCACGGCGCCAGAGCTGTCGATATCGCCTCGTCCAGCCCGGTCTCACGGCCGTTTCCACCAGCAGGGCGCCTCCCGCCTGCGAGACCACCGTCCGGCCACCGCCCTCGACGCGGACACGCGGGTAGGACCGATACGCCTCTTCGCGGTGGCAGGGACAAGGACCGCGAAAACCCTCATTCTTGCAGTCCAGGGGCACTTTCCCGGTGAGCCTGATCCTCAGGGCAGTTGGCCAGAGGTATGGAGCACGTCAAGCACCATCTGGTCCACTGCCGAGACCCGCTCACGATCGCCATAGCCGAACCAGGCCGACTCTGCGATCTCCCTTGAGGCAACCAGCGGACCGGTGTACTCGGCGGTGTAACAGATCATCCGGAACTCGGCGCGTCCGTCGTGATCCCTCCGCGTCTCGAAGGTGCCGACGTGCGCCATCGTCGCCGTATCGACCCGGGACTGGAGTTCCTCGGCGATCTCGCGTGCCAAGGTCTCGGCATCGGACTCACCCGGCTCCCGCTTTCCGCCCGGGAAGTAGAAGACATCCACACCGCGGTTGCGCGTCACCAGCACCCGCCCGTCACGCACGAGAACCCAGGCCACCTTCTCCGGAACGACCTCGATCTTCCCCATCCCCGGACCCTACCCACCCCCACCAACACAACAGCAGGCCGAAAGCTTCCAGCAGCACCGCAAGCACCCGAATCGATCACCGGGCCAATGGAGGCGATCCCCACAACCTCGCCGTTTACGAATCTGGTCGGTTGGCTCACGGGCGGCTGAGTCACCGTTCTCCGTATCGGCTGTCGTCCACCCGCGCCAGAAACTCCCCCAACGCCCCGTTGAACTCCCCCACCCGCTCCAGGTTCGGCATGTGCGCCGCCCCCTCGATCACCCGGAGGGTCGAGTCGGGGAGTGCGGTGTGCATCGCCTGCGCGTCGGAGACGGGGGTGTAGGTGTCGTCGGCGCCCACGACGACGAGGGTGGGGACGGTGACGTGGGTCAGCAGGTCGCGGTAGTCGGGGCGTTGGGCGCGGCCGCGTAGGGCGGCCGCGGCGCCCTCGGGCGGGGTCGCCGTCATCATGCGGTGGACGTGGGCCTTGACCTCGGGGGCGGCGTAGGGCGCGACCATCTTCTCCAGCACCTCGTCGGCGTAACCGCGCATGCCCTCGCGCAGCAGCCGGTCCGCCATGGCGCCCCGCGCCCGCTTGCCGTCGGCCGTCTCCGCCGCCGGGAACGTGTCCGCGAGGACCAGGGCGCGGATGCGGTCGGGGAAGCGGGCGTAGCACTCCATGACGATCTGGCCGCCCATCGACAGGCCCGCCAGTACGCAGGTCGCCACCTTCAGGTCGTCCAGCAGGGCCTCGATGTCCTGGGCGAAGACGGAGAGCGGGGTGACGCCCGGGACCACCGGGGAGGCGCCGTAGCCGCGCAGGTCGGGGGCGATGACCCGGCGGGTGGCGGAGAACGTCTCGATCTGCGGGGCCCACATCGTGCGGTCGAAGGGGTGGCCGTGGACGAGGACGAGAGGGGGCGAGGAGGCGCCGGCGACATCGGCGCCTTTGTCCTCGTATGCGAGGAAGGGGCTCATGTGGACGACCCTAGATCGCCCCAACTGCTCGGTGCAATAAGATCTTTGCCCTCGGTGCAATCCGGGGAATCCGCACTTTGATCGGTACTTGGGGGAGCAGCTCGTGAATCGGATCGTGGACGACTATCGGCGTCTCGCCGACCGCATCGCCGACGACATCGCCCACGGAAGGCTCCAGCCGGGTGAACGGCTGCCTCCACAGCGGGTGTTCGCGCGGCGGCGCGGGATCGCCGGATCCACGGCGGGGCGGGTGTACGCCGAACTCGTACGGCGGGGTCTGGTCGTCGGCGAGGTCGGGCGCGGGACGTTCGTGCGGGCGGCGCCGACGGGGCCGGGTGAGCGGGCGCTCGTCGAGGCCGCGACCACGGCGCCGGTCAATCTGGAGCTCAACTACCCGTCCGCGCCGGGCCAGTCGGAGCTTCTTGCCCCAGCCCTGGCCCCGCTGCTGCGCCCCGATGTCCTGACGGAGGCCCTGCGCCCGGCCGCGGCCACCGGCACGCCCGAGGCCCGGGAGGCCGCCGCCGCCCTGCTCACCACCCCCGGCTGGCACCCCGCCCCCGACCGGATCCTCTTCACCGGCAACGCCCGCCAGGCCGTCGCCGCCACCCTCGCCTCCCTGGTCCGCCCCGGCGGCCGGGTCGGTGTCGAGGCGCTGACATACCCCGTGGTCAAGGAGATCGCCGCCCGGCTCGCGATCACCCTGGTGCCGCTGGCCACCGACCAGGAGGGCCCGCTCCCGCGGTCCGTCGCCGCCGCCCACCGCACGGCTCCCCTGTCCGCGCTGTACCTCCAGCCGACCCTGCACAACCCGACCTCGGTGACGACGAGCCCCGAACGCAGACACCAACTGGCCCATGCCGCCCTCGACTTGCGCATCCCGATCGTCGAGGACCGCATCTGGTCCTTCCTCACGGACGACGACCCGCTCGCCGCCCACGCCCCCGGCCTCACCCACGTCGTCGACGGCCTCTCCAAACGCGTCGCCCCCGGACTCACCGTCGGTTTCGTCGTCGTACCGGAGGACCGTGCCGACGCGGTGGCGGCGGCCGTCCGGTCCGGCGGGTGGAGCGCGGGGCGCTTCGCGGTGGCGGCGGCCACGCGGTGGATCGGGGACGGGACGGTGGAGCGGCTGGTGGGCGGAAAGAGGGCGGACGCCGCGCGTCGGCAGCGGGTGGTGCAGGAGGAGCTGCGGGGGTTCACCGTACGGTCCGATCCCCGCGCCTATTACGCCTGGTGGGAGCTGCCCGCCCCGTGGCGCGCCGAGACCTTCACGGCCGCGGCGGCCGCGCAGGGCATCGCGGTGACACCGGGTCCGGCGTTCACCGTCGACCCGAACCGCACGCCGGACGCGGTCAGGCTCGGGCTCGGGTCGGCTCCTGAGCCGGATCTGCGGTGGGCGTTGCGCAGGCTTGCCGGCGTTGCGCGAGGAACCGCGCCAGACGGCAGATGAGGGCCGCCGTGAGGCCGAGGGCGATCAGGAGCCAGGAGACTCCGCGCAGGGTGGCCGTCAGGGCGTCGTAGATCGCGGCAGCGGCCGGGCGGTGGGCCGGGTCGGGGAGGTCGGCCAGGGTGAGGCGGCGGCCGAGCGTCACCGCGAGGAGCAGGAGCGCGCCGCCCAGGGCCGTGCCCAGCGCGGTGGCCGTGACCGCGCGACGGCGGCAGGCGGCGACGGCGATGCCGGTCGCGGCGAGGACCGCCGCCGAGACGGGCAGCCAGAAGCCGGCGACCTCGAGCACCTCGTACCCCTTCCTGAGGCGGTGCACCTCATGGGCCGGGAGCAGCGCCACCTCGGTGTGCTCGACCGGGATGTGGCGGGCCAGCGGCACGTGGTCGTCGGTCAGCCGGCGCTTGATCTGCGCGGTGACCGGCGCGAGGTCGACCGTCACCGCGCGCTCGCGCCCGTCCTGAAGGGCACTCAGCACGGCGTCGTGGACCGCCCTGTTGCCCGCCTCCCACGCCGTACGGAACGCCTCGGTCCGGGTGAAGGAGCGCACCGCGTCCCGCGCGAACGGCCGCACGGAACCCGGCTCGGGCGACGCGGGTGACGCCGGGGACGCCTCCATCCGGTCGTCGATCTCCCGCATGATCCCGGCCCCGACCGTGTCCGCGACCGCGCCCTGCACGGCCGGGTCGGCGGCCAGCGGCGCCATCGCGGTGACATAGCGACCGGTGTCCGCCAGTCCGTACGTCACCCACGCCGCCAGCACCCCGAACGGCACGAGGAGGCACGCCAGCGCGATCAGCGCTGCCGACAGGGCGTTGCGCAGCCGGGTGAGCACCCTTTCAGGCAACGGGCACGGGGGCGCGGACGCCAGCTTCGTGCCTGCATACGGCCGCACGATTCCGCTCTCCGGTGGAGCGTTCACCCGAACGGGTGTCTCATGGGTCAGGGGAGCCGTGGGTGGATGAAGGGATGAAGGGGAACGGGCCGGCCCCGGCGCCATCGGTAGTCAGCCATCGGTCGCCGGGGTCGATCCGTGCATCCCGTATCCGCGTATCCGCATCCGTCAGGCGAGATGGTGGCCCTGCGCGTCCTCGTGCGTGTAGTAGCGGTAGAACAGCACGACGAAGCAGGCCGCGCCGATCGCGAGCCCCATCAGCGAGGACCTGAGGACCGAGGCGTCGGTCTGGCTGTACAGGAACCCGAACGTACCGCCCGTGAAGGCGGCCCACAGGACCGCGTGCACCTCGCGGATCGCACGGGAGGCGATCGAGCGGACGGCCACGTACAACACCATGAAAGCGGCCGCGGTGACGAAGCCGAAGAGCAGGTTCCAGCCGGTGATCTCGCCGCCGGAGCGCCGGTTCGCCGCGGCCCAGTAGCCGTAGACGAGTCCGAGGACGACCGGTACGACCAAGCTCATCGCGCGGTGCGTCCGCGCACTGAACACATCGGGCAGCCCCTTCGTGCCGGCCGTGGCCGTTCGCGCCGTCCCGGTCCGGCCGCCGGGCGCGGGTGCCGCATGAGCCATGAGAGCACTCCTCTCTCCTCGCCCCGCCATCCAGGGCACACCTGAAGCGGGCGGGTGGCAAGTCGGCACCCGGATGCGGCGCGCTGACCGGCGTGCTTGTCTGAGGCCCATGAGGGCCGTCAGCGAGGGTGGAGCCGGCCCGCAGGGCGCCGCCCGCCGGCCGGAGCTGCTGCGCGTACGCGGCCGCAGTGTCGCCTGGGTGCCGCCGCTGCTGCTGCTCGTCGCCATCGTGTCGGTCGACTACAGGACCAGCAGCGACTTCCGGATCCTGTCCTGGATCGTGCTGGTGCCCGGTATCGCCGCCGCGATCTGCGGGGTGTGGGGGACGGCGGTGTTCGCGGTGCTCGCACCCGCCACCTACCTCGCCGCGGACGCCGCCCTGCCGCACGAGTACCAGGCAGGCACCCCCGACCTCGTCCTCGCCGGCATCGGCGGTGTCCTCGCCACGCTGGCCTGTGCGGTCCGGGTGCGCGAGGAGCAGCGCATGCTGCACATCCAGGACGTCGCGGAGACGATCCGCCGCACCGTGCTGCGCCCGCTGCCGCCGGGCTGGGGCGGCCTCGACCACGCGGAGGTGTATCTCGCCGCCGACAGCGAGGCCAGGGTCGGCGGCGACTTCTACGACATCCAGACCGGCCTGTACGGCACCCGCGTCATCCTCGGCGACGTCCAGGGCAAGGGGCTCGCGGCGGTGGAGGCGGCGGCCGCGCTGCTCGGCACGTTCCGGGAGGCGGGCTATCACGAGCCGGACCTGACGACGGTCGCCCAGCGTCTGGAGGTGCGCATGCAGCGGCAGATCCGGATGCGTACGGCTCTCGGCGGCCAGGACGGCGACCGGTTCGCCACCGCCGTACTGATCGGCTTCCCCGACGACGAGCCGGACGCGGTGGACGCCCTCGTCCTCGGCCACGAGTGCCCGCTGGTCGTCGGCCCGGACGGCGTACGGTCCCTGCCGCCCGGCCGGCACGGTCTTCCCCTCGGCCTCGGCGAGCTCGACCCCGTCGACGGCCCGCCACCCGTGCACCGCGTGGCCCTGCGGACCGGCGAGACCCTGCTGCTGACCACGGACGGCGTGACCGAGGCCCGCGACGGCGAGGACGTCTTCTTCCCGCTCGTCACCGAGGTCGCCGCGGCCGTAGCCGCCGACCCGGGGATCACGCAGCCCCGGCGGCTGGTCGACTTCGTGCGGGACGGCACGCTCAGGCACTGCGGGGGGCGGCTGGCCGACGACACGACGGTGTTCGCGGTACGTCGGAGGAGAACTGGTGTGGGGAATACGGACGGAATCGGGCGTAAAGAGTCCTGAGATCCCGCTTTGCAGCCGCAGCGGTTACGGTGCTGCCCTAAGTGATCGACGGGGGATGGGGAGGGACCGATGCCCGGAACCGTGCTGCTGCTGGCCGCCGCCCCGGCGGGCAAGGGCTGTCTGGTGGACGCCGCCTCCGTGCTTCCCGTTCTCGCCGCCGTGCCGCCCACGGTGCTGTCCGGCACGGACACGGCGAACGTCGTGGAACTCGCCGACCCGCTGGAACCGCAGGCCGTCCTCACTCGCCTGCGCGCCGCGGCGGCCTCGCCGGCCCCGCTCACCGTCTTCGTCACCGGCCAGCTCCACCTCGACCGCCGCCAGCACCTGCCCCACCTCGCGCTGGCCCGGACGACGCCCTCGACCATCCGCTACACCGGCTTCCCCTGGCACTGGTTCCGCGAGGAACTGCGCCTGCGCGCACCGGGTTCCACGTCCCTCGTCCTCGACCTGCACGCCGACGCCGAGACCTGGGAGTGGCTGGGCGCCAACCCCCTGGACTCCGGGCGCAACAACGCGGTCTACGGCCGTGTCGCCCCACCGCCGAACCGCCGTACGGTCGCGGGCCCGGCGTACATGAAGGCCGTCGCGACCCTCCTCCGCAGCGGTTACCGCCCCTCCCTCGACCAGCTGCACCAGCAGGCGCTGACCCGGATCTCACGCGAGGGCGGGGTCGGCACGGACATAGTGCTGACGGCCTACGCCCCACCCCAGATCCCGCCCCGCCTCCTGCCCCCGGCTCCCCCACGGGGCTTCGAGCCCAACCCCAACCAGAACCCGGCCACACTCCCTGCCTACGGCTCCCCTCCGGGCCCCGCGCAGCCCCCGCTCGTGCCACGGACAGGCCCGACGGGCCCGCCGCCGACCGTCGCGCCGGGTTCCCTACCGCTCCCCGCGGAGAGCCCCGCTCCGGGTGCGGCCCCGAGCGGCCCGTCGAGTTCGGCCCCGCACACGGCTACGGTCCTGGCGTCGAGCCCCACACAGACCACCGAACCGAGTCCCGCACCGGCATCCCCACCGCTCCCACCGCACCACTCGCCGTCGCCCTCGGCTCCTGCTCCGATCCCGGCCCCTGTTCCGGTCGCCGGGCAGGGCTCCGAGTCGATCCCCGTGCCGGGAGTCGGGCAGAGCCACGAGCCGGTCCCCGCACCGGCTCCCGCGCAGAGCGCTGAGCCGAGTCCGGCGGAGGCTTCCCAGCCGCTTCCCGCGGAGAATCCCGCTCCGGCTTCGTCGGCGCACACGGCGGAGGACACGTCGCCGAGTTCGACGCCGAGCCCGACCGAGGTCGCTGCACCGAGCCCTGCCCGGGGTTCCGAGCCGACTCCCGCTCCGGGTTCGGTGCCGCCCCCGCCGCTGAGCCGGACCGAGGTCGCTGCACCGAGCGCGGCCCGGGGTTCCGAGCCGACTCCCGCTCCGGGTTCGGTGCCGCCCCCGCCGCTGAGCCGGACCGAGGTCGCTGCACCGAGTGCGGCCCGGGGTTCCGAGCCGATCCCGGCGCCGGATCCCGCGTCGCCCCCGCCGCAGCACTCGCCGTCGACCTCGGCGCCGAGCCCCGAACCGATCCCCGTACCGAGCGGCGGGCAGAGCCCCGCCCCGGTGCCCGCGCAGAGTCCTCAGCCGAGTCCCACTTCCGCCCCCACGCCCAGCTTCGAGCCGGGCTTCGACGCGCAGAGTCCTGAGCCGATCCCCGCCCCGGTGCCCGCGCGGCTCGATCACCCACGCATCGAGCGGCACCGGCGACGCCTCGACCCACCCGCGCAC
>CBFGZZ010000215.1:0-15052 GCA_965653385.1 uncultured Streptomyces sp. | reverse complement strand
AGGCTGCGGCTGGGGCGACTGGCCGTACGCAGGCTGCGGCTGGGGCGGCTGGCCGTACGGCTGCTGCTGCGGGACGCCGCCGTACGGGCCGGGCGTCCGGGGAGCGCTGTAGGGGCCGGGGGCCGGGGCGGCGTACGGAGCGGGCGGCTGCTGGCCGTGACCGGCGGGGGCGGCCGGGGGCTGGTGGCCGTAGGGCCCTGAGGCGAAGGGGTTGTGCTGCCCCGGCACCTGCGCGCCGGGCGGCAGATAGCGAACCCGCCCGCCCTGGTCGGTGATCGGCGTGAACCCCGCGGCCTGGAGGCGGGCCGCGAACTTGGCGTTGCGCTTACGGGTGACGGCGAAGCCGATGCCGACGATCGCCATGAAGAACGCCCAGGTGAGGAACGCGGCGACCCAGGCGGCACCGTCCCCGCCGAGCCGCAGCCCGAGGATCACGGCGCCGATGGTGAGACCGATCGCCGCGTAGCCCATCCGCTTCTCGGCGTTCTTGCCGGTGAGGTCGAAGTTGATCCGGGCCTTGAGCAGTTCGAAGGCGTCGGGGATCAGGGGCGGTACGGACACCCCGTCGGCGGCGTTCGGATACTGCGCCCAGTTCTGCCCGGCGCGGGCGCGGGCCTGCGGGCTGGGGTCGGGGGCGATCAGCATGACGAGCGCGTTGTTCCGCCCGGCGCTCTGCCGTACGTCCACGTACTCGTACCCGAACTGCTGGGCGATGAAGGCGAGCCTGGCGAGCTTCTTCACCGAGGCCAGGGCACTGGTGAGCTCGACCGGCTCCCCGCTCGCCATCAGCCGCAGCATCTTCTGCACCTGCCGCTTGCTCATCAGTCCTGCTCCCCACCGGCCACCAGGGCCGCCCCGTTCACTTCCGCAACGCGGTCAGTGTTCCACGAGGGTCTGACAGTCGGGTACGTCGGCCGGTGGGTGTTCAGGGTCGCCCGGCGCCCTTGGCCCTGCGGCCGCCCGTCCGCTTCGTGGAACCGTCCGGCCACAACTGCGGCCTCCTCTTCGCCGCCAGGTCCTCCGCCCAGCCGAACCACACGATGCAGCTTCCGATGAGCACCCAGGTGAGGGCCAGGACCGGCCAGGGGCTTTCCAGGAGCCACGAGAAGTGCATCCACATCATGTCGACGCCCCACAGCCGGTCCCACATCGTCGCGGCGACGAGGATGCAGGTGTTGTGCCAGAGGTAGATCGTCACCGCGCGGGAGTTGAGCAGGGTGATCAGTCGGTCCCAGCGGCGCAGGCGGCGTGGCCACTCGGACCAGGAGGGGCTGAGGTGGAGGAGGAGCAGGACCGTGCCGAAGGACCAGAGGGCCTGGGCCAGGGGCATGCTGTCCAGGTCGTTGCCTTCGCCGAAGTCGTGGTTGAGGGCGTACCAGAGCCCGACCGCGGCGAAGATCGGGGCGATCGACGGCACGACGTAGCGGGGCAGCCCGCGCAGTACGCCCTCCTGGTGTGCCATGCCGAGGATCCAGCAGGCGCCGAAGGTGCTGAAGTCCGTGAGGGCGGACGGGATCCGCTCGCCGGGGAGGCTGAGGTAGCCGAGTTCGAAGGCCGCCGACAGCGCGAGCGGCGCGAGGACGGTGGCCAGCGGCATCGCGCGCAGGGCCTTGAGCAGGAACGGGGAGAGCAGGACGTACCAGAGGTAGGCGCGGATGTACCAGAGCGGTCCGGCGAGGTCGGCGGCCCAGTTCTCGCCGACGAAGCCGTGGAGGCCGGGGAGGCCCTCGCCGTACGGCGGGTCGCTGAGCGGGACGACCCAGTAGGCGAGGTGGATCCACCACCAGCCGGGGTGGCCGTCGGCGTCCGGGCCCCAGCCCTGGATCACCATGCCGCTGACGCCGACCACGCCCAGCAGCCACAGCGGGGGCAGCAGGCGGCGTATGCGGCTCTTGATGACCTGCACGGCCGGGCGCTTCAGGGAGCGGGCCATGAGGTTGCCTGCGAGGGCGAACATCACGCCCATGGAGGGGAAGACCAGGGGGAGCCAGGCCCAGCCCGTCAGGTGGTAGAGGACCACGCGGAAGAGGGCGAGGGCGCGCAGGAGGTCGAAGTAGCGGTCGCGTGCCGGGGCTTCGCGGGCGGCCTGCTCGGGCGTCTCCGGCCGCGGCGGGGTGGTCGCCGTGTCGGACGACGGAGCGGTCGTGGGGGTGGGTGGGTTCATCGGACCGGCCTCTCGTCCACGATCGGCCGACGCTGGGCCGGGACGGTCGGCGGGGCGGACACTCCGCCCTTGCGCCGCAGCTTCTGCCAGCGCAGCCGGCCGCCGGTGAGGGCGGTGATCCAGGACTGGAGCAGGACGACGTACATGAGCTGGCGGTAGAGGATCTGCTGGAGCGGGAGGGAGATCAGCGGGGTGAGGGGCTCGCGGTCCAGGACGAAGGCGTAGGCCGCGCAGACCAGCTGGATGGCGAGGACGCCGAACCAGGCCAGGATCGTCTTCTCGGTGGGGCCGAAGACCAGGCCGTAGACGAGGAAGACGTCGATCAGCGGGGCCAGCAGCGGGGCCAGGACCATGAAGAGGGAGACGAGGGGCAGGCCGACGCGGCCGAAGCGGCCCGACGGGCCCCGTTCCACGAGCGCCCTGCGGTGCTTCCAGATCGCCTGCATGGTGCCGTACGACCAGCGGTAGCGCTGGGACCACAGCTGCTGGACCGACTCGGGGGCCTCGGTCCAGGCCCGGGCCTTCTCGGCGTACACCACGCGCCAGCCGTCGCGGTGGATCGCCATCGTGATGTCGGTGTCCTCGGCGAGGGTGTCGTCGCTCATGCCGCCGACCCGTTCCAGCGCCGAACGCCGGAAGGCTCCGACGGCGCCGGGGATGGTCGGCATGCACTGCAGCACGTCGTACATACGGCGGTCCAGGTTGAAGCCCATCACGTACTCGATGTGCTGCCAGGCGCCGATGAGGGTGTCCTTGTTGCCGACCTTGGCGTTGCCGGCGACCGCGCCGACGCGCGGGTCGGCGAACGGCTGGACGAGTTCGCGGACCGTGGAGGGCTCGAAGACCGTGTCGCCGTCCATCATCACGATCAGGTCGTGCCGGGCGTTGGCCAGGCCGCGGTTCAGGGCCGCCGGCTTGCCCGCGTTGAGCTGGCGGATGACGCGGACGTTCGGCAGGCCGAGACCCTCGACGATCCGGGCCGTGCCGTCGCTGGAGCCGTCGTCGATGACGATGATCTCGACGGGGTGTTCGCTGCGCATCAGGGAACGCACGGTGTTCTCGATGCACTTGGCCTCGTTGTACGCCGGGACCAGCACCGACACCGGTTCGGTGACCGGCGCGTTCGGGCCCCAGCGGAAGTCGCGGCGGCGGGTGCGGCGGGCGTGGATGCCGGAGAGCAGCAGCATCAGGCCGAAGCGGGCGATGACGAGGGAGCCGATGACGGCGAGACCGACGACCAGGATCGCGGTGATGTTGTCGGAGGCGTCAACCAGGAAGACCCAGGCCTTGCCCTTCCACAGGTCGAGGCCGGTGACCCGGGTGTGCGCGCTGGGGGCGTCCAGGGCCTCGGTGAGGTTCTGGAACTCGTAGCCCTTCTCCTGGAGTCGGGGGATGAGCCGGTCCAGGGACCGGACCGTCTGGTGCCGGTCGCCGCCGGAGTCGTGCATCAGGACGATCGCGCCCTTGCCGGGCTTGGGCGTGGCGTTGCGGACGATGGCCTCGACGCCCGGCTTGCGCCAGTCCTCGCTGTCGGTGTCGTTGACGATCGTGATGTACCCGCGGCTGCCGATGTACTCGGTGACCGGCCAGGAGTTGTTGTCCATGCTCTCGGACTTGGACGAGTACGGCGGCCGGAACAGGGAGCTGCGGATGCCGACGGCGCCGGCGAGCGCGAGCTGGTTCTGGGACAGCTCCCAGTCGACGCGCTTCTTGGACTGGTAGGAGAGGTCGGGGTGGTTGAAGGTGTGCAGACCGATCTCGTGGCCCTCGTCCACCATGCGCTGGACGAGGTCCGGGTAGCGGGAGGCCATCGTGCCGGTGATGAAGAAGACGGCGTGCGCGTCGTTGCGCTTCAGGGCGTCCAGTACCTTCGGCGTCCACTCGGGGTCCGGACCGTCGTCGAAGGTGAGGACGACGCTGTCGTCCGGCACCCGCAGCGTGGTGGCCTTTCCGCCGCGGGTGTCGATGACGGGGCCGCCCTTGAGGATGTCCTGCGGGACCTTGTCGTTGGCGGCGGCGGGCGCCACTCGGTAGTCGGCCAGGATCTCGCTGTGGACGTAGCCCCGCAGCATCAGCATCGCCATCAGCGCGACGAGGACGAGGCAGGGCAGCAGCAGGCGCATGGGTACGCGGCGGCGCCGGGAGCCGTCGGGGGCTCCCTTCGCGGGGCCGTGACGGCGGGTGCGGGATGCCATCAGAGGGTGTACTCCGGGGACGGGGCGGCGGGAGCGGAAGCGGTGTCGCCCGGTTCCTGGGCGATGGGCGACGGGTCGCTCGGACCGTCGGCGACCGTGCCGGTGCCGGGTTCGTCGATGGTCGGGGTGTCGGTCGGCTCCTCGGTGGGGCCGCCGCCGTCCGTCGGGGTCGGTTCGGGGTCGGGGCCGGGATCGGAGGGCTCGACGGTCGGATCGGTGTCCCGGGTGGGGTCCGTGTCCGGTTTCACGGTGGGCTGCGTGGCGCTCGGCTTCGGGTCGGCGGACGCGGCCGGGCTGTCCACGCCGGCCGACGCGCCGGGCTCGGAGGCGCCGACGCCCGGGGACGGGGTCGTGTCGGCGCCGGCCGTCGGGGAGACGCCCGGGGAGACGCTGCCGGTGCCGGAGGGCACCGGTGCCGACTCGGCGGGCAGCGGCGGGGTGTCGACCTGACCGGCCGGCTGCTCCTTGGGTCCCTCCACGGGCAGCCACGGCGCGTCGGAGTTGCCGGACAGCACCGTGGCGACGATCACGACGGCGTACACCGCGCAGGCGAGGGCCACGGCCATGCCGATCCGGCGGAAACGACGACTACGACGCCCGGACTCGTCGACGAACACCGGCCCGTCGGACCCCTCGCCGCCCCCGCCCGGCGCGTCCTTGGCCGCGCGCAGCATGTTGTCCAGCTGTAGTCCGACGCCGTCGAGCTGGATGGTGACCTCGTGCGGGTCGTGGGTGGCACCGGGCGCGCCGGCCCCCGTTCCCGCCTCGGCCTCTGCCTCGGAGGACTCGTCGCCCTCGGCCCACGGGTCACGGACGGCGGGTGCGGCCCGTGTCTCACCGGGCGCCTGGAACGGGTCGTTCCGGGAAGCCGGGGACGCGTCGGCCCTGGCGGCCGGGGAGGCCGAGGACGCGTCGGCCCGGGAGGCCTGCGACGCGTGGCGCCCGGCAGCCGCGGACGCGCCGCTCTTGGAGGTCGAGTGCGCACCGCCGCCGGAAGCCCGAAAGGCACCGTTCCCGGAAGCCGACAACGACCCGTTCCCGGAACCCGGGGCCGTCCCGTTCCCGGAAGCACCGAACACGCCACCCCCGGAAGCTGACGACGCGCCGCCCGTCGTGGCCGACGACCCGCCCCTCCCGGAAGCGGGAGACGGACCGCCGCCGGAAGCCGACGCCCCGTCGCCTCTCCGAGTCGGCGGGCGTCGGTCGAAGGCCGACCAGGGCTCCGTCTTCCCCGGGGGCCGAGCAGAGCCCGCCGCCGGTCTCCCGACCGCCGGAAGCACCGCGGTCTCGTCCACGTCGGAGGCGGACACACCGGAAGCGGACACACCGGAGGCGGATCCATTGAAGGAGGAACCGGAAGCGGACGAACCGGAACCGCCCCCCAGGACCCGCGTCTCGTCGGCGTCCGAGGACGCGCGTCCGCCATCGTGGAGTATCTCCGTCTCCCCTGCCTCGGACCGGGAGCGATGGCCCCGACCAGGGACCTCGGTCTCCCCGGTCGCCGGGAAGGCCTGGGTGTCACCCCGGGAGCCCCCCACGGAAGAGCCGCCTCCGGAGCCCCCAGCGATCTCGGGCCACTCCGGTTGGGCGTCTTCTCGCCACTTCTTCACACGCACGCACATCCCCCCACGGGACCGTTCTGGGTGCGCGTACGACACTGAGCACCCGTCGCCGTACCGAGCCCCCACCCGGCCGAGCGCCCCCCACTACCACACCGTGCTCAGGCCACGAATGTAGCGCACGCGGAGGTTTCGTGTTTGCGATGTGTCAATCCTGCGCGCCCATAGTGGCCGAATCCATGGCCGAAAGCCATCCCTCCGTGGGCCTTCGCAGCCAGCCCTCCTCGGCCGCGACCTGGGCCGCAGCCCGTCGAAGGGTGTCGAACGCGGGGTGCGCGAGCCCCTTTCGCCACACCAGGGAGACGGGTGACAGCGGCACCGGATCGATCAAGGGACGCAGCACCGTCCGGGGCATGGGCGGGAAGTCCACGACGACGAGCACCGGTGTCCGTGTCTTGGCCATGACCCGCTCGAACTCCTCGTCGCCCACGGCGAGCGGAGCGGGCGCGGCGACCTCGATGCCCCGCCCGTCGAACAGCCGGCGCGCGAGGTCGGTCCACTCCGGAGTACGGGGGTTCCCGGCGCCGGCGTAGACGACCTCCCCCGCGAGCGCGGCGAGCGGTACCGCCTCCAGCACCGCCAGCGGATGGTCCTCCGGGAGCAGGATCGCCATGGGCTCGTAGCGGACCGGCTGGTGGTCGAGCCCCGCCCGCAGCACCGGGTCCAGCCCCGCGAACCGTCCGAAGGACGCGTCCAGCCGCCCCGCGACCATCTCACCGGCCGCCCACGTCAGGCCGCTCTCGTAGCGGGCCATCAGCTCGTACTCGGGGGCGAGTTCGCGGGCCCGGTGCAGGACCCGGCGCGGGGTGCCCAGGCCCGGCGAGTTGAGGTCCACCAGCAGGGCACGGGCCTGCCCGAAGGCGGCGAGCAGATCGTCCTGGGCCTGCAGGGCCCGGCGCGCGTACGGCACCAGCCGCTCGCCGTCGCCCGTCAGCGTGACCTGCCGGGTCGTCCGTACGAACAACTCGGCGCCCAACTCCCGCTCCAGCCGCCGCACGTCCCGGCTGAGCGCCTGCTGGGCTACGTACAGCCGCGCCGCGGCACGCGTGAAGTGCAGTTCCTCCGCGACGGCGAGGAACGCGCGCAGGAGCCGGGGGTCGAGGTGTGCGGGCATGCCGGGAAACATACAGCTCACGCCCGTCTCACAACACAGGTGCGTGAATCAGGGCCCAGCAGGTGTTGGACCCCGTGATCCACTGAGGGCGACGGTGGATCCATGCCGCAACCGTCGTACAGAGAAGCCCCGAAGACCCCGAAGAACCCGAACCTCCTGAACACGCCGAACAGCCCGAAAGCCCCCCTTCTCACCCTCACCGCCGACACGATCGTCGCCGTCGACTTCGGCAGCCGCACCAGGAACCGGCCCCCCGGCCCGTACCGCCGGCTCTTCACCCACCCCGGCACCCGCGCCTTCACCCTGGCGAACCTGACGGCCCGCCTGCCCATGGGCATGTTCAGCGTGAGCGCGGTCGTGATGATCGCCGGCACCCGGGGTTCGTACGCCCTCGCCGGCGCGGTCACCGCGACCGGTCTCGCGGCGACCGCGCTGGCCGCCCCCTGGACGGCGCGGCTCGTCGACCGGTACGGACAGGCCCGGGTCGCCGTGCCCGCCACGCTCTTCGCCGCACTCGGCAGCCTCGCGCTGCTGCTGTGCGTGCGCTACGACGCCCCGGCCTGGACCCTCTTCGCCGCGTACGCCGCCACCGCGACCACCCCCAACACCGGCGGGATGTCCCGCGCCCGCTGGGCGCACCTGCTGAAGGGCGACCCCGGGTCCCTGCACACGGCGAACTCCTTCGAGCAGGCCGCCGACGAACTGTGCTTCATGCTGGGCCCGGTGCTCGCGGCCTTCCTGTGCGGGACGTTCTTCCCGGAGGCGGGCACGCTGGTCGGGACGGTGCTCCTGGTGACGGGCGTGCTGGTCTTCGCGGCCCAGCGCGCCACGGAGCCGCCGCCCCGGGGACACAAGGCCGGGAAATCGCCGCTGCGCGCCCCCGGCATGCCCTCGCTGCTGGCCGTCTGCCTCGCCATGGGCGCGGTGTTCGGCTCGACGGAGGTCGTCACCATCGCCTTCGCGGACACCTCGGGCCACCGCACGGCGGCGGGCGTGGTCCTCGCACTCCAGGCGGCCGGCTCCTGCGCGGCGGGGCTGCTGTACGGCCGGCTCAGGCTCTCGGGCCCCGCCGAGTACCGCTACCCGTGGTGCATAGCGGCGATGACCGCACTCCTGACCCTCCCCCTGCTGGCCGCCACCCTCACCGGCTCCCTGGCCCTGCTGGCCCTGGCCCTCCTGACAGCCGGCATGGCCACGGCCCCCACCATGATCACCAACATGGCCATGGTCCAGCAACGCACCCCGCCGACCCGCCTCAACGAGGGCATGACCCTCGCGGTGACCGCCCTCCTCGGCGGCATCGCCACCGGCAGCGCGATCGGGGGCTGGACAGCGGAGCACCTGACCCCGGCAGCCGCCTACGGAGTCCCCCTCACGGCAGCGGCCGTGGCCCTACTGGTCGCCCTCGCTGCAACGCCCTGAAGGGGCGCGGGGAACTGCGCGAGCGACCACGACGGCGCCGCTGACGACCAGGAACCCATCCCAAGGCCGCCCGCCCCCCACCGCTAAACCCGCGGAGCGACCCGCACGGCCGCCGGCCCCTTCGCCATCAACGTGATCCCCGCCCCGAGCGGCACCTCCCCCGCCCCCACCTCCTCGAACACGAACTCCCGCACCAACACGGCCAACCCCGACACCGACTCCAGCATCGACAGATGCTGCCCGATACACGCCCGCGGCCCTCCGCCGAACGGGAACCAGGCGTATCGCGGCCGCCCCGCCTCCGCCTCGGGAGTGAAGCGGGAGGGGTCGAACCGCTCGGCGTCCGGCCAGTGGTCGGGGTGGCGCTGGGTGACCCAGGGGCTGACCAGGAGGTCGGCCCCGGCGGGTATCCGTACGCCGTCGATCTCCGCCTCGGCCACGGCCCGGCGGCCGATCACGGGCGCGGACGGGTACAGCCGCATCGCCTCCTTCAGCACCATCGTCAGATACGGCAGCGCCTCCATGTCGTCCGCGGTGGGCTCCCGCCCGCCGGGGCCGCCGAGCGCCTGGTCGACCTCGTCCCGTACGCGCCGCTGTTCCTCGGGGTGCCCGGCGAGGAGGTGCAGGGCGAAGGCGAGTGCGGTGGCGGTCGTCTCGTGGCCGGCCAGCAGGAAGATGAGGACCTGTTCGCGGAGTTCCTCGGCGTCGAGGCTGCCGTCCTCGGCGTTCTCGGCGTGCACGAGGAGGGTGACCAGGTCCTCCCGGTCGTCCCGGACACGACGGTCCCGGCGGCCGGCGATGATCCCGTCGCACAGCGCGTGCAGTTCCGCCTGGAGGCGTCCGGCGCGGCGGTTGGCGGGGGTGGGCCAGGTGCGCGGCGGCTTCAGCGGGGAGAAGCCGCGCTTGAGGGAGTACTCCTGGAGGGCGGGCAGGGTGCGCTCGATGACCTCGAACGCCTGCTCCACATCCGTTCCGAAGAGGATCCGGCCGACGACGCGCAGCGCGAACCGGTGCATTTCACCGACCAGTTCGACGGTCCCGTAGCCGCCACCGTTGCCCGCCGTCCCCCGCCACGCGGCGGCCAACGCGGTCGCCTCCTCGGCCACCTGGCCGGCGTATCCGTTCACCCGGCGGCGGGTGAACAGCGGCTGCACGAGGCGCCGTTGACGCAGGTAGGCGTCGTCCTGGCTGGTGAGCAGCCCGTTGCCGACGGAGTGGCGCAGTTCCTCGTAGAAGGTGTTGTCCTTGCGGAAGTTGGCGGCCTGGGTGGCCAGCACCTGCTGGGCTCCCTCGGGTGAGAACACCGCGTAGATCTCGGACCGCAGTCCCGGTGGTCCGGCCCGGAAGCGCACCACGTCGCCGTGGTCGCGGCGGGCCCGCAGATAGGCGGCGAGAGGATCGTTCAGCAGGTCGCTCATCGAGCCGAGCAACGCGCTCCCCGTCACGATCGGCGCCTGGGCGGCCGTCGTCGTCATCGTCATGGTGCCCCCATTCCCGTGTCGCCCCATTGACTCACCCCCGGGTCGCACATACCTTCGCCAATCGAAGCGCTTCGACACTATTGATCGAAACGATTCGACAGAGGACCGAGGACCGGACGCTGCAAGGGATCCCCCACATGAAGTTCACCGACGGCTACTGGCTGCTGCGCGAAGGCGTCACCGCGGCCCACCCGGCCGAAGTCCTGGACGTCACCGAGTCGGGCGGCGCCCTGGAGATCCACGCGCCGACCCGGCCCATCCGCTCGCGCGGCGACCTGATGACGGGACCGGTCATGACGATCAACGCCCACACCCCGATGCCCGACGTCATCGGCCTCACTCTCACCCACTTCAGCGGTGAGCAGCCGCGCGGCCCTGAGTTCGAGGTCACGGAGTCGGCGGAGACGGTCCCGCAGATCTCGTACGACGACGAGCACGCCGCCCTGACGTCCGGCGCCCTGTCGGTCCGGGTCGCCCGCGCCGGTTCCTGGCAGGTCGACTTCCTGGCCGACGGCCGCACCCTCACCTCCAGCGGTCCCAAGAGCATGGGCATCATGCGGGACGCGAGCGGGGCGCACTATCTGCGCGAGCAGCTGGGTCTCGGTGTCGGTACGGCCGTCTACGGACTCGGCGAGCGCTTCGGCCCGCTGGTGAAGAACGGGCAGGTCGTCGACATCTGGCAGGCCGACGGCGGCACGTGCAGCGAGCAGGCGTACAAGAACGTGCCGTTCTTCCTGACGGACGCGGGCTACGGCGTCTTCGTCGACCACCCGGGCAAGGTCTCCTTCGAGGTGGCCTCGGAGGTCGTCTCCCGGGTGCAGTTCAGCGCGGAGACCCAGGAGCTGACGTACTACGTCATCTACGGCCCGACCCCGAAGGACATCCTCCGCAAGTACACGGCCCTGACCGGCCGTCCCGCGCTACCGCCCGCGTGGTCGTTCGGCCTGTGGCTGTCGACGTCCTTCACCACGTCGTACGACGAGGAGACGGTGACGTCGTTCGTGGACGGCATGCGGGAGCGCGAACTGCCGCTGTCCGTCTTCCACTTCGACTGCTTCTGGATGCGGGAGTTCCACTGGTGCGACTTCCAGTGGGATCCGCGCGTCTTCCCCGACCCCGAGGGGATGCTGGCCCGGCTGAAGGCGAGGGACCTGCGGGTCTGCGTCTGGATCAACCCGTACATCGCCCAGCGCTCCCCGCTGTTCGCGGAGGGCAAGGAGCTGGGGTACCTGCTGAAGCGGCCGGACGGGAGCGTCTGGCAGTGGGATCTGTGGCAGCCGGGCATGGCGCTGGTCGACTTCACGCTGCCGGCCGCCCGCGACTGGTACGCGGCGAAGCTGGAGGCGCTGCTCGCGCAGGGCGTCGACTGCTTCAAGACCGACTTCGGCGAGCGGGTGCCCGTCGACGTGGTGTGGTCGGACGGCTCCGACCCGGAGCGGATGCACAACTACTACACGTACCTCTACAACCGCACCGTCTTCGACGTGCTGCGCAAGCACCGCGGCGAGGAGGAGGCGGTGGTCTTCGCCCGCTCGGCGACGGCGGGCAGCCAGAAGTTCCCGGTGCACTGGGGCGGCGACTGCGAGGCCACGTACGAGTCGATGGCGGAGTCGCTGCGCGGCGGTCTCTCGCTGGGCCTGTCCGGGTTCGGGTACTGGAGCCATGACATCGGCGGCTTCGAGGGCACACCGTCGGCCGCGCTGTTCAAGCGGTGGCTGGCGTTCGGGCTGCTGTCCTCGCACAGCCGGCTGCACGGGTCGTCGTCGTACCGGGTGCCGTGGCTGTTCGACGAGGAGTCGGTGGACGTGGCCCGCCACTTCATCCGGCTGAAACTGCGCCTGATGCCCTATCTCTACGAGGCCGCCCGCACCGCCCACACCGAGGGCGTGCCGATGATGCGGGCGATGGTGCTGGAGTTCCCGGACGACCCCGGGTGCGCGCATCTGGAGCGCCAGTACATGCTCGGGCCCGACCTGCTGGTGGCGCCCGTGTTCAGCGACGAGGGGGACGTCTCGTACTACGTCCCCGAGGGCACCTGGACGGACTTCGTCGGCGGGCGGACGGTGACCGGGCCGCGCTGGGTGCGCGAGAAGCACGACTTTTCGAGCGTGCCGCTGCTGGTGCGGCCGGGTGCGGTGATCCCGGTGGGCGCGGTGGACGACCGGCCCGACTACGACCATGCCGACGGGGTGACGTTGCGGGCCTTCGGGCTGGAGCGGGGCGCACGGGTGACGGTGCGGGTGGGGGAGGTGGCCTTCACGGTCGTACGGGAAGGGGACACCTTGCGGGCGTCGTGCGGCGATCCGGCCGCGCCCTGGGGGCTGGCGGCGGGTGAGCGCGAGGTGCGGGCGCGGGCGGGGACCGGGTTTCTCTCCCTGGAGCTGGGCTGATGGTGAAGATCACGGACGTGGCACGGCATGCCGGGGTCTCCCCCAGCACCGTGTCGTACGTGCTCAGCGGCAAGCGTCCGATCTCCGAGGAGACCCGGCGCCGCGTCGAGGAGTCCATCCGCCTGCTCGGCTACCACCCGCACGCAGGCGCTCGCGCCCTGGCCGGCCGCAGGTCGAACGTGCTGGCCCTGGCGGTGCCGCTGCGGCCGGGCATCGACGTGCCGGTGGCGATGCGGTTCGCGGTGTCGGTGGTGACGACGGCCCGGCGCCACGGCCACGACGTGCTCCTGCTGACCCAGGAGGAGGGCACGGAGGGGCTGCGGCGGGTCGTGGACACGGCGTTGGTGGACGGGCTGATCGTCATGGACGTGCAGCTGGACGATCCGCGGCCGGCGCTGTTACGCGGCCTGGACCGGCCGTCGGTGATGATCGGCTTCCCGGCCGATCCGGAGGGTCTGACCTGCATCGACCTGGACTTCAAGGCGGCGGGTGAGGCGTGCGTGGAGCATCTGGTGCGGCTCGGCCACCGGGCGGTGGCGCTGGTGGGGTCGCCGCCGGAGGTGTACGTCCGGGGCACGGCGTTCGCCCAGCGGGTGGTGCGCGGCTTCACCGCCGCCGCGGACCGGGGGCGGCTCGTCTCCGCCGTGCACCCCTGCGAGGCCTCGCCCACGGCGGCTCGCGCGCTCGCCGAGCGACTGCTGCGGGAGCAGCCCGGGCTGACGGGGGTCGTCGTCCACAACGAGGCGGTCCTGGAGCCCCTGATCGGGGCGTTCGAGGAGCTGGGCCTGCGGGTGCCGGCCGACCTGTCGGTCACCGCGATCTGCCCGGACGAGCTCGCCGCGTCGCTGCGGGTGCCGGTCACGTCGATCGCGCTGCCCGCCGACGAGGTCGGCGCGCGGGCCGTGGAGCTGCTGATGAGGAAGCTGGACGGGGCGGCCGTACCGGAGGCGACACTGCTGCCGCCGAGGATGACGGAGCGCGGGAGTACGGCGCCGCGGGCGGTCGCGTGAGGGTGGCTCTCAGGGAGCGCGCGTCGTCGCGATGAGTTTCGGGTGGGCCGGGAGTCTGGTGTGGTGACCGGCGTAGGACGGCTACGCCGGTGCCCGCGAAACGAGACGCCACGGAGGACGCCATGCCGACCACGCCGGACGAACCGACCACCGAGCTGACCGGCCGCCCGCCCGTCGTCGACCTGGCCACCTGGCAGGCCGCCCGGGACGAGCTGCTGGTCCGCGAGAAGGCCCACACCCGCGAGGGCGACGCCATCGCCGCGGCCCGACGGCGGCTGCCGATGGTGGAGTTCGACGGGACCGTCGAGGTCGTCGGGCCCGACGGGCCGGTGCCGTTCCTGGACCTGTTCCAGGGGCGCGACGAGCTCGTGGTCTACAAGCACATGTGGTACGACGGCGCACCGCACCAGGGGCAGTGCGAGGGCTGCACCACCACGGCCTGGCACCTGAAGGACGCCGTCTACCTCGACGCCCGCGGTGTGTCGTTCGCCGTCCTGACCACGGGCCGCTGGGACGAGGTGGCCGCCTACGTCGAGTTCATGGGCTACACCCAGCCCTGGTACTCGGTGCGCGGCGTGGACGGGCCGGCCGGCGGCCACATGGGGTACCTCACCGGCTATCTGCGCGAGGGCGACCGCGTCTTCCTCACCTACTCCACGACGGGCCGCGGCAACGAGCGGGTCAACGGCTCCCTCGGCCTGCTCGACATGACGCCCTACGGCCGCGGCGAGGCGTGGGAGGACAACCCCGAGGGCTGGCCCAAGGGCGGCAACGCGTGCTGGTCCTGGCGCTCGGACGCGGACGGAAACGCCACCTGGGGCCCGACCAGCCGCCCCGTCCCCCAGTGGACCCGCCCCGGCGCGACCCCCGTGGACACCCTCGGCCGGCGGGGCCACCACCACTGACGCGTCGGCGGCGCGGGCGCCCTACCTCTGTTCGCCCGCCGCGTCGAACTCCCGCCTGGCCCGCTCGACCTTCGGAAGGTGCTGCGCGGACCAGTCGGCGAGGTGGGCGAAGACCGGGGCCAGGCTGCGGCCGAGGTCGCTGATCTCGTACTCGACCCGCGGCGGCACCTCGGGGTGGTACGTGCGTACGACCAGGCCGTCGCGCTCCATCTGACGCAGCCGCTGAGTGAGGACCTTCGGCGTGATGGTGCCGATGGCGCGCTGGAGTTCGACGAAACGCTGCCGGCCGAACTCGTTCAGCGTCCACAGGATCGGCGTCGTCCAGCGGCTGAAGACGAGATCGACGACCGGGGAGACGGGACACGCCTGCTCCGAGTCACTGCCCATCAGGTCCCTCCCAGGGAAGTCACTTTCTTCTAGGTACCTACTATATCGAGGATGCTAGCGTCACGGCCATCGCTCAACTCCACCCGTTTTCCAGGACTTTGGGAGTACTCGTGATCACTGTGACCGGAGCCTCCGGAAACGTCGGCCGTCCGCTCGTCGAGGTGCTCGCCCGCGCGGGCGAGAAGGTGACGGCCATGTCCCGCAACCCCCTGCCCCACGAACTCCCGGAGGGCGCACGGCATGTCCGCGCCGACCTCGCCAAGGGCCATCCCGGCGCGCAACTTCGCGACAACGCCCTCAGCAAAGCCCGCTTCGAATTCCGCTGGGAAGACCAGTTCAACCTCAGCCTCGATCCTGACCGCGCG
>CBFGZZ010000214.1:0-15091 GCA_965653385.1 uncultured Streptomyces sp. | reverse complement strand
GGCAGGGCGAGCAGGGCCGCGCCGTGGGACGGGTTGAGCCACACCCGTAGCGGGCGGCCCGGGTGCAGGGTGACCCTGATCGTCGTGTAACCGCCGGGGCGGCGCTCCGGCTGCGCGGCGTACGGGTTCAGCGGACCGTCGACGTCGAGGAAGAGCAGAGGGCGGCTCACCGGATCACCGTACGGCAGCGGTATGAACGGCTCGGGCGATTTTCTTCGCCGGGCAGGCATAGCGGCTCCTCGCCGCACGCGTCACAAGGGGTACAGGGGGCGGACACCAGGTCCGACCCGGGGGAAGAGAAGGTGACGATGGATGCCGAAGCGCAGGACAGGTTTCGCGAGTTCGTGGAGAACCGGTCGTCCGCGCTGTTGAGGACCGCGGTGCTGCTGAGCGGCGGCGACCGGCATGCCGCGGAGGACCTTCTGCAGAACGCCCTGGTCAAGGCGGCCGACCGCTGGCACCGCATCGACGAGCCGGAGGCGTACGTACGGCAGATCCTGTACCGGCAGCAGATCAGCCGCTGGCGGCTGAAGTGGCGCCGGCGCGAGTTCACCGTCGCCGAACCGCCCGAGACCGGCGCGAGCCCGGACGCCGCGCCCGACGCGGAGCTGCGGCTGCTGATGCGCGGCGCGCTGGCCCGGCTGACGGCACGGCAGCGGATGGTGCTGGTGCTGCGCTACTTCGAGGACCTGCCCGAGGGCGACGTGGCCCGGGTCCTGGGCTGCTCCGTGGGCACCGTACGGTCCACCACCCACCGTTCGCTCGCCCGGCTGCGCGCGCTCGCCCCCGAGCTGGCGGCGCTGGGCCCGGCCGAGGTCGAGTCGCAGCCGTCCCGTGACTTCTCGCCCGTGGAGGTGCGACCGTGAACGTCGAGGAACTCGTGCGTGACTCCCTGCGGGAGCTGGCCGACGAGCAGACGTCGGCCGGACCTGGGCTCGCCGAGCGGGTCCTGGTGGTGCGACGGCGCCGGCGCACCCGGCGGATCGCCTCCGTCGCCGCGGTCACGGCGGCCGTCGTCGCCATCGGCGTGGCGGTGCCGCTGCTGGACTCCGGCAAGGAGGACGTGCGGCCCGCGGACGTCGTACAGAAGAGCAAGGACGTCGCGCACCCGGACCAGTCGCCGCCACGCGATCTGATCTCGGCCGGGAACACCGTGCTGGCCGCCTACTACATCCCCCGGACCGTCAAGCACTCCGCCGGCCAGGCCGAACGCGTCCGCGACTACTGGCTGCTGGACCAGAGGACGGGCAAGTACGTGAAGACCACCAAGTGGTCCTACGTCGCCGTCGCCCCGGGACTGAAGACCGCCGCCGTGCTGGAACGCGACCTGCCCGCCTCGCGGATCGGCATGCTCGACCTGGCCACCGGCAAGGTCGAGCGGTGGATCGAGGTCGACCACAAGGTCGCCGGGCTCTCCTTCTCGCGCGACGGTCTGAAGCTGGTCGCGACGACCTACGGCGAGAACCCCGACCAACTGGTCAAGACGGAGGGCTCCGACTTCTGGGACCAGAAGCAGCCGTCGACCCGGACCGGCTTCTACGTCCTCGACACGGTGTCCGGCAAGGGCACCTGGAGCGAGGTCAAGCTGAAGGGCGACCCGAACGACCCCATGGGCGCGGGCTTCATCAACGCCCGCCAGGACTTCGCCCTCAGCCCCGACGGCAGGCATGTCTGGGCCGGCAACCCCATGGGGGACATCGGCAAGCAGTTCTACGACTTCACCGGCGCCGAGGTCCCCGTACCGGCGGACCAGAAGCACCTCCAGTGGTACGTCGACGCATGGCAGTCGCCCAGCGGCAGGCTGGTCGCCGGTGACTTCGCGGGCGAGAAGTGGAAGACGTCCTCCTGGGTCGTCGACGCCCGTACCGGCGACAGGACCGAGGTGCGCGGGCAGCAGCTGCTCGCCTGGGCCGACGACACGTCGCTGATCGCCTGGGACATCGGGCCGGACAGCAAGGACGAGTTTCGTCAGCGGCTCGTGAAGGTGACCGTCGGCAGCGACAAGACGGTCCCCCTCAGCGGCTTCCTCAAGGGCAACGACGGCGACGCCGGACGCTGGGAGCCTGTCTTCGCCGAGCGCTGAGCACCTGGGGCCTGATCCGCCGGACAGGCCACTGGACAGGCCGCCGGACAGGCCCCGGCGCTCGGCGGACCGGACGCTGATCGGGAGACGGCCCTGACCAGGCCGGGGCCCGATCAGCCGGTGACGAACTCCTGGTACACCGCCAGCAGCCTGTCGACCGTCTCGCGGTCGGCGGGCCGCAGCGGTGCCCGGACGGGGCCCGCCGGCAGACCCAGCTCATTGAGCAGGGCCTTGGCGGTGACCGTGCCGGGCAGCCCGGCCGACATCATCGACTCGATGAGCGGCGTGGCGCGTTGTTGGAGGCGGGCGGACACGGGGGTGTCGCCCGCCTCGAACACGTCCAGTACGACCCGGAGCCGGGCCGGCACGACATTGGCGACCGTGCTGATGTACCCGGCGCCTCCCACCGCGTACAGCGCCAGATTGTGCTCGTCGCACCCCGCGTAGTACGCCAACCCCGTGCGCGCCAGCACCTTCTGGGCGCCGAGGAAGTCGTAGGAGCAGTCCTTCACCGCCACGATCCGGGGGTGCTCGGCGAGCCGGATCAGCGTCTCCGGCTCGATGCGGGTGCCGGTCCGGGCCGGGATGTCGTACAGCGCGAGAGGGAGTCCGGCCGCGTCCGCGACCTCGCGGAAGTGCGCCTCGACGGCGTCCTGCGGGGGCCTGCTGTAGTACGGCGCGACCACCAACAGGCCGTCGGCGCCCGCCTTTTCGGCCGCCAGGGCCAGTTCGACGGTGTGCCGGGTGTCGAAGGTGCCGACGCCCGCGACGACGGACGCCCGGCCTCCCACCGCCTCCCGGACGGCTCTGATCAGCTCCGACTTCTCGGCATCCGTCGTGGTCGGCGACTCGCCCGTCGTGCCGGAGAGCACCAGCCCGTCGCAGCCCTCGTCCACCAGCCAGGCGGCGAGCCGCTGCGCCCCGGCCAGATCGAGCGCGCCGGCCTCGGTGAAGGGGGTGATCATGGCGCAGAGGGCGCGGCCGAAGGGCGGGGCGGGGGAGGGCGTCGTCGTCATGGCAGTAGTCTCGGCAGGATGACTGTGAAGCTCTACTTAATTCTGCTACGAGGTATTGGTTAGATTTGCTGTGATGTGGGGGTTGATCAGGCACGTCGTAGGCCTTATGTCCAAGTCGGGCGGCATGGGTCACCATGGCCAGGACGGTGAAACGGCCCCTGGGCATGGGACGCGTCATGAAGCTCGGCAAGGCACTCGCCACCGGAGTCTCGCAGGAGCGGCCGCAGGACTATGACGAGGAAGTCGAACTCGCCGAGGAGATCGCCGAGATCGGGACCGTCGAGGCGTCGGCGCCCGAAGAGGTCCCGGTCACCCGATGAGACTGCGGCTTCCGGAGGAACGCCCGAGGGAGCCGCCGACCGGATACAAGATCGCCCACCCGATGCTGTCCCAGGACGGCACCCGGGCCGGCTTCACCGGTGTGTCGCTGGGCGGCGCGCTGCCGTACGGGGTCCTGGCCGACGCGTCCTGTGTCTACGGCCTGCGGCACCGGGCGCCGAGCCGCCGCCGCGACTGCGGCTTCCACTGTGTGCATGACCGTAGGACGGCCGAGGCGCTGCTGTGCACGGCCGAACACCGGGCGGCGGTGCTGCTGGAGGTCACCGTGCTGGGCCGGTACATCCGCTTCGAGCGCGGCTTCCGCTACGCCCGTCAGCGTGTGCGCACCGCCACGGTCGGCCCCTGCGCCTGCGGTACGGTCGCCGCCGCCCTGGCCGACGCCGGCTGGGGCCGCCCCGGCTGGCGGGCCCTCGCCCCGTCCTGCGCGGGCTGCCTCCGTGGCCGTGTGTCCGTCCCGCTCGCCGGGTTCGCCCGGCCGGCGGGGGAGAGGCTGCGGGTGGTGGCCGGGCGGGGGGTGTCCGTGGCGGGCGCCGACCTCGCGGCCGCGGGTGAGCCGGGCGTGCCCGAACTCACCGCCGAGGCCGCGCTGTTGCAGGCCCGCCTCGACTGGTTCCAGGCCCAGCTGGCCCGGCTGGGCGAGCGCGGACCGGGCGGCGGCCGGAAGGGATAGCGGGGGCCGCGGCGGGTACCCGGGGGGTTCCGAACCGAGAGGAGGCGGAACACCGTGACCGGGTCCATGGCCCCCGAGCGGGCGCGCGACGAACATCGCTCGGTGAGCGAACTCGTAGGACAGGCCGGCGAACAGCTCTCCCGGCTCGTACGGCAGGAAGTCGCCCTCGCCAAGGAGGAACTGGCCGAGAAGGGCCGACGCGCCGGCCGCGGCGGCGGCCTGCTGGGCGCCGCGGGTGCCGTCGCGTACGCCGGTCTGCTGTTCCTGGCCGCGGCGGCCACCGCGGCGCTCTCGCTGACGCTGCCCGGGTGGGCCGCGGCGCTGATCGGGACGGGGGCCCTGTTCGCCCTCGCCGGCCGGCTGGCCGCGACCGGCCGCGCCCAGCTGCGGCGCGCCGCCCCTCCCGCACCCGAGGAGGCGCTCGGCAGCGTCAGGGCCGATGTCGAGGAGATGAAGGGAAGGGCGCACCGATGACGGACAAGAAGGCGGGGGCGACGGGCGGCGGGGAGGCCGCGAAGAAGGGTGCGGCGAAAGCCGCGGCCGCGGGGAGGAGCGCGGCCAAGAAGGCGGGCGGCGGGGCCAAGGGCCCTGATGAACTGCGCCGACAGATCGAGCGGACCCGCGGCGAACTCGGCGACACCGTCGAGGAGTTGGCAGGGAAGGCGGACGTGAAGGGCCGGGCCATGGCCCGCGCCGCCGACCTGAAGGACAAGGCGGGCGCGATGACCGTGCAGCTGCGCAGCAGCGCGGCCCAGGCGGGGCACGTGGTCCAGGACCGGGCGGCGCGCGCCGGGCACGTGATGCAGGACCGGGCCGCCCAGGCCGGGCACACCGTGCAGGACCGGGCGACCCGGACCGGCCACACCGTCCAGGACAAGGCGACCCACGCGGGCCATGTCGTCGAGCACAGCGTCCCGCGCCCCGTCCGCACCGTCGTACAGGCCGGCCTGCGGCATCCGCGGCCGGTGCTGATCGTCGGGGTGGTGGTGGGAGCTGTCGTCACGGCACGGGCGCTGCGCAGGCGGGGGACCGGCTGACCGGCGTCCGCCCGACCGAGTCCGCCGCCGCCCCGGCCAGACCTCGGCCGGGGCGGCGGCGTCTTGACCTCAAGTCCGGTTGAGGGCGAAAGGTGACCGGGGCACGCATCGACCACCTGCCGCGGAGGCCGCCATGACCCGCCGTACCGACGTCCACCCCGACCTCACCCGCCCCGAGGCCGGCGCGCCCTTCTTCAGCACCTGGCGGGTGGGCACCCCCCTGCGCCAGCGGCAGACCGTCGAGGCCATCGCCAGGACCTGGGAGGCCCGCCCCTGGCCCGCCGACGGTCTGCTCGGCTACCACGTCTACACCGGCCACGACGGCTCCACCCTCCTCCACCACTCGCAGTGGCGCGGTGAGCAGGCCTACGAGTCGTTCGTGCGGACACACCGGCAGGAGCGCGTCGATCAGATCGACACCGCCGTACCGGGCATCGAGCGGCTGGGGCTCGGCCGGTACCGGCGCTACCGCAGCGCCCGGCGGGACGGCGACCCACGGGTCCCGGGCTGCGTCGTGATCGTCGACATCGAGTTCGAGGGACCCGACCCCGAGCGGCAGCGCGCCTGGGTGGACGCCGTCCTGGCGGCGCTGGAGGCCGAGCCGGAGCCCCACTCCGGCGGCATCTCCGCCCACTTCCACCTCAGCACCGACGGCACCCGCGTCCTCAACTACGCCGAGTGGGAGAGCGCCCGGGCCCACGCCGAGGCCCTCGCCGCCCCCGGCGACGGTGTCGGCTCGGCGACGGAGCTGTGGCACCGCGTGCAGAACTGGCCGGGGCTGAAGGGCAGCACGGTCAGTCGCTACGACCACGCGCTCGGACTCCTCCCCGTCTGACGTGGCTCCGTGGGTCTGCGGCTCCGTGGGTTACCGAAAACTTGACCCGTCTGGACAAAAAAAGTTTTCGGTGAGACGGTGGACGCATGCTGGACGTCACCGTGATCGAGGACCCCGAGGCCGCAGCCGTCTCCCTGGACCCCACAAGGGCCCGGCTGCTCGCCGAACTGGCGGCCGGACCCGCGTCGGCCGCCATGCTCGCCGGCAAGGTCGGGCTGCCCCGGCAGAAGGTGAACTACCACCTCAAGGCGCTGGAGCGGCACGGCCTCGTCGAACTGGCCGGAGAGCGCCGCAAGGGAAACGTCACCGAACGGCTCATGCAGGCGACCGCGGCGTCGTACGTCATCTCGCCGCTCGCGCTCGCCTCCGTGCAGCCGGACCCGGACCGCTTCCGTGACCAGCTCTCCGCCCGCTGGCTGCTCGCGCTCGGCGCCCGGCTCGTGCGCGACGTCGGCTCGCTGATCACCGGCGCCACGAAGGCCCGCAAGCGGCTGGCGACCTACGCGCTGGACGGCGAGGTCCGCTTCGCCTCGGCCGCCGAACGAGCCGCTTTCATCCAGGAGTTGACGGCCGGCGTGAGCGCCCTGATCCGCAAGTACGACGCGCCCGACACCGAGGGCGGCCGCGATCACCGGATCGTCGTCGCCGTCCACCCCACGGTCAAGGACCAGCAGCCCGCCCAGGAAATCGAGCAGTAGGACACAGGAGCCCGTCATGTCCAAGGAATTCGAGATCGCCCGCGAGTTCGAGGTCGACGCCACGCCCGAAGAGGTCTGGGAGGCCGTCACCACCGGCACCGGAGGCTATCTCTGGCCGATGGAACCGCCCGAGCCCCGGGTCGGCGGCCGGGGGCCGTTCGGGTCGAAGGTCACCGCCTGGGACCCGCCGCACCGCTACACCAACCGCGTCGAGGACGTCGAGGGCATCGCCGAGCAGACGATGAACCAGCTCGACTACACCATCGAGCCGCGTGACGAGGGCCGGCGCGCGTGGGTGCGGTACGTGCACAGCGGCATCTTCGTCGACGACTGGGACAACCAGTACGACGGCGCCGCCAAGCACACCGACTTCTATCTGCACACCCTGCGCGAGTACCTGGTCCACTTCGCGCCCCGCCCGGCCGCCTTCGCCACGTTCGACGGCCCCGAGGCGTCGAAGGCCGCCGACGCCCTGGCCGCCGTCGGGCGGGCCCTCGGCGTCGGGGAGGACGTGGCCGCCGGCACGAGCGTGCGGGTGCACGGTCCCGACGACTTCGACGCAGTGGTCGACTTCCGCGACCCGTACTTCATCGGGCTGCGCACGGACCGGGGCCTCACCCGCGTCTTCGGCCGCAACCACTGGGGCCACCCGGTCGGCATCTCCCTGCACGACTTCACGCCGGGCGCCGACATCAAGGAGTGCGAAGCCGCCTGGCAGAGCTGGCTGAACGGCGTGTTCAGCCAGCCCTGAGCCCTGGCGGGACTACGGGCGGAACCGCAGCACCTGCGGATCGTGGTCGCTGATCTGGTCGTTGAACTCCGAGTTGACGTGCACACTGTCGTACTCGAAGTCGCAGGACTTCCGGATCGACGGGCTGACCAGGATCTGGTCCAGCGTCTGCGCGTTGCCCTGGTAGACGTACGAGTAACGCTCGCTCCTGGGCAGCGACTTGATCGCCGACCACAGCGCGCCGTCGTCCTCCAGCAGCTTGGCGGTGCCGGAGAACTCGAAGTCGTTGATGTCGCCGAGCGTGACGACGTCCGCGTTCTTCTGGACGGCCAGGATGTCCTTCACGAACGCGTTCACCGCGGTCGCCTGGAGGTGTCGCTGGGTCTCCGAGCTGCGGACCGGCGGCTGGAACTGCGCGTGCAGCGCCTGGTCGCCGCCCTTGGAGGCGAAGTGGTTGGCGATCACGAAGACCGTCCGGCCACGGAAGACGAACTCACCGGCCAGCGGCTTACGGCTGTTCGCCCAGGCCGCGTTCGCCGGGTCGACACGGCCCGGGGAGACCGTCAGCGCGGCCTTGCCCTTCACCTTGGTCACGCCGACGGCCGTCGTGGCGTCGCCGCCCGCACGGTCCACGAAGGAGACGCGCTCCGGGTTGAACAGGAACGCCTGACGGATGTTGCCGCCCGGCTCACCGCCGTCGGCCTTGTTCACCGGGTCGATCGAGCGCCACTGGTACGCCGGGCCGCCCGCGGCGACGATCGCGTCGATCAGCTTCTGCATCGTCCGGTCGGCGGCGACCGTCCCGTCGTCGGTCTTGCCGTTGTTGTCCTGGATCTCCTCCAGGGACACGATGTCGGGCGACTGGAGGTTGTTCACGATCGCGGCGGCGTGCTCGGCGAAGGTGGCGTCGGACGGGTCCAGGTTCTCGACGTTGTACGTCGCGACCGCCAGCTCGCCGCGCCCCTGCTTCCGCGTGGTCTCCCGCTTCAGGCCACCGCTCTTGAGGGTGCCCAGCTCGCCGGCGACGAGGGTGTAGCCGCCGTACTGGGTGTAGTCCAGCGGACCGGTGGTGGTGCCGGACAGGGTGTCGCCGACGTTCGCCTTCGGGAAGTCGGCGGCCGCACCCAGGGACTGGATCTGCAGGCGCCCGGTGTTCTGGGAGTCGTAGGAGCCGTACACCGCGCCGCCACGGCGGTTGGCGTGCTCGCGCGGCTTCACCGTGACCCACAGCTCGTTGAAGTCGTCGGTGCCGGTGACCACCCGCGCGTCGGCGACCCGGACGTTCATGTGCTCCAGGGACTCGTAGTAGTCCAGGGCGTACGCCCTGGGCCGGAGCGTCAGGCCGTTGATCGAGCCGTTCGCGGCCGTGTCGCCGGCGGGGGTGTACGCGGACGGCACGGACTTGGCGGAGATGACCACGGCTGCCGGGAGGGCGTTGCCGCTGGAGACGACGGTGAACGTCGGCTTGGTGATCTCGGTGATCGACTGGTTGCCGGTGACGGCGCCGCCCGGGACGTACTCCTGGACCGTTCCCGAGACCGTGACCGCGTCGCCGACGGCGACACCCTTCGGCGTGGAGTTGGTGTAGACGAAGATGGCCTCGCTGGTGGCCGGGTTGTCGTCCGCCTGCGGATCCTGGATCCAGAAGCCTCTGGAGATGCCGTAGGTGCGCACGCCGGTGACGATTCCGGCCACGTCCGTGACCTCCTTGCCGGCGTACGGGGATATGCGCGTGCTGCCCTGGACGTCATGGATGCGCACGGAGTCGGCGTGCGCGGGGGCGGTGAGGGCGACGGTGGACGCAGCGGAACACACGGCGGCGACGGTGAGCGCGGCGAGACGCGCGGACTTCTTGCTCGGCAACGGAAATCCCTCCGGGGACGTGAATGAGCGCCGGGACGAGGGTGGTGCGTGGAACCTTGTGCAAACGGTGGGTGCAGGCGCGACCGGTGGGGCGGTGGCGACGCGCGTAGAAAATACAGTGAACAGATGTCCGCCGGATTTCTACGCGCGTCAATCTCCTGCCTGGTCAAGCCACTTGTCAAGGTTTCGGCCATGTACAGCGCCCGACGGGGAGATGAACCGGGTGGCATGGGTGGAAATCCGTCTAGGCTGAGCGGTTGAGCCGTGATGCGTACGGCCGAGGGCCGTGTAGCTCACGGCCATGCAGAACGCCCTAGGAGAAACAGCCGATGTCAGACAGCTCCTCCCTGCCGCCGGTGCGGCTGCACCCCGAAGCGGAGCTGGCGCGGGACGCGCTGTCCACGCCGTTGCTTTCCCGGGCCACGCGGCTCGCCCGCTGGGCCGGACCCGACACCCGGGTCGACGCCGGGGGCGGCCTCGTCGAGGAGCAGCTGCCGGCGGCCGCCGAGGCGCTCGGGCTGAGCGGCGACGACGCCGCCGCGTACGCGAGCGAGGCCTGGCGCGTGGCCGTCGACGCGGGGCTGGTCGAGATCGTCGACGAGGAGGCCGGCACGGTCGAGGCCGGCGCGGATCTGGCGCTGCTGACCGGCGGTTCGCCGCAGGACGTGCTCGGGGTGTGGCTGGCGGCACTGGAGACGGTCCTCGCCGACGCGAGCGTGCCCGACCTCGACGACCTCGTCGACGCCATCGACACCGGTGGCGAGATCGACTTCTCCTCGCTGGACTGGGACCCGGAGGCCGAGGCGGAGTTCCTCGACGGAGTCCTCGGCAACCTGTACCTGCTGACGGCCAGCGACGACGGCCCCGGCGACGGCCCGGTGCCGCTTCCGGCCCTCGCAGCGTCGATGATCGTGCCCAGCGACATGGGCGAGCCCACGAACGACGTGCTGGAGCAGGTCTCCGACGCGATGATGCGCCTCGACGACCAGTTCCGGGTGCTGGAGCCGGTCGGGCTCGTGGAGTACCAGCCGGTGGACGAGGCGCTGATGGCGGACGCGGACGCGGCAGCCGACGGAGCCGATGACGCGCCCACCGCCGTCGACGACACCGACGTCTCGCGCTACGGCATGGTGCGGCTGACCCCGCTCGGCCTGTACGGGCTGCGGTCGCGGCTGCTGGAGGCCGGGTTCGAGGCACCCGCCGTCGGGGACCTCGCGGACAAGGGCGCCGACGCCCTGCTCGACGGCACGGCCACCTTCCCGCAGGTCGCCGCGCGCGCCGAGACCGAGATGTGGCTGGCCCGGCGGGAATCCCTCGCCGCGGCACGGGAGTTGCTGGCGGCGGCCCGGGGCCTGGACGCCGGGGCACCGCTGCGACGGCTGCGCTGCCAGCAGGCGCTGTCCCTGCTGGGCACGCAGGCCGAGCCGGCGCTGCGGGAGGTCCTCGACGATCCGGAGCTGGGCGGGCTGGCCCGGGTCTGGCTGACCGAGGCGGGGTTCTCCGACGTTCCCGCGCCCTCCCAGGAGCTGGTGTTCTGGCTGACCGTCGACACGGTGGCAGCGCAGCTGGCGGCGGAGGGGAACTCCGACGAACTGCGGGCGCTGGTGGAGGGGCTGGCCGCGCAGCACGGTGGGTTCTTCGCGGCGGCCTGGCGGGTGGAGCATCCGGCGACCGCGGATGTGCTGGAGGCGATGGGGCGGTTGCATCCGGACAAGAAGATCGCGAAGGAGGCGCGCAAGGCTGCCTTCAAGGCGCGGTCGCAACAGGGGGGCTGAGCTTGTTTCGCGGGTGCGGGTGCGGTGTGGTTGCTCGCGCAGTTCCCCGCGCCCCTTAAGGCGTTGTTCAACCGGCGTTCAGGCATGGGCGGGACGGTTGCGCCGACCGAAGCCGGCCACCCTCCACGGCACCCACTGTCTCAGGAGACACCATGTCGCTCACCCGCAGGGACTTCGCCAGGAACTCCGCGATCACCGGTGCCGGTGTCGCGCTGGCGGGCAGTGCCGGCGTTCTCGCCAGCGCGCCGAACGCGCTCGCGTCCACGGAGGCCGCGGCCGAGGGCGAGAAGCCGGCGGACGCCCACGGCGGCGGTGTCGGATACGGCCCGCTGATCCCGGACCCGAACGGCATCCTCGCGCTGCCCGCCGGTTTCGAGTACCGCGTCATCACCTACAGCGGGAAGACCAGGCTGGAGTCGGGCGAGTTCACCCCCTCCAACCACGACGGCACGGCCGCCTTCGACGGCCCGCGCGGCACCACCCTCCTCGTCAACAACCATGAGCTGAAGGGCCCGCGCGCCAACTGGCAGTACCCCGTCCCGCTCACCGAGGGTCTCGTCTACGACCCCGCCGCGGCCGGTGGCTGCACGGTCGTCGAGGTCCGTCCCGGTGGTCAGGTCGCCGAGTGGGTCGGCATCGCCGGCACCTCCACCAACTGCGCGGGCGGCCGCACGCCCTGGGGCACCTGGCTCACCGGCGAGGAGAACTCCGACCGGGCCGGCACCAACGGCATGACCAAGGACCACGGCTACGTCTTCGAGGTCGACCCCGTCGACCGCCGCGCCAACCGCGACCCCAAGCCACTGAAGTTCTTCGGCCGCTACGACCACGAGGCCGTCGTCATCGACCCCAGGCGCGGCCACGCCTACCTCACCGAGGACGCCGCGGGCCCCAACGGCCTGCTGTTCCGCTGGACCCCGCCGAAGGGCTTCGAGTACGGCCCCGGCAAGTTCCGCACCCTGGCCGACGACGCCGGTGTGCTCCAGGCTCCCAAGTGCTTCGACTCGGGCGGCAAGTTCGTCGACGACCTCTCCCGCGCCACCAAGGTCGGCACGGTGTACGGCGTCGACTGGGTGGACGTCCCCGACCGCGACGCGAAGACCACGCCCGTGCGCAAGCAGTTCGCCGACGGTGAGATCACCCGCGCCCGCAAGCTGGAGGGCATGTGGTGGGGCGACGGCGGCACCTACATCGTCTCCTCCTACGCCCGCGAGGAGAGCCCCGGCCGGCACGACGGCCAGGTCTGGTTCTACGACCCCAAGCGCCGCACCCTGACGCTGAAGGTCCTCCTCGGCGTCAACCCCGACCCGTCCAAGGACGGCGCCCTCGACGGCCCCGACAACATCACGGTCTCCCCGTACGGCGGCCTCGTCATCGCCGAGGACGGCGAGGGCGTCCAGCACCTGTTCGGCGCCACCGACAGCGGTCGCACCTACCCCATCGCCCGCAACGAACTCAACGTCGGCACCGAGGACGAGCCGAAATACAGCGAGTTCGCCGGCGTCACATTCTCCTGCGACGGAAAGACCCTCTACGCCAGCATCCAGACGCCGGGAATCATGCTGGCGATCACCGGTCCTTGGAAGCGCCAGAAGCGGGGCTGAACTTAATTCGCTCGCCGGGCCCGCGGCACGCCTCCTAGAGTGATGAACGTCCAGGTGCGAAGGCAGGACCTACTTCCACTCATAATGGGGCGGCCGCGGGTTCGAGTCCCGCCACCGGTACAACCGGCCGGTGTAGCTCAGGGGTTAGAGCACCTAATGTCGGTTCCGCCGATCTGAACTCTGGACACCACAACTTCATGCACCTCCCGGTGCGAGCATTTTGATCTCGGGAGGCGCGGCTCAAGGTGGGCGCCCGGTGCGCAGGCAGCGGATACTTCGGGGGCTGGTGGGGGAGATCCCTCGTGCGGGTTCGAATCCCGTCATCGACTTCGGGTCGGTGTGGCGGAACGGAAGACGCGCCAGTTATAAGCAACCGCAGTCGACTTCGAACTCGGGCACCCTCCTTTTGCCGCGTCTCCTTCCGAAACCACAGTGAATTCGGGGGAATTCGGCATGGCGCGATTCAACACGAGAGCGGCCCGGGCACGGCCCACTTCACGCGTGACATCCACGGGGCGTGTGCTCCGTACCTTCGAGGGCGGCCGAGGCCATGAGCGCGACGCGCGCTCCGAACTGTTCTTGCTCTCGGTCTCCGACTTCGTCTCGCAGCGGACCTTCTACGAGACCGGCGCCGACCGCGCCGACCGGTTCGCCCGGCTCGTGCGCGAACTCGCCGTAACCGACCCCGAGTGGACCGCGGGCCTGCTCGGCTGGCTGCGCGGCGAGGGCAACCTCCGTACCGCGTCCATCGTGGGCGCCGCCGAGTACGTGAAGGCGCGCCTGGACGCCGGGGCCACCGACGGCCCGGCGAACCGGCAGGTCGTCGCGTCCGTGCTCCAGCGGCCGGACGAGCCCGGCGAACTGCTCGCGTACTGGACGGCGCGGTACGGCCGAAACGTCCCGAAGCCCGTCAAGCGCGGCGTCGCCGACGCCGTGCGCCGTCTCTACAGCGGCAAGGCGCTGCTGAAGTACGACACCGCCTCCAAGGGATACCGCTTCGGCGACATCCTCAACCTGGTGCACGCGGCGCCGGACCCGGACAAGCCGTGGCAGGGCGAGCTGTTCCAGTACGCCCTCGACCGCCGGCACAACCCGGACACCGCCGTGCCGCCCGCGTCCGCCCGGACACTGTTCGCGCACCGTGAGCTGATGGCGCTGCCCGTTGAGGAGCGGCGTGCGGTGGTCACCTCGCACGGCGGGGCCGAGCGGCTCGCGGCGGCCGGGATGACGTGGGAGGCGCTGGCGGGCTGGCTCCAGGGGCCGATGGACAAGGCGGCCTGGGAGGCAGTCATGCCGTCCATGGGCGCGATGGCGCTGATCCGCAACCTGCGGAACTTCGACGAGGCCGGGGTCTCCGACGAGGTGGCGGCCCAGGTCGCCGCGCGGATCAGCGACCCCGCCGAGGTCGTACGGTCGCGGCAGTTCCCCTTCCGCTACCTCGCCGCGTACCGGCACGCGCCGTCGCTGCGCTGGGCGTACCCGCTGGAGCAGGCGCTCGGTCACTCGCTGGCCAATGTGCCCGCGCTGCCCGGCCGGACGTTGATCCTCGTCGACCGTTCCGGCTCGATGTGGAGCCCGCTGTCCGACCGTTCGAAGCTCAACCGGGCCGACGCGGCGGCGGTCTTCGGCACGGCGCTGGCGGTGCGGGCGAAGAAGGCGGACCTGGTGGAGTTCGGCTCCACGAGCGCCCCGGTGCGGTTCCGCCGGGGCGAGTCGGTGCTGAAGATCCTCGGCCGCTTCGGTGACCTGGGTGGCACCGACACCACCGAGGCGGTCCGCCGCCACTACGGGAAGCACGACCGGGTGCTGATCGTCACCGACGAGCAGTACGCGTACAGCCGCCACGGCGACCCGACCCAGCAGGTCCCCGCCGACGTGCCGGTCTACACCTGGAACCTCGCCGGCTACCGGACGGGCCACGGCCCGTCGGGCAGGGCGAACCGGCACACCTTCGGAGGCCTGTCGGATGCCGCCTTCCGGATGGTTCCGCTGCTCGAAGGCGCCCGGAACGCCGACTGGCCCTGGGTGGACTGAGGCCGGCGGGAGCCGGGGCGTGGCCCGCACTCACGGGGGTGCGGGCCGCACCCTTGTCCGGACGGTGGGCTGACATCTAACATTTCAGTCGTGAAGGCCATACGACCCGTAGCCCGGACCCTGCTCAGGGACCGCGCGTACGAATCGATCCGGGACGCCATCGTGGCCGGGGAGATCGAGCCCGGCGCCGTGGTGCGGGACGCCGATCTCGCGGAGCGGCTCGGGCTGTCGCGGGCGCCGGTGCGCGAGGCGTTCTCGCGGCTCGTGGACGAGGGACTGCTGGAGAGCAAGCCGCAGAGCTACACGCGGGTCACTCCGCTCGTGGCCGCCGACGTACGGGACGCCGCCGCCGAGGTCGGCGCCATGCACGAGCTGGCGACGCGGGTCGCCGTGCCGCGGCTGACGGC
>CBFGZZ010000213.1:0-15128 GCA_965653385.1 uncultured Streptomyces sp. | reverse complement strand
ACGTGCGCACGCCCGCGGCTCCATGCCCTCCGGCCTCGCCCTTGCGGCGCTCGCGTTCGACGCCCACCAGCAGGCCGATGCCGAGGGCCACCGCAAATCCGCTGAGTTCGTCCATTCCGGCCCTGGACGCAGCTTCGGGTACCCGGCCGGCGCGGCCGCCGTCGCCGCGCACGCCGACCGGCTCGGCCGCGCCCCACCGGCGCCTGGCGTTCCTGGACTTTCCCATGCGGTCATTGTCGCAAGCGGCTCGCGGCGCCGCCCGGGCAGCGCCGTCACCGGCAGTTGTCGGCCGCCTCCAGCAGCCGCGCGGCCTCGCCCAGTGCCGCCCGCAGCACCGCGGGATCCGTCGCCAGGTCGGCCTCGCCGGGCGGCAGGAGCCAGTCCGAGCCCTCGACGGGCGGCTCGGGGTTGAGGTTCAGGCTCAGTCCGCGGCCGTCGGTCTCCGTGCAGGTGCTGCCGGGCACGTCCCAGGCGGCCGCGGTGCCCGACGGGACCACGAAGCCGAGGGTGTCGCCGCCGCCGTCGTGCAGTACGGGCCCCACCGCGTCCCCGCCCGTCCCGCGTCGCAGGATGTCGACCGCCTCCAGTCCCTGCCGCGCCGGAACCGTGACCACGTCGCAGCCCGCCTCCGGTGGCTCGCCGCACTCCGCGGCCGGCGCGTGCCCCGCCGTCATCGACGGCGTATGCGGAGCGATGCTCTGGCTGGTCTCCATCCCGACCTCCACCACGGAACCCCTTGTGCAGTCCGAGGAGTTCAACGCGCCGCGAAGTCAACGGCTACGGCGGAAGTCCGCCGCAAAGGATGGCAGTTCATGGCAGATCACGTATGAGATATCCGTTTTGTAGCCAAACACTGCGTGGCGGGTCCGCTACAGCAGGTACGTTCATGCCCGCCGACAGCAAGGGCACCACACGGATATTCGGTACGGACATTCGACACGGGTGTTCGGTACGGACACCGGGCTCAACTCGCCCCCGCTCCGGCATGGTTCGACGGTTCGCATGAGAGGACCCGGCCATGGCGTCGTCAGAGCTGACCTCGTCCCAGCCCACCCGGCCACCGAGGCCGAATCTCGCATTCCGGCAGTTGCGCGGCCAGCGCTCGCCGGCCGAGTTCGCCGCGGTGGTACGACGGGCCGCTCGCGAGATCGGTGAGCGGGTCAGCTGTGACGCGCGTTACGTCGGGCGGGTCGAGGCCGGCGAGATCCGCTGCCCCAACTACGCGTACGAACGGGTGTTCCTGCACATGTTCCCCGGCCGCACGCTCACCGACCTGGGCTTCGCGCCCCGCTCGTCCGTACGCGGACGCCGGGCGCTCAACGCCGAGGACGCGCCCCTCGTGCACACCACGAGCCCGGCGTGCGCCACCAGTGAGACATGGGGTGGCCACGAGCCGTATGACCCGCAGAACCCGTACGCATCGCACGACCCGTGCGGACCGGAACAGAACCACCAGAACCACGAGAACCACCAGAATCACGAGATCCACGAGGAGAGCGACGTGCTGCGTCGCGCATTCATGACCGGCGGGGGCGCCACAGTGGCCGCCGCCTCGCTGAGCCCGCTGGGGCTCGCCTTCGACGCCGCGGCCGTCGAGCGTCCCGTCCGGCGTGTCGGAGGACACGAGGCGGACGCGCTCGAAGAAGCGGTACGCCGTATCCGGCTGCTCGACGACCGGCACGGCGCCGACGGCCTCTACCGGCGCGCGGCGGCCCCGCTGCGGGCCGCGTACGAGCTGCTCGACGCCGGTACGACCCGGCAGGCGATCGGCGACCGGCTGCACTCCGGCGCGGGCGAACTGGCCATCTCGGTGGGGTGGCTGGCGCACGACTCGGGCCGCTTCGACGACGCCCGCTCGCACTACGCGGAGGCGCTGGCGACGGCCCGGATGGCGGGCGACCCGGCGCTGGAGGCACACGCCTTCTGCAACATGTCGTTCCTGGCCCGGGACGCGGGCCGACCGCGTGAGGCGGTACGGGCGGCACAGGCCGCGCAGCGCGCCGCGCGCCCCCTCGGCTCCCCCCGCCTGATGTCGCTGCTGTCGCTGCGAGAGGCGGGCGGCTGGGCCGGGCTCGCCGACCGCACCGGCTGCGAACAGGCCCTCGTCCGCGCGCAGGCCCTCTATGGGCGGGGCGACTGTGAAGCCGACCCCGAGTGGATGAGCTTCTACGGGGAGGCCGAGCTGGAGGTGCTGGAGGCGCAGTGCTGGTCGATACTGGGCAACTGGCAGCGGGCGGCGCGGCACGCCGGGCGGGCAGCCCAGCTCCAGGATCCGCACTTCACGCGCAACATCGCGCTGTACACGGCGGAGCTGGCGGACGACCTGGCCCGGGGCGGGTGCCCGGACGAGGCGGCGGCGGCCGGGATGCGGGTGCTGGACCTGCTCGACCAGGTGCAGTCGTCGCGGGTCCAGACGATGCTGGCGGGCACGGCGCGGGTGCTGCTGCCGCACCGGCGGGCGAGTGGTGTGTCGGCTTTTCTGGAGCGGCACGCGAGCGCGCCCCGCATGGCGTGACCGGCAGGGCCCGCGCTCGACGGGCTACAACGCCAGGTGCCCCAGGTCGTTCCAGCTCTCGATCGCCGGTTCCCCGTACGCCCATCCCAGCACCGACAGCGACGTCGGGTTCAGCCGGATCCGTGCCGCGAAGTCGAGCGGCAGGCCCAGCCAGCGCGCGCCTATGGACCGCAGGATGTGCCCGTGCGCGAAGACCAGCACGTCGCGGTCGGCCTCGCGTGCCCATGCCACCGCCTCGTCGGCCCGGGCCGTCACCTCGGACAGGCTCTCGCCCTCCGGTACGCCGTCGCGCCAGATGAGCCAGCCGGGACGCACGGCCTGGATCTCCGTGGGCGTCATGCCCTCGTATGCGCCGTAGTCCCACTCCATGAGCGTGTCCCAGGTACGCGCTCGTTCCCCGAAGCCGGCGAGCTCGCACGTCTCACGCGCGCGTGAGAGCGGGCTGGTGCGGATCTCGACCTCCGCGAGGCCGTCGTACGGCGGCAGGTGCAGGCGCTCGCCCAGCAGCTTCGCGCCCCGGCGGCCCTCCTCCAGGAGCGGCACATCGGTCCTGCCCGTGTGCTTGCCGGACAGCGACCAGGCCGTCTGTCCGTGCCGGGCCAGCAGGATGCGCGGTGCCATGAAGGTGTGCCCTTCCGAGAGAAATGAGAGGCGGGACCCGTCCATCATCCCGCACGCTGTGCGGGGGCAACCCGGGGGGCGATCTCTGCGTCTTGAGGGCCGGGGCGCCCGAAGGGGGCGCGCGCGAACACCGTAAAGTGGTACGACCGGTCAACCGGGCGCCGCGACAAGAAGGGGGAGGCGATCGGATGCCACACGCCGAGACAACTGGCGTGGAGGCGACGCCGCGGACCCGCCTGCGCTGGTGGACCGAGCTGCCGCTGATACTCCTGGTCTACGCCTGCTACTCGGCGGGCCGGCTCCTCGCCCGGGGCGATGTCAGCCATGCCGTCGACCACGGCCTGGCGATCCTGGACATCGAGAAGGCCCTGTACCTCAACGCGGAGCACCCCCTCAACCGCCTCTTCACCCGCGAGCCCTGGCTCGGCGTCCCCGCCGACTTCTGGTACGCGTCGCTGCACTACCTGGTCACCCCCGCGCTCCTGGTCTGGATCTTCCGGTCCCGCACCGTCCGGTACCGCGCGGCCCGCACCTGGCTGATGACGTCGACCTTCATCGGCCTGATCGGCTTCACCCTGCTGCCCACCTGCCCGCCCCGGCTGCTCTCCGCGAGCCACGGCTTCGTGGACACGATGGCCCAGTACAGCTCGTACGGCTGGTGGGGCGGCGCGGCGAGCGCGCCGAAGGGCATGGGCGGCATGACGAACCAGTACGCGGCCATGCCGAGCCTGCACGTCGGCTGGGCGCTGTGGTGCGGGGTGATGCTGTGGCGGTACGGCGGGACGCGCCTGACGAAGGTGGCGGCCGTCGCCTACCCGCTGATCACCACGATCGTCGTGATGGGCACCGCCAACCACTACTTCCTCGACGCGGTCGCGGGCGCCGCCGTGATGGGCGTCGGGCTGCTGCTGACGCCGTACGTCCTGCGGACCGCGGACCGGGTCCGGGCCCGGTTCGGGGCGCAGGCCTCCTCCGTCGCGACGGCCGGGACGGGCTCCGTCGGCACGGTCGCGAAGGGTACGCGCGAGACCGTCACCGTGGCCTCGGACGACACTTCTTCCTCGATTGTCAGTGGCGGATGCCAGACTTCCGCGGGTGAGCGAATTCCACGGCAGCGCGAGTCCCGGCTCGGATCCGGAGCCGAGCCGAGTGCCTCTCCCCAGGACGCGGGGGACGGCGCTCCGGCACCGGCTCGCTGAGCTGCGCGGTCCCGACGTACCGGCCAAGGCGCTCGACGCGCGCGCCCTGGCCGCCCTCGCCGCCAACCCCGGCTGCAAGCGGCGCGCGATCCTGGACGGCGCCGGGGTGAACAAGGCGGCCCTGGCGAGCGCGCTGGGCTCGCCGTCGGCCTTCGGCCAGTCGCAGTTCGCCCTCACGCGCGGCAACGCCTTCGAGGCCAAGGTCAAGGCGGACGGCGGCGCGGAGCTGCTGCGGCTGGTCCACGAGAGACTGGACCGCACCGCCGAACCGCCCGCCCACGCGCGTGTGCCCGAGCTCACCGCGATCGGCCCCGAGGGTCGCACGGCCCGTACGGCGCTGGCCCTGCGCGAGGCCACCGAGGCCCCTGGCGAGTGGACGCTGCTCGACCACCCCATGCTCGCGCTGGACGTCGCCGGCTCGCCCGCCTTCCTGGAGCCGGACGCGGTGGTCGTGCACCCGGACGGCAGCTGGACGGTCGTGGAGATCAAGTCCTTCCCGATGCTGGACGGTTCGGCGGACCCGGCGAAGGTCGGCGCTGCCGCACGGCAGTCGGCGGTGTACGTACTGGCGCTGGAGCAGGTCGCCGCCCGGCTGAACCCCGCCCCGCGGGTGCGCCACCGGATCCTCCTCGTCTGCCCCAAGGACTTCTCCAACCACCCCACCGCCTCCGCCGTCGATGTCCGCAAGCAGCGCGCGGTCACCGCCCGTCAGCTGGCCCGTCTCACCCGCATCGAGGACATCGCCGACGGCCTCCCCGACGGCGTCTGCTTCTCCCCCGAGCTGCCCGCCGCCGACCTGACGGCGGCCGTCGAGTCGGTTCCGGCGACGTACGCGCCCGAGTGTCTGTCCGCCTGTGAGCTGGCCTTCCACTGCCGCGCCCGGTCGCGCGCGTCCGGCGCGGTGACGTCGCTGGGCCGTTCGGTACGGGCCGAGCTGGGCGACCTGACGACCGTCGAGAGCGTCCTGTCGGCGGCCCGCGGCGAGTCCGGTGACCCGGACGATCCGGCGGTGGCGGCCCTGCGCAGGGCGGCGCGGCTGCGGGCGGAGGCCCTCGGCCTGGAGGCGGTGGCCGCGTGTCGCTGATCTCCACCCTCGCCCGGCTGGAAGCCGTCAGCACGGGCCGCGCCCAGCCCGCCGCGACCGTCCGGCACCGGCGGCTGTCCGAGCGGCCCCTGGTCTTCGTGCCGCTCACGACCGCCGGTGAGGCCGGCGCCCCGCTCGGCGCGCTCGTCGGCACGGACCGGGACGCCCCGCACCTGCTGGTCGTACCGCAGCCGCGCGACCGCGACCTCAGGTTCGCGTTCCTGTCCGAGCTGGCCGACGTCGTCCTGCCGTACATCGACACCTATGCCGAGAACGTGGAGGCGGCCGAGCGCAGCGAGACCGATCCGGAGACCGGCAAACGGGTCAAGGTCGAGGTGGAACTGTGCGCGGACGCTCCGCAGTTGATCGTGCCGAGCCGCGCGGGCGTCGACTTCGTACGGCTCCTCGGCCGTTCCATGCGCTTCAGGCGTACGGCGGAACAGGACCCGGAGGCCCCCTACCCGGCGCCTCCGCGCGTGCCGTTGCTCGGCCGGTGGCTGACCCACTTCGCCGAGCGGGCCCGGGTGCCGGGCTCCTCGCTGCTGCTGGCCATGACGGACGTACTGGCCCGGCACTGGGCGACCGGCCAGTCCACGCTGGAGGACCAGCACCTCGGCGCACTGCTCGCCTGGATCGATCCGCCGGACGGCGAGACGGGCGCCGAGGCGGCCCTGCGCGCTGAACTCGCGCGGGACCGGGACGGCCAGCTGCTGTGCCCGCCCGCCGGTCCCGCCACCGACCCGGCGTTCGACAACAAGCTGCTCGCCCCAGCCATCGAGCGCTACGACCGTGCCCGCACCGCCCTCGCCGCCGCCGAGGACGGGCTGGAGGCGGACGACCGGCTCGGTGACCTGACCGCCGCCGAGCGGGAGATCCGCGCCCTCGTGGCGAGCCGGACCCGGCCCACCTGGGACGCGGTGTGGCGGGGCCTCGACCGCCTGCGGGAGCTGCCGGAGGCCTCGCGGGTCGAGGAGCGGTGGACCCGCGACCGCTGGTCCTTCACCGGGCACCGCGACCGCGTGATCGCCGGCGAGCCCCCGCAGCCGCGCCGCGACGACGCGGTCACCGCCGCCAACAAGCTCGCCGCACGCGAGCGCGAACAGGCGCGGCTGGAGGCGCAGGAGGCACTCGACGACCCGCTGGTGATGGCGGGGCGGCGGCTGTCCGGGGAGGCGTTCGCGGGCGAGGTCACCAATGTCGTGATGGCGTACAGCGAGGGCAAGCGGCCCAGTCCGCGCCCACTGGTCACCGTTCGCACGGATGACCGACCGCATCTGGGCGAGCGGGCGAAGGTGTTCCGGTCGCTGGGCGGGAAGCCTCAGTCGGCGGAGTTCGTCGGATACGAGGGGGAAGCCACGGACGACAGTGCGCTGATCGTGCTGCGGGTGCTGGACAAGATGGGCCGCGGCAAGGAGCCGGAGGAGGGATCGGTGCCCGAGAAGGGCGACGTGCTGTGCTTCACGCTGTTCGAGCACGAGCAGCGGGGCGGCGCGAAGCTGCCCGACCCGGAGCAGACGCCGTGGACGCACGGCGGGCCCCCCGGGGAGCCGGAGTCCGAGGCCGCCGATCCGCTGACCGAGGAGGACGTGCTGTGACCACCGTGTTCGACCCCGGTGCCGCGGCCACCGAGGCCACCGACGCGATTTTCCACGACACGCTGCACGGCACCGCGCGCGGTGTCGTCGTCGACTCCCCGCCCGGCGCCGGCAAGTCCACGCTCGTGGTCCGCGCGGCCCTCGAACTCGCCGACGCCGGGCGCCCGCTGATGGTCGTCGCGCAGACCAACGCCCAGGTCGACGACCTGGTGCTGAGGCTCGCCGAGAAGAACCCCGAGCTGCCGGTGGGCCGGCTGCACAGCAGTGACGCCGACCCGTACGACAAGGCGCTGGACGACCTGCCGAACGTACGCAAGTCCGCGAAGGCGGGCGAACTCGGCGGCCTCTCGGTCGTCATCTCCACGGCGGCCAAATGGGCGCACGTGAAGGTGGACGAGCCCTGGCGGCACGCGATCGTGGACGAGGCGTACCAGATGCGCTCGGACTCGCTGCTCGCGGTGGCCGGCCTGTTCGAGCGGGCACTGTTCGTCGGCGACCCCGGCCAGCTGGACCCCTTCTCCATCGTCGGCAGCGAGCAGTGGGCGGGCCTGTCGTACGACCCGTCGGCCTCCGCCGTCACCACCCTTCTGGCCCACAACCCCGAGCTGCCCCAGCACCGCCTGCCGGTCTCCTGGCGGCTCCCGGCCTCCGCCGCGCCGCTGGTCTCCGACGCCTTCTACCCGTACACCCCGTTCCGCAGCGGCACGGGCCACGACGACCGCCGCCTGTCCTTCGCGGTCCCGTCGGACGGCACAGGCCCCGACCGGGTGATCGACGAGGCGGCGGAGTCGGGCTGGGGCCTGCTGGAGCTGCCCGCCCGGCACACCCCGCGCACGGACCCCGAGGCGGTACGGGCGGTGGCTATGGTCGTCCGGCGCCTGCTGGACCGGGGTGGCGCGGCGACGTCGGAGCGCTCACCCGACGCCGCGCCCCTCACCGCCGACCGGATCGCGGTCGGCACGGCCCACCGGGACCAGGCGGCGTCGGTCCGGGCGGCGCTGACCGAGCTGGGCGTGACGGACGTCACCGTCGACACCGCGAACCGCCTCCAAGGCCGCGAGTACGACGTGACCGTGGTCCTCCACCCCCTCTCCGGCCGCCCCGACGCCACCGCCTTCCACCTGGAGACAGGCCGCCTGTGCGTCCTCGCCTCCCGCCATCGGCACGCCTGCATCGTCGTGTGCCGGGCAGGGGTGAGCGACCTGCTCGACGACTATCCGTCGACGGAGCCGGTGCAGTTGGGAACGCTGGTGAAGTTTCCGGACGGCTGGGAGGCCAACCACGCGGTGCTGGCCCGGCTGGCGGAGCACCGGGTGAGGTGGCAACCGTGAACGCCACCCACACCCACCCAACCGGCTCCACCACAACACCGCCCCTCCGCCGGAGGCGGCCGATGAACAGAGGCCAACCACGCGGTGCTGGCCCGGCCGGCGGAGCGCCGGGGTGGGGTGGCGGCCTGACTGAACCCCACGGCACCCCCTCTGACCTGCGCTCGACGCCCCCTTGCGCGGGCGCGGGACAATGGACGGTGGATCGGTCCGCAGATGTCATTGGTGGTCCACGAGATCCGAGATCGCCGACGTAGGAGAAGGAGAAGACATGGCGGAGCCCACGCCGCGTCGGAACGAACCGCGGCTACGCCCCGCGCCCCTGCTCTTCGAGCCCGCGCAGGTGGCGGCCGACCCGGAGCACTTCTTCGACCTGGAGTCGATCGACGACCCGCGGGCGCTGCTGACGCGGGCGACGGAGCTGACGCAGGCGTTCCGGGCGGCGACCGACCGTGCGGTGGAGTTCCAGGCCATCGCGGCGGCCCAGCTGGCGGATCCCCGGCGGTTCGACCGGCTGACGCCCGCCGACATCGCCGCGCGGGCGGAGTGGACCGAGGACTATGCCAAGAAGATGGTGGAGTTCGGCCGGGATCTGATGCGGGGGGTCGAGGGTCCCGGGCACGTCGACCCGGTGTGACCCTGCCTCCCGGCGCCCCGGAACAGTCGATGGCATATGCCAGGCGGGCAAGATACGCCCTGTCACCCCGCGCTGTCCCGATTTCCCGGAACTCTCGGGAACGGCCCGCTCACCGTCGGTAGATGTAGCTGCCATGAGCAGCGCACCCAACGCCCCCTCCTCGACCGCCTCCCTCACCGCGGACGGCGCCGCCTGGCTCGCCTCCGCAGAACCGTATCCGCGCAGCGCCCGGGCCTTCTGGGACGAGCGGCCGACGGCCCCCATGGTGCTGGCCTGCGGTTCCGTCTTCGACGTCGTGAGCGCACCCACGGTCTTCGGGCGCCGGATGGTCGACCAGCTGTGGGAGGAAGGGCCCGGATCGGGGCCGGTGGCGATGTTCCGGGGGCGGATGCTCCTGTTCGCCGCGCCCGGCACGGCCCAGCGACTGCCGTCGCTGCTGCGGTGGGAGGAGTTCGGCCGCGCGGGTGACGTCCCGGCGCTGCTGTGTCACGGCACCGGGGACGCGGTGACCGTCCCGGCCCGGTTCGCCGCCGACACCCCCTCCGGCGCCCGCTGGCTGGTCGCCCCGGACACGCGTAATCCCTGGTTGCCGGGGCGAGGTGCTGCTCTGGGCGGCTGTGCGGGCGGCCCGTGCGGCGGTGCGGATATCGATTTTTCCCCACCCCGATCAGGATGCTAAGGTCTACGACGTCAGCAGGCGCCGCTAGCTCAGTTGGTTAGAGCAGCTGACTCTTAATCAGCGGGTCCGGGGTTCGAGTCCCTGGCGGCGCACAGACGGTGAAAGCTCCTCGCAACCGCGAGGGGCTTTCGCATTTGGGGAGAGTCCTCCCAGCCTCACAGAGGTGAAAGCCCCCGTCGAAGCGGCGAGCTGTCCGCTTTGCCCCCGGCGCACAAGCGGCCCGCGCGGCGTACCGCTGTCATCCGGCGTACGTCTGTCCGGTCACGCGACCCTTTGCCCGGCGCACGCGCTACCCGATCGCTGTGATCCGCACGGTCCACGCCCCCGAGACCGTCCGCCCTTCCACGTCCACCCGCACGCCCTCCTCCGGCACCGTGAAGCTCTCGCCCAGGCCGACCGGCGCGTCCGCGAGGGGTGGGTACACGGACTCCTCCCAGCAGGCCTCGCTGTGCGGATGGGCGTCGATCACCTCGACCGGCCCGCCCCCGGACTCGGTCTGACTGCGCACCCGGTACACCAGCACCCCGGGCCGGCAGGCCCGCATGTCGTTGCCCACCGGGCCGCGCACCTCGAAGGCCAGGGCGCTTTCCGTGCCGGTGGGGACGACGGCCAGCTTGATGCCGTTGCCCAGTCCGAAGCCCGGGACACCGCCGCGTGCCCCGGCCGTGCCGTACTCGCCGAGCGCGCCCTGCGTGCCGAACGCGTCGGGGGCCCCGGGCGACCCGCCCGCCCCGAACGCGCCGGGCGGTCCGGCCGCACCCGTCCGCACCGGAATCCCCGGCGCCGCGGACAGCGGCTCCAGCGTCAGCCGTACGGGCCCGCCGCCCCGCCCCTGCACGCACACCACCTGCCGCGGCTCCAGCCACCCCAGCTTCCACTTGTGCCAGCCGAACAGGTCCGGCGCCATCCCGAACTGGCTGCCCATCAGGTCCCAGTCGCCGACATAGGTGTCCCAGTCACCCTTGCCGTCGACCGGGCGGTGGTACAGGTCGGGCAGGTCGAAGACATGGCCGGTCTCGTGGGCGAGGACCAGCCGGTCGGGCGGATGGTTCTCGAAGACCGTGACGACGCGCCGGATGTCGGTGCCGTCGGCCCGCAGCGGGGCGTCCAGATTGACGACCTTCGTGGCGTCCGAGTCGACACCGGGCGCGTCCGGGTCGGCGACGAAGTAGACGATGTCGTAGCGGGAGAAGTCGACCTCCCGGTCCGCCGCCGCGAGCGCGTCCCGCAGATAGGCGGCCCGGTCGTCGACCCGCCAGTCACGCTGTATGGCGTACGCCGTGGACGGCCTCGGCATCCGGATCCAGTGCCGGAGCGGATGCGGGCGCAGGGTGAACCTGCCGTAGGAGGCGCGTTCGAAGAAACGGGTGGTGGCCGGGAAGTGGTCGGCCGTCAGTTCGGCGGGTGTCGTCTGGGGAGCCGCGTCCGGGAAGGACAGGAACACCATGACCGCGTCGAGCTCCCGGGTCGGACGCGGATAGGCGGCGTTCCAGGTGTCCAGACCCTCGGAGTGGTGGGCCGCGGTCCGTTTCAGGGCGCAGGGCGCCGTGTCGAACGGTTCGGCGACCGAGGGTCCGGCGACCAGGGAGGTCGCGGCGAGCGCCGACATCGTGGTGAACACGGCCGCGGTGCTGCGCAGTCGGTGCCGGTCCCGCAGCAGGCCCGTCCCACGGAGCAGGGGGAGCTGACGCGGCACGGGGACCTCCGGAGCGGTTCGCGGGACACCGCATCCACCCTGTGTCGGATTGTCGTACTACGTCCTGTTCAGCTGCACCGGACGGGTGAGAGGGCCGAGGGATCGACAGAACCGACACCCCCGAATCGCTCACGGAACGTCACAACTGGTCGGGGGTTCGAAGAAGCTGTCCAGGTGCGGGCAGAAACGATCTGTCAGAAGAGCGCGTCACGCGGGAAGACTGGACAGTAGGTGGAAGGCCTCCGGGCCAGCCTCTATGATCGGCACACTTTCCTGACACTTTCCTGCACGGACACGGCCCGGCGGCCGCAGGGGGCACCCCCGTCCAACCGGCCGGCCATTCCGATGAGACCCATCCGAAGATCGAGTGCACTGCGGGAGCGAGCGGTGAGCGGAACGTCCGAAGGGCCGACGCCCGCGGCAGGCCTTATCGGGGCAGCCGTCACAGAGAGTAACCTACAGCCATCCCTTGGTACCGGAGCGCCACCCCGTGTCGCCACCGGGCTGCCATCCCCTTCCTGGCCCTACTCCTCCGCGTTCTCCGCCGCGCCTCTCGCGATGGCCGTGGTCGACCGCGAGGGCCTGGTGACCGACGCCAACGCCTCCTTCGCCGACCTGCTGGGCACGGCCCCAGGTGAGCTGGCCGGGTCCCTCGCCGCGGACCTGGTGGACCTCGCCTCCGACGCCCGCGCCTGGCACGCGTACCGCGAGGTGCTGCGCGGCCGCCAGGCCCAACTGCGCTGCACACGGCGCCTGAAACACCCGGACGGACACTCCCTGTGGGTCCAGGTCACGGTCGCGCCGCTGCCCGGCGAGGAGCCCGGCGGTGTCCTGCTCTCCGTCGAGGACATCAGCGACCACCGTGAACTCCAGGCCCGGCTGCGGCACTTGGAGATGCACGACCCGGTGACCCGGCTGCCCAACCGCACCCTGTTCTTCGAGCGGTTGTCGGCAGCACTGGAGGTGGAGTCGTACGACGAGAACGGCACCACCGGCCGAATCGGCCTGTGTTACCTGGACCTTGACGGCTTCATGGCGATCAACGACACCCTCGGCCATCGCGTCGGCGACAAGCTGCTGGCCGCCGTGGCCGAACGGCTCACGCACTGCGCCGAGGAGGCCGGCCGGACCCGGTCGATCCCGCCGCTGGTGGCCCGGCTCGGCGGGGACGAGTTCGCCCTGCTCGTCGAGGACTCCACGGGTACCGAGCAACTCGCCGACCTCGCGGAGTCGGTGCTCGCCGCCCTGCGGGCCCCCTTCGACCTGGGCGGCCGGCGCCTTTCGGTGTCGGCCTCGATCGGCGTCGTGGAACGCCAGGCCGCCGGAACGACGCCCTCCGCCCTGATGGCCGCCGCCGACACCACGCTGTACTGGGCGAAAGCCGACGGCAAGGACCGCTGGACGCTCTTCGACCCCGAGCGCAACGCCCACCTCATGACCCGCCAGGCCCTCGCCTCCACGCTCCGCCCCGCCATCGAGCGCGGTGAGTTCGCGCTGGAGTACCAGCCGCTGGTCAGCATGGAGGACGGACGGCTGCGCGGGGTCGAGGCGCTTGTCCGCTGGAATCATCCTCAGTTCGGCGTACTGGCGCCGAATCGGTTCATCGGACTGGCCGAGGAGGACGGTTCGATCGTGCCGCTCGGCCGCTGGATCCTGGCGACCGCCTGCCGCCAGGCACAGGCCTGGCAGCTGGCCCACCCCGACGAACCGCCGATCTTCGTCAGCGTGAACGTCGCCGTCCGCCAGGTCTGGGACTCCGACCTGGTGGCGGACGTGGCCCGGATCCTCGACGAGACCGGACTCGCCCCGCATCTGCTCCAGTTGGAGCTGACCGAGTCGGCGGTGATGGGCTCGGCGGGACGGCCGATCCAGGACCTCCAGGCCCTCAGCGACATGGGCGTGCGCATCGCGATCGACGACTTCGGCACCGGCTACTCCAACCTCGCGTATCTGAGCCGACTGCCGGTCTCGGTCCTGAAGCTGGACGGTTCCTTCGTACGGGGCTTCCAGTACGAGAGCGAGAACAACGCCGCCGTCCCGCCGAACCCGGCCGACGAGGTCGTCGTCGAGGCGATGATCGATCTGGCCCATCGGCTGGGGCTGACCGTCACCGCGGAGTGCGTGGAGACGCTGGCGCAGGCCTCGCGGCTCCGGCGGATCGGGTGCGACACCGGGCAGGGGTGGCTGTATTCGCGGCCGGTGTCGCCGGATCGTATCTCCGAGTTGCTGGGCGTGCGGGTCTGACGCCTCGGGGAGCCGTCGGGTCAGGTGGTCGGCAAGTCGTAGGCGTCCGCGATGAGTTCGTACGAACGTAGGCGTACGTCCATGCCGGGGGCGTTGCTCGTGATCATCAGCTCGTCGGCGCCGGTGCGCTTGTGGAGGTCGTCGAGGCCGGTGCGGACCTCGTCCGGGGTGCCGTGGACGACGTTGGCGTTCCAGGAGTCGGCGAACTCGCTCTCCAGCGGGGTGAATTCGTAGGCCTCGGCTTCCTCGACGCTGGGGATCAGGCCGGGGCGGCCGGTGCGCAGGCGGATCATGCTGAGGGCGGCGGCCTTCACCTGGCGGCGGGCCTCCTTCTCGTCCTCGGTGGCCAGGGCCGATACGCCGATGAGGGCATAGGGGCGGTCCAGGACGGCCGAGGGCTGGAAGGACTCGCGGTACAGGTCCAGGGCCGGGATCGTGTTGCGGGCCGAGAAGTGGTGGGCGAAGGCGAAGGGCAGGCCGAGGGCCGCGGCGAGGCGGGCGCTGAAGCCGGAGGAGCCGAGCAGCCAGATCGGGGGGCGGTGCGGGGACTGGACGCCGCCCGGGGACGTCGACTGGACGGGGCCGGGGACGGCGTGGATACGGCGGTAGGGGTGGCCGTCGGGGAAGTCGTCGTCGAGGAAACGGGTGAGTTCGGCGAGCTGTTCGGGGAAGTCGTCGGCGCCTTCGTCGAGGTGGTCGGTGCGGCGGAGGGCGGCCGCTGTAGCGCCGTCCGTGCCGGGGGCTCGGCCGAGGCCGAGGTCGATACGGCCGGGGGCCATGGCTTCCAGGGTGCCGAACTGTTCCGCGATGACGAGGGGGGCGTGGTTGGGGAGCATCACGCCGCCTGAGCCGAGGCGGATGCGGGTGGTGTGGGCGGCTATGTGGGCGAGGATCACGGCGGGGGACGAGGAGGCCACGCCGGGCATGGAGTGGTGTTCTGCGACCCAGTAGCGGTGGAAGCCGCGGGACTCCGCGAGGCGGGAGAGCTGGACGCTGGTGCGGAGGGCGTCGGTGGCGGTGTGGCCCTGGCTGACTGTTACCAGGTCCAGTACGGAGAGGGGGGCCGGGGCGGTGCCTTGTGGGGTGGCCCTGATCTCTGCTGCCGGCACTTGTGCCTCCTGCGGTTGCCGTGTGGTGTGCGTTCGGCGTTAACAGGAGGGTGGCTCCGGTTTATTCCTTCGCCCCCGCCGCCCCTACCCGTCCCATCCCTCGAAGGGGCTCCGCCCCTTCCACCCCACTGGGGCTGCCGCCCCAGACCCCGCCATCGGCCCGAAGGGCCTCGTCCTCAACCGCCGGACGGGCTGGGAGCGCCCGGGCAGGCGAAGCCCCGGCCGGCGGGTGGGGGATCGGGACGGCGAAGACCTCGCCCTCACACGCCGAACGCGCTGAGAGCGCCCGGGCGGGCGAAGCCCCGGCCGGCGGGGGGGCGGGACGGCGGTACCTCGCCCTCACACGCCGGACGCCGGGAGGGTGAGGGGGGCGGTTCGGCGGCGTCCCGAAAGGGGCGCGGGGAACTGCGCGACCAGCCCC
>CBFGZZ010000212.1:0-15182 GCA_965653385.1 uncultured Streptomyces sp. | reverse complement strand
CGTGCTCGCAACCGCCGTAGTAGCGGCGGCCCGGGTAGCCCTCGGCGTACTTGTTGGTGGCGACCGAGCCCTGGGCCTCCATGACCGCGACGGGCGCGAAGTTCTCGGAGGCGATCATCTCCAGGGTGGTCTGCTGGCGCTCCAGCTCGGCGTCGAGCGCGGCGGCGACGGCCGGGTCCAGCTCGTGCAGGGGGGTGTTCAGAAGCGACTTGTCAGACATAAGGGGGTGTGACTCCTCAGCCGGCGGTGTGGGCGACGTACTCGTCGGCGGAGAGCAGGTCGGCCGGCTCCTCCGTGACGCGTACCTTGAACAGCCAGCCGCCCTCGAAGGGGGCGGAGTTCACCAGCGCCGGGTCGTTCACGACGTCCTCGTTGATCTCGGTGACCTCGCCGGTGACCGGGGAGTACAGGTCGGACACCGACTTGGTCGACTCCAGTTCACCGCAGGTGTCACCCGCGGTCACGGTCGAGCCGACCTCGGGGAGCTGGGCGTAGACGACGTCGCCGAGCGCGTTGGCCGCGAACTCGGTGATGCCGACCGTCGAGACGCCGTCCTCGGCGGTCGACAGCCACTCGTGCTCCTTGCTGTAGCGCAGCTGCTGGGGGTTGCTCATGGCCTGAATTCTCCTGTACGCGCGGGAGTGGTGATGAATGGGGGACTACTGGAAACGCGTGTGAGCAGCGCGAATGTGCGCAGGGTCACGCACGGGGGCCGCTGTCGGTCTCTACTTGTGGTCCGGTCTGCGGATCTGGGCCGGCCTTCGCGTCCGGGCCCGTCCTCGCGTCTGGGCCAGTCTCTCCGTACGGCGCTACTTCTGCCGCTTGTAGAACGGCAGCGCCACGACCTCGTACGGCTCGTGGCTGCCCCGGATGTCCACGCCGACCCCGGCCGTGCCCGGCGCCGAGTGCGCGGCGTCGACGTACGCCATCGCGATCGGCCTGCCGAGGGTGGGGGAGGGCGCACCCGAGGTGACCTCGCCGATGACCTCGCCGCCGGCGACGACCGGGTACCCGGCGCGCGGGACGCGACGCCCCTCGGCGATCAGGCCGACGAGGACGCGCGGCGGGTTCTCCGAGGCGCGGGAGGCGGCCGCGGCGAGCGCCTCGCGTCCGACGAAGTCGCCCTCCTTCTCGAACTTCACCACCCGGCCGAGCCCGGCGTCGAAGGGGGTCAAGGAGGTCGAGAGCTCGTTGCCGTACAGCGGCATGCCCGCCTCAAGGCGCAGCGTGTCCCGGCAGGACAGGCCGCACGGGACCAGCCCGACGCCCTCGCCCGCCTTGGTCAGCGCCTGCCACAGTTCGACGGCGTGCTCCGGCTTCACGAACAGCTCGAAGCCGTCCTCGCCGGTGTAGCCGGTGCGGGCGATGAGGGCGGGGACGCCGGCGACGGTGCCGGGCAGGCCGGCGTAGTACTTCAGGCCGTCGAGGTCGGCGTCGGTGAGCGACTTCAGGATGCCCGGGGACTCGGGGCCCTGGACCGCGATCAGCGCGTACGCGTCCCGGTCGTCGCGGACCTCGGCGTCGAAGCCGGTCGCACGCTCGGTCAGGGCGTCCAGCACGACCTGGGCGTTCGAGGCGTTGGCGACGACCATGTACTCGGTGTCGGCGAGCCGGTAGACGATCAGGTCGTCGAGGATGCCGCCGTCGGCCTGGCAGATCATGGTGTAGCGGGCGCGGCCGACGCCGACGGAGGCGATGTTGCCGACCAGGGCGTGGTTCAGGAAGGCGGCCGCCCCGGGGCCGGTGACGGTGATCTCGCCCATGTGGGAGAGGTCGAAGAGCCCGGCCTTCGTCCGCACGGCGTTGTGCTCGTCGCGCTCGGAGCCGTACCGCAGGGGCATGTCCCAGCCGGCGAAGTCGGTCATCGTCGCGCCGAGCGAGCGATGCAGGGCATCGAGCGCGGTACGACGGGGGTCAGTGCTGCTCATCGGACGTGTCTCCCAAGGCGATGGGGGTCCCCCCGCGCGAGCGAATTCGAGCGTGGGGGAGGGCGAGGTCGTTCCTCCCCATCTGTCATCGGAACCTGAGAGGTTCGCCCCGACCGCCACAGGGACGATCGACGGCTTGCACCTTGGGTGGGGCCGCGTGTCCCGGGTAGAGACAGAGCGGCCCGCTTTTCAGATGTGCCTCGCCCGCGCGGTAACGGGGCCTGAGAGATTCAAGGGAGGGACTTGCTCCTTCGGCGCCCCAGCGATGCACTGCTGGGGACTCTCCCGCGCGGATTCAAACGGCCGGTATGCAGTTGGCGCGCACATCATTGCACGCCCGCGCCCGTCAACGGCAGGCCGTGTCTGTAACCGGCTTGTGGCAGGAAGTGAACGAAAATGCGAGAGATCATCCATTACCTTCTCTTTACGCTCAGTGGGGACGGGGAATCCTGACCCCGGAGGAGGACGATGACGGTGAACCGCACTACGGCGTACGCCACGACCTCGGGCATGGCGCTGCCCAAGCAGCCCGTGGCCCCGGCGGCCGAAGCCCGCGGCAGGTGCCTGGCACCCGTGGTCCGTGATCTGCGCGAGCGCTCCGGACGCAGCCCGCGCGCGCTCCTCTTCGGCCCCAAGGACCTCGTCGTGATCACCGGCCTGCCCGGCAGCGGCAAGTCCACGCTGATGAAGAGGGCGGTGCAGGGCACCCGCATCGACTCCCAGGACACCCGGGACCGCTGGGACGCCCGCATGCCCCGCTTCCTCCCCTACGCCATCTACCGTCCCCTGGTCCGCCTCGCCCACTACACCGCACTGCGCCGCGCCGTGCGCTCCGGCGAGGGCGTCGTCGTGCACGACTGCGGTACGCAGGCCTGGGTGCGCGGCTGGCTGGCCCGCGAGGCCCGCCGCCGCGGCGGCAGCCTGCACCTGCTGCTGCTCGACGTCGCCCCCGACACCGCCCTGGAGGGCCAGCGCGAGCGCGGCCGTGGTGTCTCGCGGTACGCCTTCCTGCGCCACCGCCGAGCAGCGGCCCGCCTGCTGACCTCGGTGGAGGACGGCAGCCTGCCCCAGGGCTGCGGCTCCGCGGTGCTGATCGACCGGGAGGCGGCGGACACCCTGCGCCACATCGGCTTCACGGGCTGAACGGCCACGGGGTCGCACGGCGCGGACACCGGATAGCCTTCTGAGCCACAGACGTGGTTCACAGCAGGTGGTCAGAGAGATGGACTTCGCAGCGGATCTCCCCGCGGACTTTCCGGCAGGGGCACACCTCCAGGGGCACGGCGGTTGGCCGGGCAACGAACTGGAGGAGGTGCTCTCGGCCTCCCTCGGCGTGCCCTCGGCCGGCGGCCGGATCATCGAGGTGCTGGGCCGCAGCTTCGTCTGGGTGCCCCTGCCCAACGGCGGCGGACCCGCCAGCGGTCCCCTGGACCTGCCGACCGTGGAGATAGCGGGCCAGGCGTACGTCCCGGTCTTCAGCTCCGAGGAACAGTTCCGCCAGGTCGTCGGGGCCCACATGTCGCACACCGTCGCCCCCGCCGTGGAATTCGCCCGGGGTCTGCCGCCGCAGGTGGGTATCGCCGTCAACCCCGACGGCACGGTCGGCATCCCCCTGCCTCCGGCCGCGGTGGCCGAGCTCTGCCGGGTGGGCCGCACCCCGCTGGACGGCCTCACCTCCGGCGGCCGCGTCAAGCTCTACGAACCCGACTGGCAGGACGACCCGGTCGACTTCCTCGCGGCGGCCTCGGCCGAGTTCGCCGAGACCGGCGTCGTCACCACGGCCCGCCGCTGTCTGGCGGCGATCGAGACGGCCCACCCGGCGATGTTCGTCGGCGTGGAACTCTCCTCCTGGGAGGGCGACTTGCGCGCGGCACCCATGAACGCCCTCGCCCGGGCCCTCGGCCGCACCCCGGTCCCCTGGCCGGTCAACCTGGTCCTCCTGGAAGTGGCCCAGGACCCGGTGATCGACTGGATGAGGCAGAAGGTACGCCCGTTTTATCAGCGGGATTTCTAGGCGCCGGTGACGGGCAGCGCCCCCTTGGGGGCGCGGGGAACTGCGCGACAAGCCACGCACGACCCGCAGTCCGTCAGACGACAATGGGCTCCGAGCTCTCCGCGGCTCCCCCAGCGGAGCGCCTAAGCTGGCAGTGAAACCCACGGTTCCCCGAAAGGGCGGTAAAAGGTGAGCGCGAGCGGCACCGCGGCGACCGGCCAGGTCGAGCACATGCTGCGCCAGGTGACGCCGGGGCGTTACGACGCCTACGAGGCGCTCCTCCGCGCCCTCGCCACCCCGAACACCGGGCAGGTCTGGATGCTGCTGTGGCACGGCCAGGCCGGCTCCCCGGACGCCCAGTACGGGAACATGGAGGTCGAGGGCCACGGCTACGCCCCCTGCGTCACCTCCGCCCAGGAGCTGTCGGCCAGCGGCTGGAACCGCTCCTACGAGGTCGTCGACGGCATCGACGTGGCCCGCACCCTCTACCCGGACCACTTCGGCCTCTGGCTGAACCCGCACGCCCCGGGCGGCGGCGTGGGCATCCCGTGGCTCGACCTGCGCCGCATCGCCACCGGCCTGGACCGCCAGCCCGCCGGCCCGCTCCGCCTGTCGGAGCCCGGCATCGAGATCCCGCAGTTCTACGCCCTGCTCGCGCAGAACGCCCACCGCACCCCCGCCGTCCGCTCGCTGCGCCGCGCCTGGGTGCAGCCGGCGCTCGGCGCGCCGTATCTCGCGATCGGGCTGGACGTGTACGACACCAGCCCGCCCGCCGTGGACTCGGTGCGCTCGATGATGCTCCAGTCGATCGGCGCGGTCCCGGACGGGCTGCCCGTCTCGACCGTGGCGATGTCGGACGAGGACGACCCGGTCGCGATGTGGATGCGAGCGACCGCCCGCCCGTTCTACGACCGCGAGGCGCACGCCACGGCTCCGGTGCAGGCTCCGGCGTCCGGGTACGGCTACCCACCGCCACAGGGCCGTTACTGATCATTCATGGGCTAACCTACCGAGCGGTCGGTGCCCCGGCTGTCGTAGGCGCAAAGGGTCCGCGGCTTCCGTTTCCCAGGTGAATCTCCGCGCGTAGATGCGATCGGAAGGTCCCGGTCCGCCCTCATACGCCCCAACTGGCGTGCGTCCGCCCGCCGTTACCCGCTGTTCGGATAACGGAACCCCGCAGACAGCATCACGGTTGCGCATACTTTCCTTGCCAGCTCTGGCAACAGATCGCCAAAGCGTTGAAGACTCCCGGCAAGACACGGACCGGTAGGTCCTGTGTGCGAGTTGGAGCAACCGCTACCGCGGCAGCCAGGGGGGCCGACAACCGTCGGCCGAGAGGGGTCAGACTCACCGTGACGGCACCGATCGAGACCACCGGATCGCAGGCCGACGCCCAGCCGGAGGCCGTGCTGAAGGGGGTCGAGGCCAAGAAGATCGAGGGCCGGTCGCTCGGACAGATCGCCTGGTCCCGCTTCAAACGGGACAGAGTGGCGGTAGTCGGCGGCATCGTTGTCGTGCTGCTCATCCTCGTGGCGGTACTGTCCCGTCCGCTCCAGGCGCTGCTGGGCCTCGACCCCAACGCCTTCCACCAGGACCTGATCGACCCCAACACCTCTCTGCCCAAGGGTGACTTCGGCGGGATGAGCTGGGATCACCCGCTGGGTGTCGAGCCGAAGTTCGGCCGGGACATCCTCGCGCGCATCCTGGAGGGCTCCTGGGTCTCGCTGGTCGTCGCCTTCGGCGCGACGCTGCTGTCCGTCGTCATCGGCACCGTGATGGGCCTGGTCGCCGGCTACTACGGCGGACGGGTCGACACCGTCGTCAGCCGGCTCATGGACACGTTCCTGGCGTTCCCGCTGCTCCTGTTCGCCATCGCCATCTCCGCGACGCTCCAGGGCGGTGCCTTCGGCCTCGAAGGGCTGCCCCTGCACATCTCCGTGCTGATCTTCGTCATCGGCTTCTTCAACTGGCCCTACATGGGGCGCATCGTGCGCGGCCAGACCCTGGCCCTGCGCGAGCGGGAGTTCGTCGACGCCTCCCGGGGGATGGGGGCCGGCGGCCCGTACATCCTCTTCAAGGAACTGCTGCCCAACCTCGTCGCGCCGATCATCGTCTACTCGACGCTGCTCATCCCGACGAACATCCTCTTCGAAGCCTCGCTGAGCTTCCTCGGTGTGGGCATCCAGCCGCCCCAGGCATCCTGGGGCGGAATGCTCAACCAGGCCGTCGACTTCTTCGAGGTCGACCCCCAGTACATGATCGTCCCCGGCCTGGCGATCTTCATCACGGTGCTGGCCTTCAACCTCCTCGGTGACGGCCTGAGGGACGCACTCGACCCCCGCAGCCGCTGACGTCCGCGGTCGCCGCACCCGCGACCCGACGTCCCACCCAAGTGTCCACCTACGAAGGGGAATCCGACCATCATGCGAAGGTCAGCAATGGCCGCGATTGCGGTCGCCAGTAGCGCCGGCCTGCTTCTCGCGGGCTGCAGCAAGGCCGACGACGGCGCCGACACGCCCAAGGGCGCCGGCGCGAACGCCGCGACCAAGGGAGTGGTGAACGCCTCCACCCACAAGGGCGGAACGGTCACCTACGCGAGCTCCGACGCCCCCGAGTCCCTGGACCCGGGCAACATGTACTACGCGTACGGCTACAACTTCAGCCGCCTCTACGCGCGTCCCCTGATGACCTTCAAGCCCGGCCCCGGCGAGGCGGGCAACGAACTCGTCCCGGACCTCGCCGAGGGCGCGGGCACGCCCAGCGACGGCGGCAAGACCTGGACGTACAAGATCCGTCAGGGCGTCAAGTACGAGGACGGGACCGCGGTCACCTCGAAGGACGTCAAGTACGCCGTGGAGCGTTCGAACTTCGCGCGTGACGTGCTCTCGCTCGGCCCCAACTACTTCCAGAACCTGCTGGACAACCCGGACGACTACAAGGGCCCGTACAAGGACAAGAGCGAAAAGGGCATCTCGTCCATCGAGACCCCGGACGACCACACGATCGTCTTCCACCTGAACAAGGCGTTCTCGGAGTTCGACTACCTCGTCAGTGCCCCGCAGACGGCCCCCGTGCCGCGGGCCAAGGACACGGGTGTGGACTACACCAAGAAGGTCGTCTCCTCCGGCTCGTACAAGTTCGAGAAGTACGAGGAGGGCAAGCAGATCGTCCTGGTCCGCAACCCCGAGTGGGACGCCAAGACGGACCCGCTGCGCAAGCAGTACCCGGACAAGATCGTGGTGAACCTCAAGGTCAACAAGGCCACGATCGACAAGGACGTGATGTCCGGGGACACGATGATCGACATCCAGGGAACCGGTGTCGACGCGCAGACCCAGGCGCAGATCCTGAACGACAAGGCCCAGATGGCCAACACGGACAACGCGCTGGGCGGTCGCCTGATCTACGCGGCGATCAACACCAAGCTGGCGCCGTTCAACAACCTCGAGTGCCGCAAGGCCGTCGAGTACGCGATCGACAAGACCGCCGTGCAGACCGCGATGGGCGGCCCGCTCCGCGGTGACATCGCCACCACGGTCCTGCCCACCGACGTCACCGGCTACGAGAAGGCCGACCAGTACGCCACCAAGGACAACAAGGGCGACGTGGCCAAGGCCAAGGAGCACCTGAAGGCCTGCGGCAAGGAGGGCGGCTTCAAGACCTCCATCTCGGCCCGCACCGACCGGCAGGGCGAGGTCGACGCGGCCACCGCGATCGTCGGCGCGCTGAAGAAGGTCGGCATCGACGCGGACATCAAGCAGTACCCGTCCGGCAAGTACTTCTCCGACTACGCGGGCGTGCCCAAGTTCAACAAGAAGAACAACATCGGCCTGATGATGATGCAGTGGGGCGCCGACTGGCCCACCGGCTACGGCTTCCTGCAGCAGATCGCGCACGGCAAGGCCATCAGCCAGTCCGGCAACACCAACCTGTCCGAGCTGGACAACCCCGAGATCAACAAGCTGCTGGACGACGCGATCGGCAACACCGACGAGGCCGCCCGCACCAAGGCGTACACCGAGATCGACCAGAAGATGATGGAGCAGGCCGCCATCGTGCCGCTGACCTACTTCAAGGTCCTGCTGTACCGCACGCCGCACGCCACCAACCTGGTGTCGTCGTCCGCCTGGAGCGGTCAGTACGACTACCTCAACGTCGGCACCGCCGAGAAGTAGCCCCGGAAGGCAGGTGAAGGCATTGGCGCCCGCGGACTAAAGTCATCCGCGGGCGCCGGCGCCGGTCCTCGTGATCTCGTACATCATCCGCCGGACGATCGCGGCACTGGTCCTGCTGCTCGTCGTCACCGCGGTCACCTTCGGCATCTTCTTCATCCTGCCGAAGCTCGCCGGGCAGACCGCCGACCAGCTGGCACAGCAGTACATCGGCAAGAACCCCACCCCCGAGGACATCGCGGCGGTCAAGGCGAACCTCGGTCTCGACCAGCCGGTCTACGTCCAGTACTGGGACTTCATCAAGGGGATCGTCTCCGGCGCCACCTACGACCTCGGCCCCACCACCGTCCGCTGTGACGCCCCCTGCTTCGGCTACTCCTTCAAGGACCACATCGAGGTCTGGCCCCAGTTGACCGAACGACTGCCGGTCACCCTCTCGCTGGCCGTCGGCGCCGCCGTGCTGTGGCTGGTCGGCGGTATCGCGGCCGGTGTCATCTCCGCTCTCAAACCGGGCTCGTTCTTCGACCGGTCCGCCATGGGCGTGGCCCTGGCGGGCGTCTCCCTGCCCATGTTCTTCACCGGGCAGCTGGCCCTGCTGTTGTTCAGCTACAAGCTGGAGATCTTCGGCAGAACGTACGTCCCCTTCACCGAGAACCCGTCCCAGTGGGCCAACACCCTGTTCCTGCCGTGGTGTTCGCTGGCCCTGCTCTACTCGGCCATCTACGCCCGGCTGACCCGCTCGGGCATGCTGGAGACCATGAGCGAGGACTTCATCCGCACCGCTCGGGCCAAGGGTCTGCGTGAGCGCAAGGTCGTCGTCCGACACGGTCTGCGGGCCGCGTTGACCCCGCTGGTGACGGTCTTCGGCATGGACATCGGCCTGCTGCTCGGCGGTGCCGTCATCACCGAGACGGTGTTCTCCCTGCACGGCATCGGCGAGTACGCGGTACAGGCGATCACCGCCAACGACCTGCCCCCGATCCTCGGCGTGACCCTGCTCGCGGCGTTCTTCGTCGTCTTCATGAACCTGGTGGTGGACCTCTTGTACGCCACGATCGACCCGCGGGTGAGGCTCTCGTGACCGACCTGTCCAAGTCCGGGGCCGCCGTGGGCGAGCCCGTACGTGCCGGCGAGCCGCCCCGGGCGTTCCTCGAAGTGCGCGACCTCAAGGTGCACTTCCCGACCGACGACGGCCTGGTCAAGTCCGTGGACGGTCTCTCCTTCCAGCTGGAGAAGGGCAAGACCCTCGGCATCGTGGGCGAGTCCGGCTCCGGCAAGTCCGTGACCTCGCTGGCCGTCATGGGCCTGCACCGCCTGGGCAACCGCGGCAAGAACGTGCAGATGTCCGGCGAGATCTGGCTCGACGGCAAGGAACTCGTCTCGGCGAGCCCCGACGAGGTCCGCCGGATGCGCGGCCGGCAGATGGCGATGATCTTCCAGGACCCGCTGTCGGCCATGCACCCGTACTACACGGTCGGCAACCAGATCGTGGAGGCGTACCGGGTCCACAACAAGGTCGACAAGAAGACCGCCCGCCGCCGCGCCGTCGAACTCCTCGACCGCGTCGGCATCCCGGAGCCGAACAAGCGCGTGGACATGTACCCGCACGAGTTCTCCGGCGGTATGCGCCAGCGCGCGATGATCGCCATGGCGCTGGTGAACAACCCCGAACTGCTGATCGCGGACGAGCCGACCACCGCGCTCGACGTCACCGTGCAGGCGCAGATCCTCGACCTGATCCGGGATCTGCAGAAGGAGTTCGGCTCCGCGGTCGTCATCATCACGCACGACCTCGGCGTGGTCGCCGAGATCGCCGACGACATCCTCGTGATGTACGGCGGACGCTGCGTGGAGCGCGGCCCGGTCGACAAGATCTTCTACGAGCCGTCGCACCCCTACACCTGGGGCCTGCTCGGCTCCATGCCGCGCATCGACCGCGCGCAGACCGACCGGCTCATCCCGGTCAAGGGCCAGCCGCCGAGCCTCATCAACGTCCCCTCGGGCTGCGCCTTCAACCCGCGCTGCCCGTACGCGGACGTGCCCAAGGGCGGGATCACCCGCACCGAGCGCCCCGAGCTGCGCGAGGTCGGCAGCAGGCACTTCACCGCCTGCCACCTGTCGCAGGAGGACCGCACCCGGATCTGGACCGAAGAGATTGCGCCGAAGCTGTGAGCGAGACTGAGACCGGGGCCGCGGCGGCGGCCGTGAAAGCCGCGCCGGCCGACGACGAGAAACCGCTGCTCAAGGTCGAGGGCCTGGTCAAGCACTTCCCCATCAAGAAGGGCCTCCTCCAGCGGAAGGTCGGGGCGGTCAAGGCCGTGGACGGCATCGACTTCGAGGTGCGCCGGGGCGAGACCCTCGGCGTCGTGGGCGAGTCCGGCTGCGGCAAGTCGACCATGGGCCGGCTGATCACCCGGCTGCTGGAGCCGAGCGGCGGCAGGATCGAGTTCGACGGCACGGACATCACGCACCTGGGCACGAGCGGCATGCGCCCGCTCCGCCGCGATGTGCAGATGATCTTCCAGGATCCGTACGGCTCGCTGAACCCCCGGCACACCATCGGCAGCATCGTCTCGGCGCCGTTCCGGCTCCAGGGCGTCGAGCCCGAGGGCGGCGTCAAGAAGGAGGTCCAGCGCCTCCTCGAACTGGTGGGCCTGAGCCCCGAGCACTACAACCGCTACCCGCACGAGTTCTCCGGCGGTCAGCGTCAGCGCATCGGCATCGCCCGCGCGCTGGCCCTCAAGCCCCGGATGGTCGTGGCCGACGAGCCGGTCTCCGCGCTCGACGTGTCGATCCAGGCGCAGGTCGTCAACCTGATGGACGACCTCCAGGACGAGCTCGGGCTGACGTACGTGATCATCGCGCACGACCTGTCCGTCGTACGGCATGTCTCGGACCGCATCGCGGTGATGTACCTCGGCAAGATCGTGGAGCTGGCCGACCGGGACTCGCTGTACGCGTCGCCGATGCACCCGTACACCAAGGCCCTGATGTCGGCGGTGCCGATCCCGGACCCCAGGCGGCGCACGCAGAAGAGCGAGCGGATTCTGCTCCGCGGCGACGTGCCCTCGCCGATCGCCCCGCCGAGCGGCTGCCGCTTCCACACGCGGTGCTGGAAGGCGACGGAGGTCTGCCGCACGACGGAGCCGCCACTGGCGGAGCTGCGTCCGGGCCAGCGGGTGGCCTGCCACCACCCGGAGGACTTCGCGGACCAGCAGCCGCAGGACACGGTGCTGCTGTCCGCGGCCAAGGAGGCCGCGGAGCTGGTGCCGGACGAGGTGTCGGGGGAGCCGGGGGAGCCGGCGGCTGCCGAGAAGGCCGCGAAAGCGCCCGAGGAGGCACCCGCGAAGTCGTCCACGGACGAAAGCGAGTAACCGGGCTCGGGCCCCCGCCTTCCTTTGCAAGGTGGGGGCCTTGGGCTACGCAAGAATGTACGAGTGCTCCAGCAATTGTTCAGCCCGTCCGTCCAGCACACGCTCGACCTGATCGGCATCTTCGTCTTCGCCATCTCCGGCGCCCTGCTGGCGGTCCGCAAGAACTTCGACGTCTTCGGCATCGCCGTGCTCGCCGAGGTCACCGCACTGGGCGGCGGGCTGTTCCGGGACGTGATCATCGGCGCCGTGCCCCCGGCCGCCTTCACGGACCTGGGGTACTTCCTGACGCCGCTGCTCGCCGCGCTGCTGGTGATCTTCCTCCACCCGCACGTGGAGCGCATCCAGACCGGTGTGAACGTCTTCGACGCGGCGGGCCTCGGCCTGTTCTGCGTCGCCGGGACGGCGAAGGCGTACGACTACGGCCTCAACCTCACCGCGTCCGCCACCCTCGGGCTCGCGACGGCCGTCGGCGGCGGTGTGCTGCGGGACGTCCTCGCCAACGAGGTGCCGTCACTGCTGCGCTGGGACCGCGACCTGTACGCGGTCCCGGCGATCGTCGGCGCCACGATGACCGTGCTGTGTATCCACTACGACGCGCTGACCCCGCTCACCAGCACCCTCGCGGCCGTCACGGCCTTCGTGCTGCGCCTGCTGGCGATGCGCTACCACTGGCGAGCTCCGCGTGCCTGGAACCGGCGGTCGACGGTGCGAGAGGAGTAGTGCCGCCGGAGCCCGGAGCCGTACGGGTCTCGCGCGACCCCATCACGTCGGTCAGCCAGCGGAACGCCGGAACCACCTGCGGCTTCCACAGCGCCATGGTGTGACCGCCCGCGCTGCTCGGGATGAACACCACGTTCACGGTCGTCGGCGCCTTCGCGACCCGCTGGATCGCCATGGCCGCCTCGTAACCGTCCTTCGGCTGACCCGAAAGGTAGAGCGCCACGCGCGGCGGGACCCGGGACTCCTTGAGGATCACGTACGGGTTGTTCGCGGCCCGCAGCGCGGGCGACTTGCCGGCCAGCGACTGGGGGACGGCGATCGGGTCGTTGTAGCCGGACATGCTCACCGCGGCCCGGTACCGGTCGGGATGGGCGACCGCCAGCTTCGCCGCGCAGTGCGCGCCCGCCGAGTACCCGGCCACCGCCCAGCCGTCCGGCGCCGCCTGGGCCCGGAAGTTGTCCATGACCATCTTCGGCACGTCGATGCTGAGCCAGCTGTCGGCGTTCACCTTGCCCGGGATGTTGGCGCAGCCGGTGTCCTTGCCCGGCAGCAGCGTGGTGCGCGGCGAGACGATGATGAACGGCTCGATCTGGCCGCTGCGCATCAGCGGAGCCAGCTGCTCGGGCGCGTCCATGGCCCCGTACCAGGCCTTCGACGAGCCCGGGTAGCCCGGCAGCACCTCGACGACCGGGAACTTGTGATCGCGGTAGGCGGGGTCGCGGTACTGCGGCGGCAGCCAGACGTTGACCTCGGCATGCACCCCGGAGACCCGGCCCTTGAGCTGGGTGACGAGCACGCCGCCGTCCGAGCGCATGCCCGGCCCCTTGCCCGGCTTGAAGGTCTGCCGCACCTTCGGCAGCTTCTCCAGCGCTATCCCGCCGGTGCCGCTCGCCCCGAGGTCGGCGGCCTCGTGGACATGGTCGCTGGTGCCGAGCAGGTCGCCCCAGTTGTCGTACAGCTGGTTGGAGTTGTTGACCATCGTGAACACCAGGGCGACCGCGGTGCCCTGGGCGAACAGCAGCATCAGCACCCGGGCGACGGCCCGCACGGCCTTGGGTCCGCGCACCCGGGACCAGAGGACCAGCGGCAGCGCGACGGCGACGGCACACAGCGCGATCAGCGTGTAGAGGAACGGGGTCCCGGTGAGGCTCATGTCCTCATAGAGGGGGAGATCGGTCTCCGGGTTTCGGACGGGCGGGGACACTTACCGAAAAGTTGCTTACATCTCGCCCACGGCCAGAGCGAAAAAGCTACCGCTTAGTAGTTATCTGTTGTACCGTTCACCCATGCCAGAAGCAGCCTCCGCCCCAACGGCCCCGCGGGCCACGATCGGCGACAGCGAGTTCGACCGCGACACCGCGCTCACCCTGCGCGAGCCCGGCGTCTACGGCATCGACCTCTCCGCCGGCTGGACCATCATCAGCGCCGTCAACGGCGGCTATCTGCTGGCCGTGCTCGGCCGCGCCCTCGCGGACGCCCTCCCGCACAGCGACCCGTTCACGATCTCCGCGCACTATCTGACGGCGTCACAGCCCGGCCCCGCGGTGGTCCGCACGGACGTGGTGCGCGCCGGGCGGACCCTGTCGACCGGCCAGGCCTCGCTCTTCCAGCACGACGAGCAGGGCCGCGAGGTCGAGCGGATCCGCGTCCTCGCTTCTTACGGCGACCTCGACTCCCTCCCCGACGACGTGCGTACGACGGCCAAGCCGCCGGCGTTCCCGCCCATGGAGCACTGCTTCGGCTCCGAGGACACTGCATCTGATGTCGGACTACCGTCGGGTGGCGCCCCCGTCGACGGCAGCTCGGCCATCGTCGACCGTCTGATGCTCAAGCTCGACCCGTCCACCCTGGGCTGGGCACTGGGCTCGCCCTCGGGCAAGGGCGAGATGCGGGCCTGGTTCGGACTCGCGGACGGCCGCGACGCCGATCCGCTCTCGCTGCTCCTGGCGGTCGACGCCCTGCCTCCGACCGCGTTCGAGATCGGCATCTCCGGCTGGGTCCCGACGGTCGAACTGACCGTCCACATACGCTGCCGCCCGGCGCCGGGCCCGCTGCGGGTGTCGATCACGACCCGCAACCTCGCGGGCGGCTTCCTCGAGGAGGACGCGGAGGTCTGGGACAGCGCGGACCGGCTGGTGGCCCAGTCGAGGCAGCTGGCACGGGCGCGGTTGAGCTGACGCGGGGACAGGCTGCGATCGTGGTGAGCTGCGATCGTGGTGAGCTGAGTTCGTCGTGAGCTGAGTTCGTGGTGAGGTGAAGTCCGACCGTCTCCTGTCGATCCTCCTGCTCCTCCAGACGCGCGGCCGGGTGACCGCCCCGGAACTCGCCGAGCGGCTGGAGGTGTCGGTCCGCACCATCTACCGGGACGTGAAAGCCCTCTCGGCATCCGGCGCCCCGGTCTACGCCGAGCGCGGGCGGCACGGCGGTATCGACTCCTCGCCGGATTCCGTACGGACGTCACCGGTCTGACCGCCGACGAGTCCCGCGCCCTGTTCATCCTGGCCGCGCAGGGCGCGCACGCCGCCCTCGGCCTGGACGCGGCGCTCGGCTCCGCGCTGCGCAAGGTGATGGCCGCCCTTCCCGCGCCGCACCGCCCGGCCGCCGGGTGACCTCGCGCCGCATCCTCGTCGACGCCACGCGCTGGAAGGGCGGCCCGCAACCCGCCCTGGACCTCGACGTGTTGCAGGACGCGGTTTTCGCCGACCGGCGCCTCAGGCTGCGCTACCGGCACAGCGGCGAGCGGGAGCCGCGGACGTACACCGTCGACCCGTACGGCCTGGTCTCCAAGGCCGGTGTCTGGTACCTGGTCGCCGACCGGCGAGGCGGCCCGCAGCTGTTCCGCGTGGACCGGGTGCGGTCGGCCCGGGTTCTGGACGACGTCGTGCGACGTCGGCCGGGTGCCGAACTCGCCGACGTCTGGGAGGTGTTGCCCCGCCAGGTGATCGACCACCCGCATGGTGGTGGTGAAGGCCGCACCTCCGGTGGCCGTCACCCG
>CBFGZZ010000211.1:0-15245 GCA_965653385.1 uncultured Streptomyces sp. | reverse complement strand
GGGGGCGGTTCGGCGGCGTCCCGAAAGGGGCGCGGGGAACTGCGCGACCAGCCCCCCGGGGCCGTTGGTCGAACGATCAGCGCAAGCCACCATGGCGCGGCTGTCCGGGCCGGCCTCCTGGCCGATCGAGACGGGTGGGTGGGCGAAGGTTGGGGAGTTCGTCATACCTGCACGATCGGTTCCCTTGTGAACAGGGAGCCCAGTTGCGGAGCGTTCACGCGGCGGTCGGTGAGGCGGAGGGCCTCCCAGACGGTGACCTGGTTGGCGGTGAGGACGGGCTTGGAGAGGAGGTGTTCCAGGGCGGGGAGGTGGGAGGCGGTGTGGAGGGCCGTGTCGGGGAGGAGGACCGCGTCGGCGTCGGGGTGGTCCGCCTCCCGAGCGAGGGTGAGGAGTTCCTTCTCGCCCCAGGTGCCTACCTCCACCGCCGTGATGATGCCGGAGCCGCGGACCGACACCACCTCCGTGCCGGCCGCGCGGAGGAAGTCCGCGAAGAGCCCGGCCACGTCGTCCGGGTACGTCGCGCCGATCGCCACCCGCCGCACCCCGAGTTCCTGAACCGCGTGCGCGAAGGCGAAGGACGTCGACGACGCCGGCATGCCCGCCGTGACGGCGAGGGTGCGCACCTGCTCGTGGGCGCCCTCCCAGCCGTAGACGAAGCTGCCGCTCGTGCAGGCCCACACGACCGCCTCGGCGCCGGTCAGCCGCAGCGCCTCCACGCCCTCCGCGAGCCGCTCCGCCGAACCCATCCGCAGCAGTGCGTCCACGCGGTGCGCGTCCTCGCCGATGTCGGTGTGCACCAGGTCGAGGCGGATGTCGCTGGCGAGCAGCTGTTCGATGCGCGGGTAGTCGTCCTCGGCGGAGTGGCCCGGGTAGAGAAATCCGAGTGCGGTCATGTCAGCCCTTCTGCTGCTCGCCTGCTCGCTGCTTGCTGCTTGCTGCTTGCTCTCTTACTGCCTGATTCGCCGGTGTCTCCTACTGCTGTTCCTGTTCAGGTAGATCCGGCACCTCCGGAAGCGCCGCACCGCCACGCGCCGCCGGGTCGATCCGTGCCGCCGGGTCGATCAGCGCCTGGTACGGCCCCACCGCGCGAGTACCCAGCCGACGCAGCGCAGCCCACATCGTCACCTGGTTGGCCGAGAGAACCGGTATGCGCAGTTCCGCCTCCAGCTGGGGGATCACGTCGTAGGTGGGAAGGTTGGTGCAGCTGATGAAGAGGGCGTCGGCGGCACCGCGTACGGCCTGGCGGGCCATGTCGGCCACATCGCGGTACGGCACCTTCCAGATGTGCCGGGTCAGGCCCATGAAGGCACACCCGGTGACCATGGTCCCGGCCTCCGCGACGTACTCCTCCAGCGCCCTCGTCACCGACACGGTGTACGGGGTGACAAGGGCGACCCGTCGTACGCCGAGCTCGGTCAGGGCCTCCAGCAGCGCCCCGGACGTGGTGACCGACGGCACCGCGCCCGCCCTGGTCATCGCCTCGCACATCGCCCGCTCGCCCGCGATGCCGCCGACGAAGCTGCCGGAGGTACAGGCGTAGGCGACCACTTCGGGGGCGATGGCGGTCAGGGTGCGGACGCCGTCGCTCAGCGTCTCGTGCTCGCTGACGATGCGGGCCAGATCGAGGCTGACCTCGACCGGCACGTAGGGCGTTCGGGTCAGATGCAGCGAGACCTCGTCCGGCACCCAGCGCCAGAGCTCCCGGTCCAGCGCGAAGTCGAAGGGGGCGACGACTCCGACCCCACGCTGGGGTCGAGGTCCGCCGAGGAAGGAGATGTCCAGGCTGCTCATGGCAGGCACCGCCCTCACTACGAGATACGGGTGAGCAACGGACCGTACGTTCGCCCGTGTTGACGAAGGTAGGTTCGGGTGCGAGCGTGGTCAAACCTCGCATGTCAGACGGCCATCCCTTCCAGTAGAACGCCGGGAATCCACCCCCGCACGCCCCCCGAATCAATCCGGCGCACAACCCCGACATTCGCCCCCGCGGGCCCCGTCAGACGGCCCCACCACCCCGGAGAGACGCCCCGCATGACCGCACCCACCCCCGGTCCGCCGCCCGCCTCCGACACCCCGCCCACGCTTCTGGTCCTGGACGCCGATCCTCTCCCCCGCCTCGGCCGCCTCACCGGCCGCGCCCGCGTCGAGCACACGAACGAGGCCACACTGGCCGAGCGGCTGCCGTACGCCGATGTGCTCCTGGTCTGGGACTTCACCTCGCACGCCGTACGGCACGCCTGGCCCGGTACGGGTCCGCGGCCGCGCTGGGTGCATACGGCGAGTGCGGGCGTGGACCATCTGATGTGCCCGGAGCTCACCGAGTCCGACACCGTGGTCACCAACGCCCGCGGGATCTTCGACCAGCCGATCGCGGAGTACGTCGCCGCGCTGGTGCTGGCGATGGCGAAGGACCTGCCGAGGACGCTGGAGCTCCAGGGTGCCCGGGAGTGGCGGCACCGTGAGGGTCAGCGGGTCGGCGGCACGCGTGCGTGTGTGGTGGGGTCCGGGCCCATCGGGCGGGCGATCGTCCGCACGCTCAAGGCGCTGGACATCACGACCGCCCTGGTCGGCCGGGCCCCGCGGACCGGCATCCACGGTCCCGAGGACCTCGACCGGTTGATCGCCCGCGCCGACTGGGTGATCGCGGCCGCGCCGCTCACCGAGCAGACGCACGGCATGTTCGACGCCCGCCGCTTCGGGGTGATGCAGCCGTCCGCCCGGTTCGTCAACGTCGGTCGCGGGCAGCTGGTCGTCGAGGACGCGCTGGCCGAGGCCCTGGGCAAGCGGTGGATCGCGGGGGCGGCGCTCGATGTCTTCGAGCATGAGCCGCTGACCCCGGACAGTCCGCTGTGGGACGTCCCGAACCTGATCGTCTCGCCGCACATGAGCGGCGACACGATCGGCTGGCGGGATGAACTCGGCCGTCAGTTCGTGGAGTTGTACGAGAGGTGGGCGGCGGGCAGGCCACTGCTGAACGTGGTCGACAAGCAGCGCGGGTACGTACCCGGACGTTGATGTCCACAGCTGGAGGGCGACGCATGACGGACCTGACCGAACTGACCGAACTGACCGCCGTACAACTCCTCGACGGCTACCGGGAAGGGGAGTTCAGTCCCGTCGACGCCACCCGCGCCGCCCTGGAACGGGCCGAACAGATCCAGCCGGAGGTCAACGCCTTCGTGCGCCTCACAGCCGACGAGGCCCTCGCGCAGGCCGAGGCGTCGGCCGAGCGGTGGCGGCGCGGTGAACCGGCCGGGCTGCTCGACGGGGTTCCGGTCACCGTGAAGGACATCCTGCTGATGCGGGGCGGTCCGACGCTGAAGGGTTCGAAAACCATCCCGGAGCAGGGCCGTTGGGACGAGGACGCGCCCTCCGTGGCCCGGCTGCGCGCGCACGGCGCCGTGTTCCTCGGCAAGACGACGACGCCCGAGTTCGGCTGGAAGGGCGTCACCGACTCGCCGCTGGCCGGCGTCACCCGCAACCCGTACGACCCGACCCGCACCGCGGGCGGCTCCAGCGGCGGCGCGGGAGCGGCGGTGGCGCTCGGCGCGGGGCCGCTGGCGCTCGGCACGGACGGCGGCGGAAGTGTGCGGATCCCCGCTGCCTTCTGCGGGATCTTCGGCCTGAAACCGACGTACGGCCGCATCCCGCTCTACCCGGCGAGCGCCTTCGGCACGCTGGCGCACGTCGGCCCGATGACCCGTGACGCGGCCGACGCGGCGCTGCTCCTGGACGTCATCGGCACACCCGACTCCCGCGACTGGTCGGCGCTTCCGCCGGCGCCGGGCCCCTTCGCGGCCGGCCTGGGCGGCGGGGTGCGTGGTCTGCGGGTCGCCTACTCGCCCTCGTTCGGCGGCCAGGTGGCGGTGCGTCCGGCTGTCGCGGCGGCGGTGCGGCGGGCGGTGGAACGGCTGGCGGGGCTGGGGGCGTACGTCGAGGAGACCGACCCGGACTTCACGGACCCGGTGGACGCCTTCCACGCCCTGTGGTTCACGGGGGCGGCCCGGGTGACCCAGCATCTCGGGCCGCACCAGCGGGAGTTGCTCGACCCGGGGCTCAGGGAGATCTGCGGGGTCGGCGCCCGGCTCACCGCGCTCGACTATCTGGCCGCGGTCGACGTGCGCATGGAACTCGGGCGCCGGATGGGCCGCTTCCACGACACCTACGACCTCCTGGTCACCCCGACCCTTCCGCTCACGGCCTTCGAGGCGGGCGCCGAGGTCCCGAAGGGTTCGGGGCATCGCCGGTGGACCGGCTGGACACCGTTCACCTACCCCTTCAACCTCACCCAGCAGCCGGCGGCCACCGTCCCCGTCGGCACCGACGGGGACGGCCTGCCGATCGGCCTGCAGCTCGTGGCCGCCCGGCACCGGGACGATCTCGTCCTGCGGGCGGCGCACACGCTCTACGAGGCCGGTGTGGCCGGGCTCACGCCCGCCGGAAGCTGAGGGACTCCCCCAGCGCCCCGGACCGCCACAGGTCGTTGCAGCCCTGGGCCATCTCCTCCAGGCCCTCCACGACCTGGCCCCAGACGATGCCGGGCACCCAGCCCACGTCGCCGTTCATGAGCAGGTTGTTGCGCTCGTAGAACAGGGCCAGGTCGACCACCGTCGTACCCGGGCGGACCTCACGGTCGTAGCCGTAGGACTTCGTGCCCAGTTCCGTGCCCGCGAAGGCGAAATAGCACAGATCGCCCGGGATGGGGGTGACTGTCGGGTTTTCCAGGGGCGGCTCCGTTTCCGCGAAGGGCGGGAAGAGGGCGTAGATCTCGTTGCGGGCGTATTTCGCGTGGTAGACGTCGCCGGTCAGGGGCAGGGCGTCCCAGACGGCCGCGCAGGTGAGCGGGGCGCGGTCGTCCAGGAGTTTGGCGGTGCAGTGGATGCCCCGCTTGACCAGCGACACCTCGATGAACCGTTCAGTCATGCAGTCCACTGTGCATACATCGCGTGGTCTCGGGTAGCCGCGCCGCCATGGCTCCACCACTGGAACATGTCGAAACACATGTCGGACACAGATCGGGCAACCCAACCCGCCGGTCGCTGCTCGCGGGGGTGGCGGCGCTCGGCGCGCTGGGCGCGGCCGGCTGCTCACGCGTGGCGACGGCCTCCACGAAGGAGGGCGGCGAGCTGCTGGAGCGGCTGCGGGCCGCCGGCGTCGTACGGCTCGGGATCGCGGGCGAGATCCCCTTCGGGTACATCGACAAGAACGGTGAACTCACCGGCGAGGCACCCGAGCTGGCCCGGGTCATCTTCAAGCGGCTCGGCGTGGACCGGGTGCAGCCCGTGCCCACCGAGTTCGGGTCGCTGATCCCGGGGTTGCGCTCGCAGCAGTTCGACGTCGTCGCCGCCGGGATGTATGTCAATCCCGAGCGCTGTGAGCAGGTCATCTTCTCCGACCCCGACTATCAGATGCTCGACTCCTTCATCGTGCGCAAGGGCAACCCGAAGGGGCTGCACGACTACAAGGACGTCGTCGAGAAGAAGGCCAAGTTCGCCACCGGGACCGGCTATGCCGAGATCGCGTACGCCGTCGAGGCGGGGTACAAGGAGAGCGACATCCTCATCGTCCCGGACCAGGTCGCGGGGCTGAACGCCGTCGAGGCGGGGCGCGTCGACGTCTTCGCCGGTACGGCGCTGACCACCCGTGAGGTCGTCAAGAAGTCGGCCAAGGCGGAGGCCACCAAGGCCTTCGCGCCCCTCGTCGGTGGCAAACCGCACGTCGACGGCGGCGCGTTCGCCTTCCGGCCGACCGAGACCGCGCTGCGGGACGCCTTCAACGTCGAGCTGCACAAGCTCAAGAAGAGCGGCGAGCTGTTCCGCATCCTCAAGCCGTTCGGCTTCACCGAGGCCGAGATGACCGACCTCACCGCCAAGGAGCTGTGCGGAGGGGGAACGGGCTGATGACCTCGGGACTCTGGGAACTCGTACTCAACGGGATATGGATCACCGTCCAGCTGCTGGTGCTGAGCGCCCTGGTGGCCACGGCGGTCGCCTTCGGGGTCGGCATGGCCCGCACCCACCGGCTGTGGATCGTCCGCTTCCTCGCGGGCGTCTACACCGAGGTGTTCCGCGGGACCTCCGCCCTGATCATGATCTTCTGGGTGTTCTTCGTGCTGCCGGTCGCGTTCGGCTGGCAGCTGGTGCCCCTGTGGGCCGGCACCCTCGCGCTCGGGCTGACCTACGGGGCGTACGGCGCCGAGATCGTGCGCGGCGCCCTCAACGCGGTCGACCCGGCGCAGCGGGAGGGCGGGATCGCGCTCAGCTTCACGCCGTGGCAGCGGATGCGGCTGATCCTGCTGCCGCAGGCGGTGCCGGAGATGATCCCCTCCTTCACCAACCTGCTGGTGGAGCTGCTCAAGGGCACCGCGCTGGTGTCCGTCATGGGCATGGGCGACCTGGCCTTCAGCGCCAACCTGGTACGCCTCGCGCTCCAGGAGAGCGCGGAGATCTACACGTACATCCTGCTGATCTACTTCGTCATCGCCTTCCTGCTCACACGCGGCATGCGCGGACTGGAACGCCGGCTCAAGGCCGGGGTCGGCAAGGAGGTCGGGCGTACGCCCGATCAGGAGCTGCACCGTCCTGAGACGACCGGTGTGGGCGCGGGAGGTGCTCTCGGATGACCTGGGACTGGGGCGCTGTCGCCGACTTCATGCCGAAGTTCTGGGACGGGCTGCTGCTCACGCTGCAGATCCTGGCCCTCGGCTCGCTGATCTCGTTCGCGCTGGGCCTGGTGTGGGCGCTGCTGATGCGCACGCCGACCCGCTGGGTGCGCTGGCCGGTCGGGGCGGTCACGGAGTTCATCCGTAACACCCCGCTGCTGGTGCAGCTGTTCTTCCTCTTCTACGTGCTGCCCGAGTGGGGCGTCACCGCCTCGGCGCTGACGACCGGCGTCTTCGCGATCGGGCTGCACTACTCGACGTACACGATGCAGGTCTACCGCGCCGGCATCGAGGCGGTGCCCCCCGGCCAGTGGGAGGCCGCGACGGCGCTGAACCTGCCGGTCACGAGGACCTGGCGGGTGGTGATCCTGCCGCAGGCGATCCGCCGCGTGGTGCCGGCCCTCGGCAACTACGTCATCGCGATGCTCAAGGACACCCCGATCCTGATGACGATCACGGTCATGGAGATGCTCGGCGAGGCGCGGCTGTTCGCGCAGCAGAACTTCCAGTTCACCGAGCCCCTGACGGTCATCGGTGTGGCCTTCATCCTCATCGCCTATCCGGCCTCCCTTCTCGTACGAGCCCTGGAGCGACGCCTTGTCCGCTGACACCCCGCTGATGAAAGATCCCGACGCGAGCGCCAACCCTCCGGTGGACGGCACCGAGCTGATCCGGTTCGAGCAGGTCACCAAGCGGTTCGGGACGAACACGGTCCTCGACCATCTCGACTTCTCCGTGAACTCCGGCAAGCACGTCACCCTGATCGGCCCGTCCGGCTCCGGCAAGACGACGATCCTGCGGCTGCTGATGACGCTGCTCAAGCCGGACGAGGGCACGATCACGGTCGCCGGGGAGAAGCTCTTCCCGGCATCGGAGAAGCAGATCCGCGAGGTCCGCAAGAACATCGGGATGGTGTTCCAGCAGTTCAACCTGTTCCCGAACATGTCGGTGCTGCGCAACATCACCGAGGCCCCGGTCACCGTCCTCGGCCTGTCCAAGGACGAGGCGGAGGCCCGCGCCCGTGAGCTGCTCGACATGGTGGGCCTCGCCGACAAGTGCGACGCCCGTCCGACGCAGCTCTCCGGCGGCCAGCAGCAGCGGGTCGCGATCGCGCGGGCGCTGGCCATGCGGCCGCAGGTGCTGCTGCTCGACGAGGTGACCTCGGCGCTCGACCCGGAGCTGGTCGCGGGCGTCCTGGACGTGCTGCGGGACATCGCCCGCACCACCGACATCACGATGCTCTGTGTGACCCACGAGATGAATTTCGCCCGGGACATCTCGGACCAGGTCCTGATGTTCGACTCCGGTCGGGTGATCGAGTCGGGCAGCCCGGAAAAGATGTTCAACGACCCCGAGAACGACCGTACCCGGGAGTTCCTCAGCGCTGTGCTGTGAGTCTGTGCTGTGAGTCTGTGTCGGGCTCGTGACCTCGGCATATGCCAGAGTGCCGGTACCGCGGTCGGGGCCGTCGCAATCTCGTCAACAAGCGCTCACTACAAGCCTCTTGCCCGTTATCGTGAAGGAGATTGGCCGACCCGAACCGAACCCTGACCATGAGAAGCGACGTGCGACCGCAGGGGGAATCGTGGCGCTCCAGCACGAGCCGACGACGCCGCACCACTCGGCCCAGGACGCCCTGCGCGTCCTGGAGACCGTGGCACGGCACAGCACCGGAGTCACCGACACCGAACTCGCCCGGCACACCGGCATCAACCTGGAGCGCTTGACCGGCCTTCTGCTGATGCTGCGCCGCGAGGGCTACGTCGAGCAGGTCGGCGACGGCGCGTATGTGACGGGCGCCGCGCTGACCCGCCTCGGTTCCGCCCAGGGCCGCGAGCAGGCCCTGCGGGAACACCTCCAGGGCACCCTGGACCGGCTGCGTGACTCGGTCGGCGCCGCCGTCTACATCAGCCGGTACGTCGACGGCGAGATCAGGATCGACCAGTTCGCCGCCGGTCCGGCCACCCCCGTGGTCAACGAGTGGGTCGACTTCCGCTACTCCGCCCACGCCACCGCGATCGGCAAGAGCCTGCTCGGCCAGCTCGATCACAACGGCCGGCGCGACCATCTCTCCCGGCACAAGATGGCCCGCCTCACCTCGCGCACGATCACCAGCGACCGGGTCCTGCTCTCCCGCCTGGATTCCCAGCCGCCGACGGTCCCCCACCTCGACCTGCAGGAGTACGCGGTGGGCACGGTGTGCGCGGCCGTCCCGATCACGGCCGGCTCGTCGGTGGGCTGCCTCGCCCTGTCCCTCCCGGTCGAGCACGCCCACCGGCTACGCCGGGCGGCGGACACCCTGAACCGGAACGCGGCGCCGGTGCTGCTGTCGCTGGCGATCTAGGAACGCCGCCCCGCAGGGGTGCTGCCCGGCCGCGCACGGCGGTGGTCAGAAGCACCCCTCGGGACCAGGTAGTATTTTCTTCGTCGCCAGCCGCGAACCCCCTGGGAACGCGGTCGGCGGGAGTCATGCGCCGCTAGCTCAGTTGGTTAGAGCAGCTGACTCTTAATCAGCGGGTCCGGGGTTCGAGTCCCTGGCGGCGCACCGGTGAAGGGCCTCTCGTGGGAGCGGGAGGCCCTTCGGCGTACACGGGCCCAGCAGGAACGGCCGGGGGTCCGGGGGTTGCCCCCGGGAAATGCAGCATCAGCGGGTCCGGGGTTCGAGTCCCTGGCGGCGCACCGGTGAAGGGCCTCTCGTGGGAGCGGGAGGCCCTTCGGCGTACTCCAGGCTCTGATACGTCTGTTGTCCGGGTGGCCGCCACCACACCGGGTCGGCGCACCGCACGCCTTCCTTCCGCAGCAGCGCCCGGTGGATCTTGTTCGTGGCCGTGACCGGCATCCGCTCGACGACCCGTACGAACCGGGGCGCCATCTTGGTGCCGAGATCGGGCTGGGCGGCCAGGAAGTCCGTGAAGGCCACCGGGTCGAAGGTGCCGGCGATCGTCGCCATCACCTGGTCCCCGGTCACCGGATCCGGCACGGCGTACACGGCGACGGCGTCCGCCCCCTCGTACCGCGCGAGGATGTTCTCGATCATCGCGGCGGCCAGGTTCTCGCTGTCGACCCGGATCCGGTCGTCGGTGCGGCCGGCGAAGTACAGGTAGCCGTCGGAGTCCCGGTAGAAGAGGTCGCCGGTCCAGTACCAGCCGTCCCGCCGCCGCTCGGCCTCCGCCTCGGGATTGCGCCAGTACCCCTCGAAGGGGTTCGGCGCCCGGTTCACCAGCTCCCCTATCGCCTCGTCGCCGTTCAGCAGCCGCCCGGCAGGGTCGAAGACTGCGGTCGGGCACTCCTTCCGCGTCTCCGCGTCCAGCACGACGAGCCCGGGCCCGGCCGGCCCGACGGCTCCCCGGGGCGTCCCGGGCGTCCAAGGGATCGCGGCCCCGCCCTCGGAGGAGCCGTACCCCTCGACCAGCCGCACCCCGAACCGCCGCTCGAAGGCCGCCGCGTCCACCGCCCCGGCCTCGGTGCCGAAGCCGAGCCGCAGCGGGTGATCCCGGTCGTCGGGGCGCGGCTCGGTGGCGAGAAGGTACTGGATCGCCCGGCCCACATAGGTGAAGTACGTCGCCCCGTACGCCCGTACGTCCGCCAGGAACCCGGACGCCGAGAACCGGTGCCGCAGCGCCACGCCCGCGCCGGCCGTGAGGGCGGGGGCCCAGTCGGCGATCACCGCGTTGCCGTGGAACATCGGCATGCAGACGTAGTGCACGTCGTCGGGCCGGACGCGGAACTGCTCGACCAGGGAGCGCCCGGCGGCGGCCAGGCGGCCCTGGGTGCAGATCGCGGCCTTCGGGGCACCGGTCGAGCCGGAGGTGAAGTAGAGCAGGAGACGGTCGTGCGGGGTGGCGCGGGCGGGGTCGGGGCGGGCGTCGGCGTACGGGGCGAGCAGGGCGTTGTACTCCGCCGAGTCGGTCAGCAGCACGCGGACGCCGGGAAGGTCGAGGCCGGTGAGCAGCGGCAGGTGGGTCCGCTCGGTGACGAGGACCCGGCACTCGGTGTGCAGGATGTCGCGGGCGAGTTCGGGTCCCCGCCGGGTGGGGTTGATGCCGGCGACGGCGGCGCCGGAGAGGGCCGCCGCGCTCAACCACAGGGGGTACTCGGGGGTGTTGTCGAGCAGGACGCCGAGGTGCGGCTCGGCGCCGGACGGCAGCAGGTCGGTCAGCAGCGCCGCCCGGACGGCGGCCCCGGCCGCCACCTCGTGCTGGGTGAGCATCCCGCCTTCGAACCACAGCCCCGGCCGGTGGTCACCCCACCGCGCCGCCACGAGCTCGGCCACCGTGCGTCCCGTAGTGGACTCCATGCGGACGCACGGTAGTTGACGTTCCGTCAGATGTGGAGGGAGTGGGGAGTGAAGGGCCGGGAAGTCCCACCCTCAGAAGCCCCCGAACCCCGTCTCCTCCACGACCCCCGTCTCGTACACGCCCGAGGAGAAGTCGCTGTAGCTGACCATGAAGCCGAAGCAGAACACCACGACCACGCCGAGGAAGACGAGCATGCCGAGAGCGCCCGCCGCCTGCTTGATCCGGCCCGGCGCATGGGCCGTGGCGACCACCCGCGCGCCCTCGGCGTAGTAGACGGTGACGAGGTCGCCCTCGACCGTCGTCCCCGGGCCGCCCTCCTCCTCGAACCGGACGAGGCGGCCGTCGCGCGCGGTGAACTCGTACACGTGATGCAGGGTGGTGCGCACCGCCGTGTCACGGCCGCCGCCGCTCACCGTCGTGTACGACCGCAGACAACGCGCCTGCGCGGTCAGCCCGCTGTTCCATGCGCTGCGCATCTGCAGCGAGCGGTGTACCACGCGGTACGCCATGAAGAGGGCCACGGCCATGATCAGGCCGGGAATGACGTAGAAGAACACGTCCATCGTCCAGTCCCCCGAGGTCGGTACGCCGGCCCCGATCGGCCGGCGTGGCAGGAACCTACCCACGCCGGCCGGGACGCTGACTCAAGAGAACCTCAGAACGTGACGTCCGAGCACGCGTAGAACGCGTTGCCCGTGTCGGCGATCGTCCACACCGCGAGGATGACGTGGTGACCGCTCAGCCCGGACGGCAGCCGGCCGCTGTGCGAGAGCGTGGACGGCGGCCGCTGGCCGTTGTACGGGACCGTGAAGAACGGCGTGAGGTTGAGGTCGGACCGGGACAGGTTGTGGTTCTGGTTCCAGCCCGGCTTGGTGACGTAGTACCGGAAGTCCGTGGTGGCGTGCATGGCAGTGAACTGCCAACGGAACGTGTAGTTCTGACCGCCGGTCACCTTGGTCGTGGGCCAGGCGGCACCGGACGGCGTCCTCGGGGCGCTGAGCTGGCTGAACTGGCCGAGGCCGGCGTTGCATATCTGTCCGTCGGCCGGTCCCGAGCCCGGGAAGCCCTTCGGGCCCTCGACGCTCTGCGGCTCCCACTGGATCGAGCCGCAGTTGGTCACGGTGCCGTTCTGACAGAGCTTCTGCCGGCTGATGGGGAGGTCGGTGTAGCCGTGGCCGCTCGCGCCTGCACTGGAGAGCGCCAGGGCTCCGGCTGTAGTGAGCCCGAGCGCGGCGGCGTACCACTTGGTCTTTCTGCGCATGCTGCTGCTCCTGGGAACGTGGGGGAAGTTCGGCGAGCTTGCAGGTCTAGACCAAGTCTCAGATTATTGCTGAGCGTTGAACATGTCCATACCAATCGGAGAACATGTTCGACGGGCTGTCAGAGTGGTGTCGAAGGCGCCGTGTCGGATGTCGGAGGGAGCGTCAGGGGGCCGGCTCCCCCCGTCCCGCGCAGAACGCCACCGTCAGATCCTTGACCAGCGCCTTGCGTTCGTAGTCGTCCAGCTCGACCAGGCCCCGCATGGTCAGCCGGGTCACCGTGTCCTCCACCGAGTCCACGACCGAGGTCACCATCGAGGCCCGGTCCTGCGCGTCCAGCGCGGCGATCCGGCGTCGGTGCATGGCGGCGGCCACCTCCGGCGCGTACTCCACCCGCGACGGCCGTACCGAGAACACCTCGACCCCGACCGCCCCCGCGTCCCGCGTCACCAACCGGGTCAGAGTCTCCGAGGCCGCCTCGACCGAGCCCCGCGTGGCACCCGGCATCTCCACCGGTACCCGGGCCAGCGCCGCCTCGACGCACTCGCGCAGATACGACTCGTGGTCCTCCACCCCGAGCGTCGCCCGCGCGGTGTCCTTGACCCGCCACACCACCAGCACGACCGCCCGCAGCGCGACCCCGTTCCCGTCCGCCGCCGGCATCGGCTCGCTGCGCCAGTGCCGCAGCCGCACGTCGACGCGACGGCGCAGCAGCAACGGGTTGACCCACATCAGGCCGGTGCGCCGGACCGTCCCCCGGTAGCGGCCGAACAGCCCGAGCACCCAGGCCCGCCCGGTCCGCCCCCGGGTCAGCCCGCCCAGCCCGAACAGACCCACGGCCCCGGCCCCCGTGTACGCCGCCCACTGAGCCGGCCCCAACCCGGCCTGCGCCGACGCCGGCAGCCCCAGCGCGTGCACCGCCAGCGGCGGCAGCACCCCGGCCCACCATGAGGTGGCCAGGCACCCCGCCACTCCGCAGACCCCGGCGAGCACGCCCGCCGCGCCCGGCAGCACGCGCGCCGGGCGCTCCACGAGCTCCGGGTCGATCTGCGGTTCGGGGCGCGGCTCGGGCTGGACCGGACGGCGCAGCCGCGGCTGTTCGCCCGTGCCCTGCCGGCGCGCCACGACCGTCGGTCTGAGCGGCACGGACACCGGGCCCGCCTCGTCACGGAACAGCAGATGGACGGGGATCTCGGTGGTCGCCTCGTTCTGGATCAGCCGCGCGGGCCGGAGCGGCCCCTCGGGCTCGGGCGTGTGAGAAGTGGTCGTGGTCATGCGTGCCTCCAGCCTCCGCGCCAGATGCGTCACAACAGTGGTTGCCGGAATGTCGGGTCACGCGAACAGCCGCCGCCAGGTCTCCGGCCCCGGATAGCCGTCCGCCGCGCCGCCCCGCCAGCCCTGGGCCCGCTGGAAGGCCTCCACGCCTCGCCGGTCCGACTCGTCCCAGCGTGATCCCGGCTCTGACTTGTAGTGCTTGCCGAACCCCTTCTTCACGAGTTGTCTGCCGAGCTGCAGGACGTACTGGTTGTCGGCGCCGGGCCGGAACATGGCCCGCCCCGGGTATCCCGGCACCCCGTGCGACGAGGGCTCGGTGAGCTCGGCGGGGGTGGTGGAAGCGGTGGGGGCGGTCGGGTCGGCCGAGGCGGCCGGGGCGGGGGCGCCTGCCGAGCCCGCACTCGGGATGTCCTTGCCCTCGCCGGTCACCAGCAACGCCCAGGTCTGCGGCCCCGGCAGCCCGTCCGCGTCCTGCCCCCGCCAGCCCTGCGCCTGCTGGAAGGCCTGGGTGGCCCTGCGGTCCGCGTCCGTCCAGCGGGGGCCGGCGCCGGAGGTGTAGAACCGGCCGGCGCCGCGCTTGACGAGCAGGCTGCCCAGCCGGGTGACGTGCTTGTTGTTGGCCCCGGGACCGAAATGCGCCGGCCCGGGGTACGCGTCCGGCGCCGCGACTCCGGGTTTGGCGGCCCCCGGATTCCCGACGTCGGACTTCCCGGAACCCGTCTGCTCGGTGACGGCGTCGGACTGCCCAGTGCTCTGCTTCTCCGCGGCGGGCTTCTCAAGGGCAGGCTTCTCGGTGGCGGGCTTCTCGGTAGCGGGCTTCTCGGTAGCGGGCTTCTCAGTCTCCGGTTTCGTGCCCGTGGTGCCCGTCTTCAGCCCCTTGTAGCGGTAGGCGCGATAGCGGTCGGAGTGGCTCCAATAGGCGTACGGGGTGGTCTGCCGACGGGCGTGCGGGGGTGCCGACTCGTAGGCGACGTAGTAGGTGTGCGTGTGGTCCGTCCAGCCGCCGAAAATGACGACGTGCGAGCCTTTCTCGGGATCCGCCGGATTGTGGAACAGCAGAATGTCGCCGGGCTGCAGGTCCTTCTTGGCGATGCGTACCCCGTATTGACCCAGGCTGCCGGTCCATTCGTTTCCGGGCAGCTTCCAGGCCATCGAAACGAAGCCCGAGCAGTCCTGTCGGTAGCCGTCCGACCAGTACTTGTACATGCTGTACGGCACCTTCGCCGCGACCCATTTCTTGGCCCGCTTGATAATCTCGGCGCGGGTGGTCGGGGGCGTCTTGACCGGGCCGGACGGCTGGGCCGGCTGCCCGCCCGGGCCATGCAGTGGGGCCTTGCCGCCCTGGGGGGTCCTGGGCTCGTCACCTGCGGGAACGGCCGGGCGGTCGGGGGCGTGGGGGGCGGCGACGGCCGGGGCCGTGTGGCCCACGGCGAGGGTGGCGGAAGCGGCTGCGGCGAGGATCAGCGCTCGGTGGGCGGCAGGGTGGCGGCCGGTCCTGGAATGCGGCAGGACGCGTCTCCAGTGAACGCATCCCGGGCAGTCGCAGTCACTCGCCGGATCGAATTCCTCGAATACCGGAGTCCGAGTCTCCATGCGATTCCCTTCACACTCCAGTTGAAAATGTCCGCGGCTGGGCACGTCGTCAGTTTCTCAACTGTCTTCCGGACTCGCATGTTGACGGTCCGAATGGTTTACGGCACCCCGCGCCCCGCACCCCCCCCCCCGAACCCCCCCCCCGCCCCCCGGCCCGGG
>CBFGZZ010000210.1:0-15279 GCA_965653385.1 uncultured Streptomyces sp. | reverse complement strand
TGGTTGTGGGCGACATGACAGCCGGTCAGCGGGGGGGTGGGTGGGGTGTCGCGGGGGGCGCCGTGGTGGCTGGTCGCGCCCCGGGGGGGGCGCCGAAAAGCTATCCCGCCCCGCGCCCGTGGGGGGGGCTCCCCTCACCGCGGGGGGGGCGCCCCCCCCACGGGGGGGGCCCGCCCCAGCGGCATTTCGGCAGTGTCAGCCGAGCGCCTTGCCCGGCAGCTCGACCTTCGCCCCGAGCTCCACAAGCTTCTCCATGAAGTTCTCGTAGCCGCGGTTGATGAGGTCGATGCCGTGGACCCGCGACGTGCCCTGGGCGGCGAGGGCCGCGATGAGGTACGAGAAGCCGCCGCGGAGGTCGGGGATGACCAGGTCGGCGCCCTGGAGCTTGGTCGGGCCCGAGACGACGGCGGAGTGCAGGAAGTTGCGCTGGCCGAAGCGGCAGTCGGAGCCGCCGAGGCACTCGCGGTAGAGCTGGATGTGGGCGCCCATCTGGTTCAGGGCGGACGTGAAGCCGAGGCGGGACTCGTAGACCGTCTCGTGGATGATGGACAGGCCCGTGGCCTGCGTCAGGGCCACCACCAGCGGCTGCTGCCAGTCCGTCTGGAAGCCCGGGTGCACGTCCGTTTCGAGGGCGATGGACTTCAACTGGCCACCGGGGTGCCAGAAACGGATGCCCTCGTCGTCGATCTCGAAGGCACCGCCCACCTTCCGGTAGGTGTTGAGGAACGTCATCATCGAGCGCTGCTGGGCGCCACGGACGTAGATGTTGCCCTCGGTCGCCAGCGCCGCGGACGCCCAGGAGGCGGCCTCCAGGCGGTCCGGGAGGGCGCGGTGGGTGTAGCCGCCGAGGCTGTCCACACCGGTGACGCGGATGGTGCGGTCGGTGTCCATCGCGATGATGGCGCCCATCTTCTGCAGGACGCAGATGAGGTCCTCGATCTCCGGCTCCACGGCCGCGTTCGAGAGCTCGGTGACGCCCTCGGCAAGCACGGCAGTCAGCAGGACCTGCTCGGTCGCGCCCACGGACGGGTACGGCAGCCGGATCTTCGTGCCGCGCAGCCGCTGCGGAGCCTCCAGGTACTGTCCGTCGGCGCGCTTCTCGATGGTGGCGCCGAACTGCCGCAGCACCTCGAAGTGGAAGTCGATGGGCCGGCCGCCGATGTCACAGCCGCCGAGGCCCGGGATGAACGCGTGCCCGAGGCGGTGCAGCAGGGGACCGCAGAGCAGGATCGGGATACGGCTCGAACCCGCGTGGGCATCGATGTCAGCGACGTTCGCGCTCTCCACGTGGGAGGGGTCCATCACCAGTTCGCCCGGTTCCTCACCCGGACGGACCGTCACCCCGTGCAGCTGGAGCAGACCGCGGACGACCCGCACGTCACGGATGTCCGGCACGTTGCGCAGTCGACTTGGCGCGCTGCCCAGCAGGGCAGCCACCATGGCCTTCGGTACGAGGTTCTTCGCACCGCGGACACGGATCTCGCCCTCCAGCGGGGTTCCGCCGTGGACAAGCAGGACATCGTCGTTGACGGTCATGTATCTCGCGTTCCGATGAGTTGGGCAGGGGCCAGGAGGGAAAGGGTAATCGCCGCCGACCCCCCTTCAGTAAGCCCAAGGACGGCTCAGGAACGTCATAGCTCTGTCACAACACGAACGGTTCCCCGTCGGGCACGAGCGGTCACCGCCGCCCCTCGTGCGCCGGGGACGCTCCTTTCCGCCCTGAGCTGCATTCACTCCCGAACCGGCATTGCCTCCCCACTCGAAGGGAAGATGCGGGATCATGTCTGGCATGACCGAGGTGTCCTCGCTCACAGGGCGGTTGCTCGTGGCAACGCCCGCCCTGGCGGACCCGAACTTCGACCGCGCGGTGGTGCTCCTTCTCGACCACGACGAGGAGGGCTCCCTCGGTGTCGTCCTCAACCGTCCGACGCCCGTGGACGTGGGCGACATCCTGGAGGGCTGGGCGGACCTCGCAGGTGAGCCCGGTGTCGTCTTCCAGGGCGGCCCGGTCTCCCTGGACTCGGCACTCGGCGTCGCCGTCATCCCCGGTGACGCGAACGGTGAGAGCGCACCGCTGGGCTGGCGCCGGGTGCACGGCGCGATCGGGCTCGTGGACCTGGAGGCGCCGCCGGAACTGCTCGCCTCGGCCGTCGGCTCCTTGAGGATCTTCGCCGGGTACGCCGGCTGGGGACCCGGCCAGCTGGAGGACGAGCTGGTGGAGGGTGCCTGGTACGTCGTCGAGTCCGAGCCCGGTGACGTGTCCTCGCCGTCGCCGGAAAGACTCTGGCGCGAGGTCCTGCGCCGGCAGCGCAACGAGCTCGCGATGGTGGCCACGTACCCGGACGACCCTTCGCTCAACTGATGCGTGTGAGCTTCAGTACTCTTGGCGGTATGAGCACTCTCGAGCCCGAGCGCGGGACTGGTACGGGGACCCTCGTCGAGCCCACGCCGCAGACTTCCCACGGCGACGGCGACCACGAGCGCTTCGCCCACTACGTCCAGAAGGACAAGATCATGGCGAGCGCCCTCGACGGGACCCCCGTCGTGGCGCTGTGCGGCAAGGTCTGGGTGCCCGGCCGCGACCCGAAGAAGTACCCGGTGTGCCCCATGTGCAAGGAGATCTACGACTCCATGGGCGCCGGCGGCGACGACAAGGGCAAGGGCGGCGACAAGAAGTAGTCCTCCCCTCGGCCTGAGGTTCGTAAGGCGAAGGCCCCCGGGGCGCGTTTCGGCGCGCCCCGGGGGCCTTCGCGTGTCACGAAGTGGTTGAGACCTCTTGTGGACATGTTCACGCAGTCCCTAGGCTCCGATGCGTTGTGCAGAGCGAAACCGTCATTGCATATGTTGCAACGCACGCCCGGAGGACCGCTCCATGAAGCTCGCCCCCAGACTCGCCGTACTGCTCACCGCCCTCGCCGTCACCGCCTGCGCCCCGCAGACCTCCACCAACTCCTCCTCCGACAAGGACGACAAGACCGGCACCCTGCGGGTCTGGCTCTTCCAGGAAGTCGGCAACAAGCCGAAGGAGAAGGTCGTCGACTCCGTCGTCACCGCCTTCGAGAAGGCCCACGACGGCACGAAGGTCGACGTCGAGTACATCCCGGTCGAGACCCGCGCCCAGCGCGTCAAGGCAGCCTTCAACGACCCGGCCTCCGCGCCCGACATCATGGAGTACGGCAACACCGACACCGCCGGCTATGTGAAGGACGGCGGACTCCTCGACGTCACGAAGGAGTTCGGCGACTGGACCGAGGCGAAGGACACCGACCCCACCGCCAGGCAGTCCGTCACCGTGGCCGGCAAGGTCTACGGCGCCCCGTTCTACGTCGGCGTCCGCGCCCTGTACTACCGCACGGACGTCTTCGAGGAACTTGGCCTGGAAGTGCCGAAGACCATGGCCGAGTTGGCGGCCGCGGCCCGCGAGATCCGCGCGGCGAAGCCCGAGCTGTACGGCCTGGTCGTCGGCGGCGCCTACACGTACGGCGCGATGCCCTTCGTCTGGGCCAACGGCGGCGAACTCGCCACCGGCGAGGGCGACTCCTACACCTCCGCGATCGACAGCGCCGCCGCCCGGAAGGGCATCAAGGCGTACACGTCCCTCTTCGGCGACGACAACTGTCCCGCCGCCAAGTGCGCGGGCATGGGCGGCAACGACACGATCACCGCGTTCGCGGCCGGCAAGGCGGGCATGGCGATCGGCGGCGACTTCAGCCACACCGCGGTGGAGGCCGGGAAGGTCAAGGGCAAGTACGCGGTCGTGCCGTTGCCCGGGGTGAAGGCGGGGTCCGTCGCGCCCGCGTTCGCCGGGGGCAACAACATCGGTGTGCTGAAGAGCACGTCGCATAGGACGCTGGCGGTTGAGCTGATGGAGCAGCTCGCCTCCAAGGAGACGCAGGCGTCGATGTTCGAGGCGATGGGGTTCCTGCCGACGTTCGGGGACGTGCGGGAGAAGGCGGCGGCGGAGAAGCCGTACGTGAAGCCGTTCGTCGAGACGCTGGCGTCCGGGACGAAGTTCGTGCCCGCGTCTCCCGCGTGGTCGGAGATCGACTCCTCTCTTGTGCTGCCGACGATGTTCCAGGAGGTCATCAGCGGTAAGAAGGATGTTGCCGGGGCTTCGGGGGACGCGGCGAAGAAGATGGATGAGGCGTTTGGGTCCGTCGGATGACAGCGCCCAGTAGCTCGGGGGTTCTGGAGCGTCGGCGGGTGCGGGGCGGTGGGGGCTTGTCGCGCCCACGCGGCGGTAGCCGCAAATCGAACACAGCCCCGCGCCCCCGAGGGGGTCGTCGTGCCGTGGGTCAGAAGGCGCCCTGGCTTTATCTCGCCCCCGCCCTCGTCGTGCTCGGTGGGCTGCTGGTCTATCCCGTCTATCAGCTTGGGCTGATCTCGTTCTTCGAGTACACGCAGGCTCAGGTCAGTGGTGGGGAGCCGACCACCTTCCGGGGGTTCGGGAACTACGCGGAGCTGTTCTCGGACTCGCAGTTCTGGCAGGTGCTGCTTGCCACCGTCGTCTTCGCGGCGGCGTGTGTCGTCTCGACGCTCGCCGTGGGGTGTGCGCTCGCCGTGTTGCTCACGCGTGTGCGTGCCGTGCCGCGGCTGGCGTTGATGCTGGCCGCGCTCGGGGCGTGGGCGACGCCGGCCATCACCGGGTCCACGGTGTGGTTGTTCCTGTTCGACCCGGACTTCGGGCCCGTGAACCGGATGCTGGGGCTCGGGGAGTACTCGTGGACGTACGGGCGTGTCAGTGCCTTCTTCCTGGTGCTGCTCGAAGTGGTCTGGTGCTCCTTCCCCTTCGTGATGGTGACCGTGTACGCCGGGATTCGTGCCGTCCCGGCCGAGGTGCTGGAGGCCGCCTCGCTGGACGGGGCCTCGCAGTGGCGGATCTGGCGGTCGGTGCTGGCGCCGATGCTGCGACCGATCCTGGTGGTCGTCACCATTCAGTCGGTCATCTGGGACTTCAAGGTCTTCACCCAGATCTACGTGATGACGAACGGTGGCGGCATCGCGGGGCAGAACCTCGTGCTGAACGTGTACGCCTATCAGAAGGCGTTCGCGTCCTCGCAGTACAGCCTGGGTTCGGCGATCGGCGTGGTGATGCTGGTGATCCTGCTGGCGGTGACGCTGGTGTATCTGCGGTTGCTGCGCAGACAGGGGGAGGAGCTGTGAGATCCGTGAGTTCCGTGAGTCTCGTACGGCGGCCCTGGCGGCTGCTCGCCGAGGTGTCCGCGCTGCTGATCGCCGTGGTGGTGGCGTTTCCGCTGTACTGGATGGTGCTCAGCGCCTTCAAACCGGCCGGGGAGATCGAGTCGAGCGAGCCTCGGCCGTGGACGTCGGCGCCCTCCCTGGATTCCTTCCGACGGGTCTTCGAGCAGAACGAATTCGGTCGGTACTTCCTCAACAGCCTTGTCGTCGCGTCCAGTGTCGTGATCGTCTCGGCGCTGATCGCGTTTCTCGCCGCGACCGCGGTGACCCGATTCCGCTTCCGCTTCCGGACCACCCTGCTGATCATGTTTCTGGTGGCTCAGATGGTGCCGGTGGAGGCCCTGACGATCCCCCTGTTCTTCCTCATGCGGGACTTCGGCCAGCTGAACACGCTGGGCTCGCTGATCCTGCCGCACATCGCCTTCTCGCTGCCGTTCGCGATCTGGATGCTGCGGGGGTTTGTGAAGGCCGTTCCTCAGGCGCTGGAGGAGGCCGCGTACATCGACGGGGCGAGCCGCTCGCGATTCCTGTGGCAGATCCTTTTCCCGCTGGCCTTCCCGGGGCTGGTGGCCACAAGCGTTTTCTCCTTCATCTCCGCCTGGAACGACTTCCTGTTCGCCAAGTCCTTCATCATCAGCGACACCTCGCAGTCAACCCTGCCGATGGCCCTGCTCGTCTTCTACAAGCCGGACGAGCCGGACTGGGGCGGCGTGATGGCGGCGTCCACGGTGATGACGATTCCGGTACTGGTCTTCTTCGTGCTCGTGCAGCGCCGGCTGGTGTCGGGGCTGGGCGGAGCGGTCAAGGACTGAAAGGTCTGATCATTCATGGATCTCATTCCGGCACCTCGCCAGATGGAGCGGGCCGAGGGTTTCTACGAACTCGGTGACGGCTTCGGGATCGAGGCCGGGCCGGGCACCGAGGACGTCGCGCGCCGACTGCGCGCGACGCTCGGCGCGGCGACCGGGCTGGCGCTGCTTCCCAAGAAGGGGGACGAGTACGACGTCCTGCATCTGTCCGTCCGGCCCGGCCTGGACGCCGAGGAATACCGCCTCGTCGTCGCCCCCCATGGTGTCCACATCCAGGGCGGCTCGCCCGCCGGTGTCTTCTGGGGCGCCCAGACGTTGCGCCAGCTTCTCGGCCCCGACGCCTTCCGGCGCGCCCCCTTCCGCGGCCGTACGTGGCGGCTGCCGCTGACGGAGATCCGGGACGCCCCCCGATTCCGCTGGCGTGGCCTCATGCTCGACGTGGCCCGGCACTTCATGCCCAAGGACGGCGTGCTGCGCTACCTGGACCTGATGGCGGCCCACAAACTCAACGTCTTCCACTTCCATCTGACGGACGACCAGGGCTGGCGCGTCGAGATCAAGAAGTATCCCCGGCTGACGGAGGTCGGCTCCTGGCGGACGCGCACCAAATTCGGCCATCGGGCCTCCCCGCTCTGGGAGGAGAAGCCACACGGTGGCTACTACACCCAGGACGACATCCGCGAGATCGTCGCCTACGCCGCCGAGCGGCATATCACCGTCGTCCCCGAAATCGACGTGCCCGGCCACTCGCAGGCCGCCGTCGCCGCGTATCCGGAACTCGGCAACACCGACGTCATCACCGCATCCAATGAGGGGGGCACCGCCCTCTCCGTCTGGGACACCTGGGGGATCAATCCGAACGTACTCGCTCCCACTGACAACACCCTGCGCTTCTACGAGGGGGTCTTCGAGGAAGTCCTGGAGCTGTTCCCCTCGGAGTTCGTGCATGTCGGGGGTGACGAATGCCTCAAGGACCAGTGGCGGCAGTCGCCGACCGCGCAGGAACGCATCCGGGAACTCGGGCTGAAGGACGAGGACGAACTCCAGGCCTGGTTCATCGGCCACTTCGACAAGTGGCTGACCGCGCGCGGGCGCAGGCTGATCGGCTGGGACGAGATCCTGGAGGGCGGTCTCGCGGACGGGGCGGCCGTGTCGTCCTGGCGCGGCTACGCGGGCGGCATCGCGGCGGCCCGCGCGGGTCACGACGTCGTCATGTGCCCCGAACAGCAGGTGTACCTGGACCACCGTCAGGACGCGGGCGCGGACGAGCCGGTGCCGATCGGGTACGTGCGCACTTTGGAGGACGTCTATCGGTTCGAGCCGGTGCCACCGGAGTTGACGTCCGACGAGGCCCGGCACGTGCTCGGTACGCAGGCCAACCTGTGGACCGAGGTGATGGAGGACCAGGGGCGCGTGGACTACCAGGCGTTCCCGCGTCTCGCCGCTTTCGCCGAGGTCGCCTGGAGCCGACTGCCCGCCCCCGCGGAACGGGACTTCGCCGAGTTCGAGCACCGGATGGCCACCCACTACCGGCGACTTGACGCCCTGGGGGTCGCCTACCGGCCACCGACGGGACCGCGGCCGTGGCAGCGGCGGCCCGGCGTGCTCGGCCGCCCGATCGACGGCCCACCCCCGAACAGGTAATTGAAAAAAACCGGCAAGGGGTCACCGAAGAGTGTCAATCGGTAAACACCGGTGATGCCGTACGAAAACGGACCATCTCCCCGATGAGGTGGGCGAATGCCTCCTAGCGGACCCCTGTCCTCGGGCCCTGCGAAGATGTGCCAGAGTTGCCACGTCCGCCCTGTCAGCACGTACCGTACGGCAGCACAGGTGGGACCAGGTGGGGCAGCGGGAAGGGGCAGCCGGTTTGACCACGAGTGCACCGCAGGCGGCGCAGGCCGTCACGCTGCCCACGACGCTGGACGAGGCCGTGGCGGCACTGGCCGCCGTGCCCGCCGCCGTGCCGGTCGCGGGCGGCACCGACCTCATGGCCGCCGTCAACTCCGGGCAGCTCAGGCCCGCCGCGCTGGTCGGCCTCGGCAAGATCAGCGAGATCCGCGGCTGGCAGTACCAGGACGGTCACGCCCTGCTCGGAGCAGGCCTCACGCACGCGCGTATGGGCCGCCCCGACTTCGCCGCCCTGATCCCGGCGCTCGCCGCCGCCGCACGCGCCGCGGGCCCGCCGCAGATCCGCAACGCGGGCACCCTGGGCGGCAACATCGCCTCGGCGTCCCCGACCGGTGACGCGCTGCCGGTCCTCGCCGCCCTCGAAGCGACCCTGATCATCGCGGGCCCGGGCGGAGCCCGCCGGGAGATCCCGGTGTCGCACCTGCTGGCCGGCATGGACATGCTGCGGGCCGGCGAACTCATCGGCTACGTGCGCGTGCCGTTGCTGCACGCCCCGCAGGTCTTCCTCAAGGCCACCGGCCGCACCGGCCCGGGGCGCGCCATGGCATCCGTCGCCGTCGTGCTCGACCCGGCCCGGCGCGGCATCAGGTGCGCGGTCGGAGCCATAGCGCCGATGCCGCTCAGGCCGCTGGACGCCGAGCACTGGGTCGCCCAGCTGATCGACTGGGACAACAACCGCGCGATCGTCCCCGAAGCCCTGAACGCCTTCGGGGAGTACGTCGCCGCGGCCTGCATCCCGGACCCGGCCCCGGCCGAGGACGGCTCCGTACCGCAGCATCCGCCCGCCGTACTGCACCTGCGGCGCACCGTCGCCGCGCTGGCCCGACGAGCACTGGGGAGGGCGCTGTCGTGACCGACGACCAGCACGGAGAGGGCACGCCCCGGGGCGGCGGTCGCTGGGACCCGCTGCCCCAGGGCGACTACGACGACGGCGCCACCGCCTTCGTCAAACTTCCCGAAGGGGGCATCGACGCCCTCCTGGCCTCCTCGGACACCCCGCTCGCCGCGCGCGGCCACGGCTATGTGCCCCCGCAGATAACGGCCGCACCGGGAACGGCCGGGGGCACCGACCCCGCGGCCCCGGGCGGCTGGCCGGCCGCGGGCACTCCCGCCGACGGCAACCAGTGGCCCGACCCGAACGCCGTGCCGCAGGGCACCGCCACCGGCCAGTTCGCGTACAACCCCGGGGCGACCCAGCAGTGGGACTTCTCGGAGACCGCGCAGGGCCAGGCCGGCCCGGCGGGTCACGAGGCCGCCGCCGCGCCCGGTCACGACGTCACCGGGCAGTGGTCCATCCCCGTCGCCGACGGCGACCTTCCGGACGAATCGGGCGAGTTCACCACGTCGTCGCTCGTCGAGCAGTGGGGCGGAACCCCTCCGGCCACACTGCCGGGCGGCGCGCCCGCACCGTGGGCGACGCAGCCGACCGGACAGCCGTGGGGCCAGCAGGCCGAGCCCGCGGCGACGGCCGAGGAAGCGGTGGCAGCCGACCCCGCGGCCGGGCACGTGCACGGGCAGCCGGGACACCCCGACGCGTACTCCGGTCAGCAGCCCGTCCCGCACCCGCACGAGCAGCCGGCCCGGAGCGCGCCCGAGTTCACGCCGGAGCCGCCCGCCGAGGACTCGGGCGAGAGCCCCTCAGAGCCCGCACAGGCCGCACAGGCCGCTCCCGGGACTGGTGAGGTCGCCACGGACGCCCAGGGCACCCCGGAGGCCGCAGAGCACCCGGCAGAGGCGTCCGCCGGGGCCGCCCCGGCCGAGGACGGCGACCCCGCCCCGGAGACCGCCGAGGAACCGGCCCCGACCGCCGCCTCCGCCGACGTACCGCCGTCCACCGGCGAGGAACACCCCCTCGCCTCCTACGTCCTGCGCGTCAACGGCGTCGACCGTCCCGTCTCGGACGCCTGGATCGGCGAGTCGCTGCTCTACGTGCTGCGCGAACGGCTCGGCCTCGCCGGCGCCAAGGACGGCTGCTCGCAGGGCGAGTGCGGGGCCTGCAACGTCCAGGTCGACGGACGGCTCGTGGCGTCCTGCCTGGTGCCCGCCGTGACCGCCGCCGGCAGCGAGGTCCGTACCGTCGAGGGCCTGGCCGAGGACGGGCAGCCCTCCGACGTGCAGCGGGCGCTCGCGCGGTGCGGCGCCGTGCAGTGCGGCTTCTGCGTGCCGGGCATGGCGATGACCGTGCACGACCTGCTGGAGGGCAACCCGGCGCCGACCGAGATGGAGACCCGCCAGGCACTCTGCGGCAACCTCTGCCGTTGCTCCGGGTACCGGGGCGTGGTCGAGGCCGTCAAGGAGGTCGTCGCCGAACGCGAGACCCACACGGCGGCCGGCGACGGCGAACAGGACGGCGACGAGCCACGTATTCCCCACCAGGCGGGCCCCGGAGCCGGCGGGGTCAACCCGTCGGCGTTCGAGGCACGCGGCTCCGGGGGACCGCATGACCAGGCGTACGGACAGGACGGAGGCCCGGCGTGAGCAACGAAGCCGCCACCGCGACCACAGCCGCGGAGGCAGCACCCGCCCCCGAGCCGATCCCGCACGGCCTCGGCGCCTCCCTGCCGGCCGCCGACGCCCGCGCCAAGACCGAGGGCACGTTCCCGTACGCGGCCGACCTGTGGGCCGAGGGCCTGCTGTGGGCGGCCGTACTGCGCTCACCGCACCCGCACGCGCGCATCACGTCCATCGACACCTCCCACGCGCGCGAGATGCCCGGCGTCCGGGCCGTCGTCACGCACGAGGACGTGCCGGGCAGCCCGCTGCACGGCCGCGGCACGGCGGACCGCCCGGTCTTCGCCTCCGAGGTCGTCCGCCACCACGGCGAGCCCATCGCCGCGGTCGCCGCCGACCACCCGGACACCGCGCGGCTGGCCGCCGCCGCCGTCATCGTCGAGTACGAGGTACTCGACCCGATCACCGACCCCGAGCAGGCCTTCGAGGCCGAGCCGCTGCACCCCGACGGCAACCTGATCCGCCACATCCCGCTGCGCCACGGCGACCCCGACGCGGCCGGCGACATCGTGGTCGAGGGCCTGTACCGCATCGGCCGCCAGGACCCGGCCCCCATCGGCGCCGAGGCGGGCCTCGCGGTGCCGCGCCCCGACGGCGGCGTGGAGCTCTACCTGGCCTCCACCGACCCGCACACCGACCGCGACCGGGCCGCCGCCTGCTACGGCCTGGAACCCGAGCGCGTCAAGGTCGTCGTCACCGGAGTCCCCGGCGCCACCGCCGACCGCGAGGACCAGGGCTTCCAGCTGCCGCTCGGCCTGCTGGCGCTGAAGACCGGCTGCCCGGTGAAGCTGACGGCCACGCGCGAGGAGTCCTTCCTGGGTCATGTGCACCGCCACCCGACGCTGCTGCGGTACCGCCACCACGCGGACGCCGAGGGCAGGTTGGTGAAGGTCGAGGCACAGATCCTGCTGGACGCGGGCGCCTACGCCGACACCTCCTCCGAGGCCCTGGCCGCCGCCGTCGGCTTCGCCTGCGGGCCCTACGTCGTCCCGAACGCCTTCATCGAGGGCTGGGCCGTACGCACCAACAACCCGCCCTCCGGCCACGTACGCGGCGAGGGCGCCATGCAGGTGTGCGCCGCCTACGAGGCGCAGATGGACAAGCTGGCCAAGAAGCTCGGCGTGGACCCGGCGGAGCTGCGCCTGCGCAACGCCATGGCGACCGGCGACGTGCTCCCGACCGGCCAGACGGTGACCTGCCCGGCCCCGGTCGCGGAACTGCTCCAGGCCGTACGGGACTACCCGCTGCCCGCCCTCCCCAAGGACACCCCCGAGGACGAGTGGCTGCTGCCCGGCGGCCCCGAGGGCGCGGGCGAACCGGGTGCCGTGCGGCGCGGCGTGGGCTACGGCCTGGGCATGGTGCACATGCTCGGCGCCGAGGGCGCGGACGAGGTCTCCACGGCCACGGTGAAGGTCCACGACGGGGTGGCCACGGTGCTGTGCGCCGCCGTCGAGACCGGCCAGGGCTTCGCGACGCTGGCCCGGCAGATCGTCCAGGACACCCTGGGCATCGACGAGGTGCACGTGGCGCCCGTCGACACCGACCAGCCCCCGGCGGGCGCAGGCTGCCGCGGCCGTCACACCTGGGTGTCCGGCGGCGCGGTGGAGCGGGCGGCCAAGATGGTCCGTACGCAACTGCTCCAGCCCCTGGCGCACAAGTTCGGCATGTCCACCGAGCTGCTCCAGATCACCGACGGCAAGATCACGTCGTACGACGGCGTCCTGTCGACCACCGTCACCGAGGCGCTGGACGGCAAGGAACTGTGGGCCACGGCCCAGTGCCGCCCGCACCCGACCGAACCGCTGAACGAGACCGGCCAGGGCGATGCCTTCGTGGGGATGGCCTTCTGCGCGATCCGCGCGGTGGTCGACGTCGACATCGAGCTGGGCTCGGTCCGCGTGGTCGAGCTGGCGCTCGCCCAGGATGTCGGCCGGGTCCTGAACCCGGCCCAGCTGGAGGCGCGGCTGGAGGCGGGCGTGACGCAGGGCGTGGGCATCGCGCTCACCGAGAACCTGCGCTCGGCCCGCGGCCTGATCCGCCACCCCGACCTGACGGGCTACTCCCTGCCGACCGCCCTGGACGCCCCCGACATCCGCATCGTGAAGCTCGTCGAGGAACGCGACGTGGTCGCCCCCTTCGGCGCGAAGGCGGTGAGCGCGGTACCGGTGGTCACCTCCCCGGCCGCCATCGCCTCCGCCGTACGCGCGGCGACGGGCCGCCCGGTGAACCGGCTGCCGATCCGTCCGCAGGCGGCGGTGGTGACCGGGCAGTGACCGGCACGCCCCGGGCGCAGTGACGGCCGGCACGGACGGGTCGTCCTGATCACCGGTGTGATGGCGGCCGGGAAGTCGACGGTGGCACAGGCGCTGGCGATGGGGGTCCCCCACGCCTTTGCCGGGCGCGTGGAGTACGAGGCCGGCGACCCCGGCGAGGGCGAGGCCCAACTCCGGCTGCGCCACCGGCTGTCGGCGGCGACGGCGGGCGCTTACGCGGAGGCCGGGTTCACGGCTGTCGTGCAGGACGTGGTGCTGGGCGAGGGCCTGACGGCGCGGGAGGCGGGGCGGGAAAGTCGGGCTACGGGCCTGGACGGCCGAGGAGTTGGACGGGGCGCTGTGGGACGGAACACCGCGGATCGGGTTGCGGGTGGATTGCTCGGAGCTGACCGTGGCGGAGACCGTCGAGGCGATTCTGGCGCAACGGGAACGTGCGAGGGTGCGCTGAGCGTCTACTGATGTGAAGCGCTGTCAGTGGGTGTGCCGGGCCGGGGGTGTTGTCGGCGGTCGCGCTGATCCGGGGGCGTTGTCAGTGGTGGCGCGTAGTGTTCTGGGCAGTGGGGACGGCGGCTGGGTCCGGCGGGCCGGTCGGTCGGCCGTGTCCTGCCCTGGGGCGGTGAGCAAGCGCATGCGGGGGAGCCATGAGCACGACGATCACGACACACGCCGGTGATACGGCGATCATCCTGACCGAGGCCGAGCTGGGGCCGTACGTCACGCACGCGGAGACGCGGCGCTGGCTGACGGGCCCCGGACTGCCCTGCGACAGCGGCGTGTTGAGCTTCGCGGAGCTCTGCCGGGAGGACCGGGAAGGCCGCACGGGCCGCGAGGTCCTGCGGACCGTGGCGCAGACGACGGGTGATCCGGGCGACCGGCTGACGGCGGAGCTGCGGGACCAGCTGGTGATAGGCGGACTGCTCGGCCCCGGCGGGCTGGAGACGGAGTCGGTCCTGCTGGACGGGGCGACGGGCGAGATCTCGACGACGTACCTCCTGTACGACCGCCCCGACCTGATGGACCGCCGTGCGCTCGCGCCGTCGCTGCGGACACTGGTCCGGTTCGCCGAGGCGACGGACGAACTGGCGGGCCTGCGCGGCCAGTTCGCGTCCTACGTGGGCCGGTACGGCCCGAAGGCGGTCGCGGAGGCCTCGCAGCACCTGCTGGCCGTGTTCGAGGAGGGCACGGACGGCGATCCGGCGCCGTTCTGGAAGATGGCCGCGCTGATCCGTCCCCTGGCGCTGGTGGCGGGCCGGGCCGGGGCGTCGGGGCTGGCCCTGGACCTGCCCTCGCGCCTGCTGGACCAGGAGTTCGGGCAGGGCAAGGTGGTGCGCTTCGAGGAGGTCGACTTCCCCGCCACGCTCGCACACGAGCCGACCCGTCGCTTCCTGCGCGAGGTGGGCCTCCCGGAGAACGGCTTCCTGTTCTCGCTGGACACGGACGTGCCGCTGCAGACACTGGCCGAGTACTACGCCGACGAGGAGTGGGCCGACGAACTCCCCGCCGGGGCCGGCCGCTTGATACGCCTCGGCCATCTCGTCGAGGACAACAGCCTGGTCATCGACGGCGGGACGGGCGCGGTGCTGAACTGGAGCGAGCCCGAGGCGAGACTGTTCCCGCTGAACACCGACGTCTCGACCCTCGCCTTCACGCTCTGGCTGCTCCACCGCGAGCAGGCGATCGACGAGGAGTCCGGCCGCGAGCTGACGACCCCCGACACCTACGACCAGCTGGCCATCACGATGCTCCAGGTCCTGTCGGCGGTCGACCCCACCGGCACCCAGGCCGACGACGGCCGGCACTACTGGACGGAGGTGTTCCAGGACGAGGCGAGCGGGGTCTTCGAGTCGGTGGGCGGGGCGTGGTGACGGGCATCGGCCGACCGCGACGCCTTCCTAGGCCGTCAGGGGGAGACAGGCGTTGACGCCGCCGTCCAGGCCGCGGACGAAGGCCTTGGTCCGCTGGTCGGCGTCCCCGTGGTCTTCTGGTTTGGTCCAGGGAAGCTGATCGGAAACACTGTGTATCGCCTGCTCCAGTTCGGCGGCATCCCCTTCCTCGAAGACGATCGATTCGTCGTCCTGGGCGCCCTGGAGTTCCGCTCCGGCGAGACAGTCGGCCTGTAGTTCCGTGGAGACTTCCTGCAGTGTGACGTCGAGCCGGCTCTGTATCGCGTGTCCCCACTCATGGGCGACGACGAAATACACGTAACTGTCGCCGGTCGCGTAACCCTCTTTCATCAGACCGACGTCCCACGCGAGGAAGTCCTCCGACGGGCAGTAGAGCGCATTGCCCGCCTCCAGCGGGACGCCGTCGCAGGTGGGCGCGTCCACCGCCGTGCCGTCGTACAGGCCCAACACCTGGGGCGGGGTATAGCTTCCGGTGAAGTAATCCGACCAATGCTTCTTCCAGAACTCGTCCACGCCCTGCACCGCCGCGTCTATGTCCTCCTGCATCGGGTCGCCGTATTGCGCGGGCGCGCCGTATGCGTAACCTCCGCTGACGAGCAATATCGGCGTGATCACTGCCGCGCAGATGCGCATCCGGAATGTCCTGCTCATGGCTGACCTCGAACGGCATGA
>CBFGZZ010000209.1:0-15317 GCA_965653385.1 uncultured Streptomyces sp. | reverse complement strand
TCACGGCGGTGTCGATGAAGTCGCCGATACCGCTGAAGGCCACGATGTCATCGAACCCCGACCCCCGCATCGGCCCGAAGGGCCTCGTCCTCAAACGCCGGACGGGCTGAGAGACCGGATCGGGACCGCAGAGACCCGTCTCCAGACCCAGCCAGTGGTAGCCGTTGCCGGGGGGCCTGCCTTCACCTTCTCCTACGCCGAGCACACCGAGTTGCTCACCGCCGCTGGGGCCGTCGTCGTTCCCTTCGATCCGTTGCGGGACGAGCAACTGCCGGACGGGACGCGAGGGTTGGTGATCGGTGGCGGGTTTCCGGAGGTGTATGCGGCCGAGTTGTCGGCCAATGAGCCGCTGCGCAAGTCCATCGGGGAGTTCGCGCTGAGCGGGGCTCCGGTCGCTGCCGAGTGTGCGGGGCTGTTGTATCTGTGCCGGGAGCTCGACGGGCAACCGATGTGTGGTGTGCTCGACGCCGGTGCCCGGATGTCGGAGCGGCTGACGCTCGGCTATCGGGACGCGGTGGCCGTGAATGACAGTGTGCTCACGGTGGCCGGGACGCGGATGCAGGGGCACGAGTTTCACCGGACGGTCGTGGAGCCCGGGGCGGGGGAACTGCCCGCCTGGGGGATGCGGCTGCCGCACAAGCGGGTCGAGGGGTTCGTGCGGGGCGGGGTGCACGCGAGCTATCTGCACACGCACTGGGCGGCCGAGCCCGGTGTCGCCCGGCGGTTCGTGGAGAGGTGCCGTACCGCGGACGGGGGCGGCCGGTGAGAACGGGCGCGGTCGGCGACCTCGTGGTCGGTGTCGGTGCCTCGAAGGGCGTCCCCGTCGGTGAACTCCTCGCACTCATCGAGGGCGCTCTCGGCGACGCCGGCCTCTCCCCCGCGTCCCTCACCGAACTCGCCACCCTCGACGCCAAGGCCGACGAACCCGGCATCGTCCGGGCCGCCGCGCGTCTCGGCGTTCCCCTGGTCGCCTACTCCGCCGACGAGCTGGCCGCCGTCGACGTCCCCCACCCCTCCGACGCGCCCCTCGCCGCGACCGGCACCCGCTCGGTCGCCGAGGCCGCCGCCCTCGCGCGCGGCGGGGAACTCCTCGTACCGAAGCGGAAGTCGCGGCGTGCCGACGGACGGCCGGCGAGGGCGACCTGTGCCGTCGTACGGCGTCCCGGGCCGGACGGGCGCCATGATGACCGTGCCGCCGTGCGCGAGGTGCCGTCACACCACCCCGGTCCACCCGCCGAGGAGTCATCGTGACCACTGGGCCGCCCGCCCTGCCGATCGCCGGTCATCGCACCCGGTTCGGACGGGAGTCGGAGCGCTGCCATCCCGAGGGTGCGCCCGAGGAAGGGCACGGACACGGACATGGAGACGAGGAAACCCGCTCTTATGCACACTGAAGCGCATGACCTCCGGCATCACGGCGACGCCGAGGTCCGTGACGACGGTTCGGCGCTCGTCGACCTCGCCGTGAACGTCCGCGCGGACACGCCGCCCGCATGGCTGCGGGAGCGGATCGCCGCGTCGCTGGGCTCGCTCGCCGCCTACCCGGACGGACGGGCGGCGCGGGCGGCGGTCGCGGCTCGGCACGGGCTGCCGGTGGAGCGGGTGCTGTTGACGGCGGGGGCGGCGGAGGCGTTCGTGCTGCTGGCGCGGGCGCTGAAGGTGCTGCGGCCGGTCGTCGTGCACCCGCAGTTCACGGAGCCGGAGGCGGCTCTGCGGGACGCGGGGCACAGCGTCGAACGGGTGCTGCTGCGGGAGGAGGACGGCTTCCGTCTCGATCCGGCGGCCGTTCCCGAGGACGCCGACCTGGTGGTCATCGGCAATCCCACCAACCCGACCTCCGTGCTGCACCCCGCCGCCGCCATCGCCGAACTCGCACGTCCCGGGCGGACGTTGGTGGTGGACGAGGCGTTCATGGACGCGGTGCCGGGTGAGCGGGAGGCGTTGGCGGGGCGGACGGACGTGCCGGGCCTGGTGGTGCTGCGCAGCCTGACCAAGACGTGGGGGCTGGCCGGGCTGCGGATCGGCTATGTCCTGGCCGCACCGGAGGCCATCGCCGAACTGGAGCGCGCCCAGCCCCTGTGGCCCGTCTCCACGCCCGCGCTCGCCGCCGCCGAAGCCTGCGTGGCACCGCCGGCCCTCGCGGAGGCGGCCCACGCGGCCCACCGCGTCGCCGCCGACCGGGCCCATCTCGCTGCCGGGCTGGGCGAGTTCGCCTCGCTCGGGCTGCGGGTCGTCGAGCCCGCCGAGGGGCCCTTCGTCCTCGTACGACTGCCGGGCGCGGCCGACGTACGGCATCATCTGCGCGATCTCGGGTTCGCGGTGCGGCGCGGGGACACCTTCCCGGGGCTGGGCGAGGAGTGGCTGCGGCTGGCGGTGCGGGACCGGGGCACGGTCAACCGGTTCCTGCGGGCGCTGGACCAGGCGATGGCTCTGGCCCGTCGCTGAGCCCGGCCGGCACGCGCTCCACGCCGCCGTCCGGGAAGCGGACCTCCACGGTGCCGTCGGCGGCGACGGTCGCGCTCGCTCCCGTGAGCGGGGTCCGCGGGTCGGCGCTCAGCATGACGAGGGTGACCAACAGCGGCCCCGATCGCGGTAGTTGGAGCACGGGGATCGCCGAGTGGTGGCCCACCGCGTTCGTACCGACGGCCCGTACGACCGATGCCCCTGCGTCGTCCCAGCCGTGGAGGCCCACCAGCGCGCTGGTCAGTCCGTCCGCGCGACGGGCCACCGCCCGGGCGGCGCCGGTGTGCACGTCCGGAGGCGCGGCGTCGTCGGCCACCGCCCAACCGCCCTCCCGCACCGGCGTGTCGGACGGTACGTCGAGTCGGTGCACCCGTACCTCCCAGGCCCCGCGCACCACGCTGACGGTTTCGACCCGCCCGTCCTGCCCGCGGGACCCGGCCCGCCCGGCTTCGGCGCCCAGGGGGTGGATGCGTCCGCGTGGGGAGGGGGTGCCGTCGGGGGACAGGAGCGCGAGGTGGTTGTCGACACCCGGGGTTTCGGGGGCGGTCGCGCTGGAGTAGGCGAAACGGGCGTAGTGGGGGCTGTCGTCGTCCGTGGCGGGTGGGGGCGGGAGGCGGTCGCTGCCGTGGTTGACCAGCCGCACGATGCCGTCGGCCGTGGTGGAGTGCAGCAGCCAGCCGGGGGCGGGCAGGGCCAGGCTGACGTCCCTCGTGTCGACGGGCGCCGGCTCCTCCGATGCCGTCCAGACCGGGTGGTCGGCGGGCAGGAGCAGCCCCAGGAAGGCCTTGCTCGCCCAGTACGGGGAGGCGGGGCCCGAGTAGCGCTGGGTGACGGGGCGGAAGGGCCGGTACCAGCCGAGGCTGAGCAGGCCCCGCTCGTCGGGCACGCCCCGCTCGGCGAAGTGCTTCAGTGCGCCGGAGGCGAGGCGGCGGGTGCGGCCCGGCGGGAGCGGGGTGGCGTCGGCGAGGGCGCCCGCCCACAGCGGGGCGGTGGCCGCGAAGCGGTAGGTGAGGGAGCGGCCCTGGTGGACGGGGGCACCGTCCGAGCCGAAGAAGTGCTGGTGGACCGCGAGGAACTCGCGCAGCCGCGCCCGGTGCCGGGTCACGGTGGCCGGATCCGCCCGCGGCCCCGCGATCCGCGCCCACAGCACCGGGTACAGGTGCAGCGCCCAGGCGTTGTAGTAGTCGAACTTCCGCCCGTCACCGTCGGTGTACCAGCCCCCGCCCCGGTACCAGTCGTCCAGCCGGGCCAGCCCCGCGTCGATCTCACCCCGGCTGTGCGGCGCGCCCACCGAGGCGAGGAACTCCTCGGTGATCACCTGGAACAGCCGCCAGTTGGAGTCGTTGACGTCCGCGCCGACGAACCCGCCGAGCCAGGCGCACACCCGCTGCCGTACGCCGTCGTCGAGGTGGTCCCACAACCACGGGCGTGACTCGTGCAGCGCGAGGGCGATCGAGGCGGCCTCGACCATCGGCTGGGCCCGGTCGATGATCGGCGGCCAGTGCTCGGCGTGGTGCGGATCCGTGCCGGCGGCCAGTCCGGCGGCGTACCGCTCGATGAGCGCGGGGCTGACCCGGCCCTCCGAGCCGGCGACACGGAAGGCGGCGAGCAGGAAGGAGCGCGCGAAGCCTTCCAGGCCGTCTGACCAGGGGCCGGAGTGGCTGGGCGGGCCGGGGAGGCGGTACTGGGCGAGGCTCGGGGTCGCGTAGGGCAACAGCCCGTCGAGGAGCCGGTCCGCGATCGACTCCCAGTGGGCGCGGGTCCAGCCGGTGAGGGGCGAGAGCGTCGGGTCGGTCGCGGGAAGGTGCGTCGGATCGTCGGGGAGCGACACATGCGGCGCGGTCATACGAGTTTCGGTCCTCCATGGGTTGGGGGGCGACTGAAGCGCCCCTCAGGGGCGCGGGCCGTTATCGATATGCGGCTCCGCCGCGTGGGCGTGACCAGCCACAAACCACCCGCGGCCGCCTACGACACCCGAGGCGAGGCGACGCTGCGGCGCACAACGATGTGCGTACCGAGCAAGTGATGGTTCCCGGCGGCATGGTCAGGGTCACGCAGCGCAATGCGCACCGCAGCGCGTCCAAGTTCCTCGGCCGGCGTACGAACAGTCGTCAGTGGCGGATTGAAGTCCTCGGCCAGCGGAATGTCGTTGTACCCGACGACCGAGATGTCCTCGGGCACCCTCAGACCAGCGTCGGCGATGGCACGCAGCGCCCCCGCGGCAACCATGTCGTCCCCGGCGACCACGGCCGTGAACTCCCGCGTCTCCTTGAGGAGTTCGGTCATCGCCCGCAGACCCGCCGCCCGCCCCAGGCCACAGTCGACGACGCGCGCGGCCGCCGCGGGCACGCCGTGTTCGGCGAGCGCGGCCCGGTAGCCGGCGACGCGGGCGTCCAGAGCCGTGTTGCCGGGCAGTCCGCCGAGGAAGACGATCCGGCGGTGCCCGGCGGAGAGCAGATGCCCGGTGACGGCCCGGGCACCGGCCTCGTTGTCGAACTCGACGACCAGTGCGGGGATCTCGGGACCCGGAGCGGGCCGGCCGCACAGCACCAGCCGCGCCCCCGACGCGTCCAGCGCCTGCGCGTAGTGGGCCACGCGCGAGCGATACGCGTCGTCCTCGACGACCCCGCCGACCAGGATCACCAGCCGCGCCCCCTCCTCCCGCATCAGCTGCACGAACTCCATCTCACGCTGCGGATCCCCGCCGGTCGCGCCGACCACGCACAGCCAGCCCCGGTCGGCCGCCTCGGCCTCGACGCCCTCGGCGACCTGGGCGTAGAAGGGGCTGGTGACCTGGCGGACGACGACGGCGGCCATCTTCCGGCCGCCGCCCACCAGGGCACGGGCGTGGGCGTTGGCGACGTAGTCGAGGTCGCGGGCGGCCCGCAGCACGCGGGTCCGGGTGGAGGTGGGCACGGGATGGTTGCCGCTGAGCGCGCGCGACGCGGTGGCGACGGACACGCCGGCCCGTTCGGCGACCTCGCGGATCGTCACCCTCCGCCTGGGCCCCGTGTCCCCCATGGTGTTCCCCATCCCCCGCGCCTCCTGTTCCGCCGGCCCGCCGCTCACGCGCCCGCCGCGTGGTCCTTCGCGAACTCCTCGGCCATTCTGTCGCCGCCCCGGGACCGCCACGTCTTCACCGCCGCGTCCCATTCCGTCAGCGGCAGCCGCCCCGCGACGATGCCGGTGACCGTGTCGTCGAGGAGGGCCTTCAAGGTGGTGCCCTGGGAGTTCCTGGTGCGGGACTGGAGGCCGAAGGAGGCGTCGCGGACGGCGTGCGGGACGACCTTCCGCTGCCAGGTGTGCAGGGCGCGTACGGCGTCCGGCCTGCCCGGTACGAACAGCACCTGGGGGCCTTCGGCGAGGTACTTCAGCGGCAGGTTGGTGTTGTTCTCGGTCTCGCCGAGCTTGGTGGGCTCGGGTGAGCCGTCCTTGCCGCGGGTGAAGTGGGTCCCCTCGACGCCGTAGTGGACGAGTTCCCACTCCTGGCTGCCGAAGGGGGCGGCGAGGTGGTCGAGGACGCGCAGGAGCAGCTCGATCCGTTCCTTCTTCGCCTTCTTCAGCACGGTGTATCCGAAGGAGCGGCGGGCCGCGACGATGCCGCCCGGTTCGCCGCCGACGCTGTACGGGAGCGCCGCGGCCGGGGTCATCCCGTCCGGTGCCTCGCGGTACTTGGGCAGGTAGGCGCCGAAGCCGTCCTGCATGGAGCCGACGGTGCCGTTGTAGTAGAGGGTGGTCAGGTCGATCTGGGAGATGGACGTGGCGTCGGGGTGGTAGCAGCCGTCCTTGCGCAGCCGTGCCTGGAAGGCGATGGACGCCTTGTACCGTTCGTCGGCGCAGGCCGGCAGGAAGGTGCCGTCCTTGGTGACGGCCCAGTTCTGGGGCGCGTTGTGGGCGGCGGAGTGGACGGCGTTGCCGAACAGGGAGCCGTTGGCGGCACCGAGCGCGTACGTACGACCGCTGGTGGCCCGCTTGGCCACGGCGGCGAAGTCGTCGGAGGTCCAGCCCTCCTTCATGCCCGCGTCGGCGAACATGCCCTGGTTGAGCCAGAGGGTGGAGCCGGGCAGCGGGCGTTCCAGCGGGATGCCGTAGAGGCGGCCGCCGATACGGCCCATGTCGCGCCAGGCGTGGGTGGGGATGCCGGCGAGGTTGGGATAGTCGGTGATCGCCTCGCCGGAGAGGAAGGGGGTGAGGTCCTCGGCGCGCCGCTGGACGAACTCGGCCTCGCGGGGCAGGACGAAGCCGGAGAACAGGTTGATGATGTCGGGCAGGGTGTCGGCGTCGGCCGCCATCACCGTCGCCATCTTCTTCTGGTAGTCGGCCTGGGAGACGATCGTGTACTCGATCCTCACCCCGAGGGCCTTCTCGACGGCCGCCCAGAACCGGTTGGCGGAGGCCGGCTTGGGCGGGGTGCCGAAGGAGACCGACATGACCTTGACGGTGGAGCCGTCGCCGGGCGTGCGGGCGACGGACTTGACGAGGTCGGCGGGGTAGGAGGTGTAGCCGGCCTGCACTCCGGCGTCGGTGGGGGCGAGGTCCGGCTTGGGGCCCGCGGCGGCCCGGTACGCGGGCCAGGGGGCGAGCTCCTTGCCCGCGTTGGAGACGTTGCTGTCGCCGGAGCTCGTGGAGCAGGCGGTCAGCAGACCGGGGACGGCGGCTGCGGCGCCACCGGCGGCGACGGAACGCAGTACGGTACGTCGTGACATGCCGGGCATGGGCGAATCACCTCTCTGCGTACGGATATTGATGCTGCGTCAGCTCTTGATGGCGCCGGTGAGCACGCCCTTGGTGAAGTACTTCTGCAGGAACGGGTAGACGAGCAGGATCGGGACGGTGGCGATCACCAGGACCGCCATCTGCACGGTCTGCGGCGCGGTGACGGTCCCCTCGCCGGTGGTGGCGTCGGTGAGTCCGGAGCCCGCGATGACGTAGGTGCGCAGGACCTGCTGGAGGGGCCAGTGGTCGCTCTCCAGGTAGAGCGAGGCGTAGAACCAGGAGTTCCAGTAGGCCACCGCGTAGAAGAGCCCCACGACGGCGAGCGCGGCCTTGGACAGCGGCAGTACGACGGAGACGAGCACCCGCCAGTGCCCCGCCCCGTCGAGCCGCGCGGCCTCGTACAGCTCCTCGGGGATGCCCTGGAAGAAGCCGCGCAGGACGACGAGGTTGAAGACGTTGACGAGGACGGGCAGCACCAGCGAGGCATAGCTGTCCAGCAGGCCGAGTTCCTTGACCAGCAGGAAGCCCGGGATCATGCCGGGCGGGAAGAGGAAGGTGAACAGGACCAGGAGCAGGACCGGCCGGCCGCCGAGGACGCCTGGGCGGGAGAGGGCGTAGGCGAGGGTGACGGTGCAGGCGAGGCTGAGCAGGGTGCCGACGACCGTCACGCCCGCGCTGACGCCGAGGGCGTGGGTGACGATGCCGCCGTCGAGGATGTCGCGGTAGGCGTCCAGGCTGGGCTCGGTCGGCCACAGCACCCAGCCGCCGTTCGCCACGACCTCGTCGGTGGAGGCGAGCGAGGTCGAGACGATGACGAGGAACGGCACGCAGACCAGGAGCACCACGGCGACGAGGGCCACCGCCTTCGCACCCTGGGTGACGGGCCTCGGCTTCTCCATCCAGCCCGGCCGGGCGGGGGAACGGGTTCCGGGGCTCACTTGTAGACCCCCTGTTCGCCGAGGCGGTGGGCGACCTTGTTGGCGGCGTAGACGAGGAGCGCGCCGATGACGCCCTTGAACAGGCCCGCAGCGGCGGCGAATCCGTAGTCGCCGCCGACGATGCCCTGGTAGTAGACGAAGGTGTCGATGATCTCGGCGGCCTCGGGGCCGACCGCGTCGCGCTGGAGGAGCATCTGCTCGAAGCCGACGGAGAGGATGTCGCCGAGCCGCATGATCAGCAGCAGCACGATCACCGGGCGGATGGCGGGCAGGGTGACGTGCCAGAAGCGGCGCCAGGGGCCGGCGCCGTCGATCGCGGCGGCCTCGTACTGCTGCTCGTCGACCTGGGCGAGGGCGGCGAGGAAGATGATCGTGCCCCAGCCGGCGTCCTTCCAGATGACCTGGGCGACCACGAGCGGCTTGAAGGCGTCGGGGTCGCCGATGATGTCGACGGTGTGCAGCCCCATGCCGTCCAGCGAGGAGTTGAGCAGCCCGGTGTCGCCGAGGACCTGCTGGAAGAGGGCGACGACGATCACCCACGAGATGAAGTGCGGCAGATACGCCACCGACTGCACGAAGCGGCGGACCGTGCTCCAGGTGAGGCTGTGCAGGAGCAGGGCGAGGGCGAGCGGCACCGGGAAGTAGAAGACGAGCTGGAGGACGGCGATCCAGATCGTATTGAGGACGGAGTCCCAGAACGCGCCGTCCTCGAACATCCGCTGGAAGTTGCCGAGACCCACCCAGGGGCTGCCCCAGAGGCCGTCGAAGGGCACGTACTCCTTGAAGGCGATGACGTTGCCGACCAGGGCGCCGTAGTGGAACAGCAGGAAGTAGGCGAGGCCGGGGAGCATGAGCAGGAGGAGGGCGCGGGATTGAAACCGTTTACGCTCCACTGATCCCCTCGTATCTCGGAGTTGGAGTGAGGGGAAGTTAAAACGTTTTCAGACGCCGGTCAACAGCCCTGACAAGAAGGGCTGTTGACCGGGGTCGCCGCGGGACGGCCGCCTCGCGGGGTCAGCTCCTGCCGCGCCGCGCCAGGGCCACCGCGCCCCCGCCCGCGAGGAGCAGGGCGACCGCGCCGCCCGCGATGTACGGCGTCATCGAGCTGCCGCCGGTCTCCGCGAGGCCCTCGTCGCCGGACTCGCCCTGGGGCTTCACGTCACCGGCCGAACCGGCACCCGGGTCGGTACTGGGCTCGGCGCTCGGGTCCGTCTGCCGCGCGGGCTCGGCCGGGGTCTCGCAGGTCGCCTCGGCCAGGGTCAGGGTGCCCTGGACGTCGGCCACGTTCAGCTTCAACGGGTTGACGGACACCTTGAGTTCGAGGGCGGTGGCGGCCGCCGTACGCGAGGTCTCCTCCGTCCTGGAGTAGTCGAGGCGCACGTCGCCGACGCCGGGCACCTTGACGTTCGTGGTGCCGCCGGCGGTCAGGGTGACCTTCTTGCCCAGGACGGTGACATCGCCGAGGAGGTTGGAGGTGGCGGTGGGCGTCCTGCCGGCCTCACAGGTCGCCTTGGAGGTGACCTGGCCGACCTCGATGAGCGAGAGCAGCGGCAGACCGGGGACATGGACCTTGGCGTGGGCGAGGTGGGTGTATCCCTCGGCCTTGCCGCCCTCGACCGTGGCCTTCGACTGGGCGACCTCGGCGTTCAGCACGCTGAAGGGCCGGCCGCCGTCGACGCCGTTCAACTCGGCGGTCAGCGTGGTCTTCTCGGCGCTCTGCGGCGCCCGCACCTCGTTGAGGGAGACCGCGAGCGGGACGTTCACGGTCTTGTTGAGCAGGGAGACGTCGAGCCCGGTGCGGAGCACGACGGCGCTCGCGCGACCCTCGTCACCGGTCGCGTGCGCGGTGCCCGCGGCGCCCAGGGCCGCGGGACCGGCGGCCAGGGCGGTGGCCGTCGCGACGGTGGCGAGACGGCGTGCGGGCAGGCGGAAGTTCTTGCCGTTCAAGGTGGGGACCCCCAGAGGAGACTTGCTCGGGACCCGGCAAGAATCGCGTACCGAGAGTGAACAGTCAGCAATCCGCCAGGACTTCACTCCTACGTGGGGTTTCCGTGAACCTTTTCGAATCCCGCGGCACGGGTGTTCCATGCTTTCACCGTCGCACCGGCATCTTTCCGAATACGCCGGTTGACGCCCCGGAGCGCGGGACGGCGTGCACTACGGCCCACCGCCGGATTCCGTCACGCTCCGTCGCGGCCCGTGGGGCTCAGCCGACGACCCGCCCGTTCAGCACCACGCGCCGGGGCGAGGCCAGCACCCGTACGTCCGCCCGCGGGTCGGACTCGTACACCACGAGGTCGGCCGCGGCGCCCTCCTCCAGGCCGGGGCGGCCCAGCCAGCTCCGGGCCGACCAGGTCGTCGCCGCGAGGGCCTCGACCGCGGGGATGCCGGCGGTGACCAGTTCCTCCACCTCGGCGGCCACCAGGCCGTGCGGCAGGGTGCCGCCCGCGTCGGTGCCGACGAAGACCGGGATGCCGGCGTCGTAGGCGGAGCGGACGGTGTCGTAGCGGCGCTCGTGGAGCCGGCGCATATGGGCCGACCAGCGGGGGAACTTGGACTGGCCGCCGTCGGCCAGCTTCGGGAAGGTCGCGATGTTCACGAGGGTGGGCACGATGGCCACCCCGCGCTCGGCGAACAGCGGGATGAGGTCCTGGGTGAGACCGGTGGCGTGCTCGATGCAGTCGATGCCCGCCTCGACCAGGTCCTGGAGGGAGTCCTCGGAGAAGCAGTGCGCGGTGACCCGGGCGCCCAGCCGGTGCGCCTCCGCGATGCCCGCCTCGACAGCGTCCCGTGGCCAGGTCGGTGCCAGGTCCCCGAGGTCGCGGTCGATCCAGTCGCCGACCAGCTTGACCCAGCCGTCGCCGCGGCGGGCCTCCTGGGCGACGTAGGCGACCAGGTCCTCCGGTTCGATCTCGTGGGCGTAGCCGCGGATGTAGCGGCGGGTGCGGGCGATGTGCCGGCCCGCCCTGATGATCTTCGGCAGGTCCTCGCGGTCGTCGACCCAGCGGGTGTCGGAAGGCGAGCCGGCGTCGCGGATGAGCAGGGTGCCGGCCTCGCGGTCGGTGAGCGCCTGCTTCTCCGCGACGTCGTCGTCGACCGGGCCGTGCGGGCCGAGGCCGACGTGGCAGTGCGCGTCGACGAGGCCGGGGAGGGCCCAGCCCGCCACCGTCCGGACGTCGCGGGCGTCGACGGGCCGGTCGTACGAGATCCGGCCGTCGACGACCCACAGCTCGTCCCGGACGTCGTCGGGACCGACGAGGACCCGGCCCTTCACGTGCAGCACCGCGCGTTCGCTCATGACTGCACCCTAATCAGCCGCTAGTCGCCCTTGCCGACCTGGTCGGAGGTCCCCTCCTCCACCTCGGCCATCGCCGGGTCCAGGAGGCGGGACAGGAAGTGGCGGGTGCGTTCGTGCCGGGGGTTGCCGATGACCTGGTCGGGGGTGCCGTCCTCGACGATCACTCCGCCGTCCATGAAGACGACCCGGTCGGCGACCTCGCGCGCGAAGGTCATCTCGTGGGTGACGACCATCATGGTCATGCCCTCGTTCGCCAGCATGCGCATCACCGCCAGTACGTCCCCCACCAGCTCGGGGTCCAGCGCCGACGTCGGCTCGTCGAAGAGCATCACCGCGGGGCCCATGGCGAGCGCGCGGGCGATGGCGACGCGCTGCTGCTGGCCGCCGGAGAGGGAGGCGGGGTACGCCGACGCCTTCTCCGCGAGGCCGACGCGCTCCAGGTTCTCGGCGGCGACCTTCGCGGCGGCGGCCTTGTCCCGCTTGAGGACCCGCCGCTGCGGCAGGGTCAGGTTCTCGGTCACCGTGAGGTGCGGGAACAGGTTGAACTGCTGGAAGACCATGCCGATACGGCGGCGTACGGCGTCGATGTCGACGTCCGGGTCGGTGAGCTCGGCGCCGCCGACGAAGACCTGGCCCTTGCTGGGCTCCTCGAGCAGGTTCACGCAGCGAAGGAGGGTCGACTTGCCGGACCCCGACGGGCCGATGACGCACACGACCTCGCCCTGCCTGATCTCCAGGTCGATGCCGCGCAGCACCTCGTTGTCGCCGAAGGACTTGTGCAGTCCGCGGACGTCGATCTCCGGCCGGGAGCCAAGGGTGTTGTCAGTCACTTCACGGCCTCCTGGGCCTTCGCCTCCATGCGGCGTACGACGAAGCCGAGCGGGATGGTCACCAGCAGGTAGCACAGGCCCGCGACCAGGATCGGCGTGGAGTTCGCGGTCTGGCTGGCCAGGTCGCGGCCGAACTTGGACAGCTCGCGCTCCTCCAGCGTCACACCGAGGAACAGCACCAGCGAGGAGTCCTTGAAGAGCAGGACGAGTTCGTTGGTCAGCGGCGGGAGGATGATCCGGAACGCCTGCGGGATGATGATCGAGATCATGGCGCGGGCGGGCGAGAAGCCGAGCGAGCGGGCCGCCTCCATCTGCCCCTTGGGCACGGCCTGGATGCCCGCGCGGATCGTCTCCGCCATGTACGCGGCGGCCACCAGGCCGAGCGCGAGCGCCACCTTGCCGTAGGTTCCGCCCGGGATCTCCGTACCCGGGAAGGCCAGCGGCACGGCGACCCCGATGAAGATGAAGATCAGCAGGGCGGGCAGACCGCGGAAGATCTCGATGTAGACGCCGGCGAGCCAGCGGTACGGACCCACGGACGACAGCCGCATCAGCGCGATCACCATGCCGAGCACCAGTCCGACGGCGAAGCCGGACACGGTGTACAGCACGGTGTTCTTCAGCGCGAGCGTGATGACCTCGGGGAACATCTGCTCCGCGATGGCCTTCTGCGCGAACTGGTTCTGCAGCCGGTCCCAGTCGGCCGCGACCGCGAAGGCGATCACGGCCGCGACGAAGACGATGTACTGGACGCCGCGGGACAGGCTGCGCTTCTGGCGCCGGGTCAGGCCCTTCTTCTTCGGCTGGAGTCGTACGTCCGTGCCGGTCATGAGGCGGACGGAGACGCGGACGCCGCGGACTCGTCGTAGGGACCGATCCACTGCTCGTACAGCTTCTTGTACGTGCCGTCCGCCTTCGCGTCCTTGATCGCCTTGTTGATGGCCTCGCGGAGCTTGGTGTTGCCCTTCTTCACCGTGAAGCCGTACTGCTCACCGGTGTTGATCTGCTCGGCGACCTCGAAGGCGTCCGCGTTGGCCTTGTCCTTCAGCCAGCCCTGGACGACCGGGTAGTCGATGACGACCGCCTCGACCTGGCCGGTGCGCAGGCCGTTGATCACGGCGTCGGAGGACTCGAAGGAGACCGGGTCCAGGCCCTTGCTCTTGGCGTAGTCCTCGCCGGTGGTCTGCGCCTGGGCGCCGACCTTCTTGCCCTTGAGGTCGGCGAAGGACGAGATGCCGCTCTTCTTGTCGACCAGGACGGCCTGGGTGGCCTCGAAGTACGGGTCCGAGAAGTCGACGTTCTTCTTGCGCTCCTCGGTGATGGTCATGCCGGCGGCGGCGAGGTCGCACTGGCCGGCGTTGAGGGAGCCACCGGTCTTGAAGTTCTCGAAGGGCTGGTCGACGATCGCCTGCTTCACGCCCAGGTCGTCCGCGACCAGGTCGACGAGGGCGACGTCGAAGCCCTGCACCTTGCCGTCGATCTCCGACTGGAAGGGCGGGTACGGCAGGTGGGTGCAGGTGGTGAGCCGGCCCGCCTTGACGACTTCGACACCGCCGGCCGCCGTCTTCGAACCGCTGCCGCCGTTGCCGTCGGAGGAGCAGCCGGCCACGAGCACCAGCCCGGCCGTCGCGGTGGTGGCGGCCAGAACGCGGGTCCGGCGCCCGAGGGTCGTCTTCACGGGGGGCCTCCTGTCAGGGAACTGTGAGTTCCGATTATAAGGAGAGGTTTGAGAGCCCCAAACCAAACCGATGGTTACGGGGCCGTTCGACCTAAGAAGTCGGGTGTGAGAAGGGGTGTTGGGGCGCGCGGTTACGCTCGTCACGTCGTCCCCCGGAGCGCAGAGAGCGAAGAGAGCCCGCCGTGACCCACCCCGCCTCGACCCATCCCTTCCTGGACCTGGCCCCGCTGAGCGCCGCCCGATTCGCCGCCATCGAGGACCGGGTGGCACGGCTGCTCGGTACCGAGCAGGACGTCGTGATCACGCAGGGCGAGGCGCTGCTGCCGCTTGAGGGGGCGATCCGGGGGACGGCCGGGCCCGGCACGGTCGCCCTGAACGTCATCACCGGCCCCTACGGGCAGACCTTCGGTGACTGGCTGCGGGACTGCGGGGCGACCGTGATCGATCTGGCGGTGCCCTTCCACACGGCGGTCACCGCGGACCAGGTCCGGGAGGCCTTCGCCGAGCACCCGGAGATCGACTTCGTGTCCCTGGTGCACGCGGAGGCGGCGACCGGCAACACCAACCCCGTCGCGGAGATCGGTGAGGTCGTGCGGGCGCACGGGGCACTGTTCTACCTGGACGCGGTGGCGTCGGTCGGGGCGGAGCCGGTGCTGCCGGACGCGTGGGGTGTGGACCTGTGCGTCATCGGGGCGCAGAAGGCGATGGGCGGGCCGGCCGGGGTGTCGGCGGTGTCGGTGAGCGAGCGGGCGTGGGCGCGGATGGCGTCGAATCCGCGGGCGCCGCGGCGGTCGTATCTGTCGCTGCTGGACTGGAAGGAGCGGTGGGTCGACGGGGGACGGAAGGTGCTGCTGCATGCGCCCGCGCAGCTGGAGATGCTGGCGCTGGAGGCGTGTGTGGAGCGGATCGAGGGGGACGGGCTGGAGGCGGTGATGGGCCGGCACCGGGCCGCCGCGCTGTCCACCCGGGCCGGGGCGGTGGCTCTGGGTGGGGGGTTGGAGCCGTATGTGCACGACGCCCGTGAGGCCGCTCCGGTCGCCACCACGCTGCGGGTGCCGGCGGGGGCGGTCGCGTCGGAGGTGGTGACGCGGGCGGTGGCGAGTGATCCGGGGTTGCCGCTGGTCGCCGGTGGTGGGGCGTTGGCCAAGGAGATGATCCGGGTCAATCACTACGGTGCGGATGCGAGGGTGGGTGTGGTGCGGGGGTGCCTGGCGGCGCTGGGCGCTGCGCTGGCGGAGCAGGGGCTGGGTGTGGATGTGGAGGGCGCGCTGCGGGCGGTTGACGCCGCCTGGCACTGACCCCGCTTTCCTCGCCCCCGCCGCCCCTACCCGTCCCATCCTTCTGGGGCTCCGCCCCAGACCCCGCTCCTCAAACGCCGGAGGGGCTGGATTTGC
>CBFGZZ010000208.1:0-15388 GCA_965653385.1 uncultured Streptomyces sp. | reverse complement strand
GCCCCGCCCCGGTGCCCGCGCAGAGTCCTCAGCCGAGTCCCTCTTCCGCCCCCACGCCCAGCGCCGAGCCGAGTTCCGATGCGAGTGTCACCCTCGTGCTGCCGCTTCCCGGGCGTGGCGCCGTGGGGGAGTTGCCGCCGCCCCCCGCGTACAGTCCCGCACCACCCCCCTCGCAGGCACCCGACCCCCACGCCACCATCGCCGCGGCCGTCGAGTCGGGGCGGCATGGTGAGGCGGAGGTGTTGGCCGCGCACTACGAGCAGAGCGCGCTGCGGGCGCACGGGCCGGCGTCCGAGGAGGCGTTGCACTGGATCGAGGTGCGGGCCGATCTGGCGATGATGGCGGGGGATCCGGTGCGTAGTTGCCGGGCCTGGCTGATGGTGGCGTCGGCGCGGCTGTCCGCGGGGCAGGCGGTGGACGCGCCCGCGGTGGAGGCGGCCGTCGACCGGGCTCACCATCAGTGGGGGCAGATCAGGGACGCCGCCCCGGCCCGTGAGCTCGGCCCCGCGCTCGCGGAACTGCGGGGCCGAGTGCCGGGACGGCGGCGGGGTGCGCTGGAGAACGTACTGCGGCAGCTCCAGCAGTTGCAGACACAGGCCTGAACGCCCGGAGCGGACGTCAGCCGTGTGATCAGGGCGTGGGGAAGCCCCCGGCGGGACAGGGGGGAGTGTCCCCGCCGGGGGCGGCTGTGGCCAGGCCTGGGTCACCTGCTCCAGGCGTTGAACTGGATGCCGGACGGCTTGGCCTCGTTCAGGTCCTTCCGGAAGTGGTCGAACTTGTCCTGGAGGGGGAAGTTGGCATTGCCCCACGAGGATTCCTCAAGGGCGTCGTACGCGCTCTTGTAGCGGCTCCACAGGATGTCGTAGGGGGCCAGGGCCGGACGGTCCCAGCCGCCGTTCCCCCAAGCCTCCGCGCGCTCGCCCGCCTTGGCGAAGCGGAAGGAGTGCGTCAGGCCGCCGTCCTTGTGGTAGACGACCTTGAAGCGCTTGCCCTCACGCTCCACGTCGTTGAACCGCTTGGTCGTGTAGTTGCCGTGGGCGGAGACGGACACGTAGCTGGGCCACTGGTCATTGCCGTGGTACCAGACCACGGCGGACTCCCACTCGTGACGGTGCCCGCCGACGATGTTGCCGGCCGCGTTCTGGTCCTTCTCGAAGTACAGGGTGTAGATGATGCCGCACCATCCGGAGCCCTTGTCGCACTTGGCCCGCGAGTAGGTGTTGGCCTTGCCGAGGTGGTTGTTGCGGCAGCCGCCGGTGATCGACCCCGTGTCCTGGAGACCGCCGTTCAGTCTCCCGTTCGACTCGACGGCGGCAGCGGGGAAGCAGCTGTCGGAGTCGTAGTCGAAGAGGGGCTGGAACATCTCCTGCGTCGGCGCCTTCTGCCAGACCTTGTCGATGTTGATCGGGTTCAGTACCGCGGCGTTGGCGCTGCCGGTCAGGCCGACGGTCAACGCGGCGGCACCGACAGCGGCGAACGCTGCCTTGCCGAGGCGGGACCTCCGCTTGCTCTTGACTGCCTGCGACATTCGGGTCTCCTCCAGTGCTCGGTCTGCCGGAAGTCCGGCGTGGCGAGATCGAGACTGGAGAGCGCGGAGTTGATCGACAGCCCGTTCCGATCAGGGCAATCAATTCCGCTGGTCGTTCCGCGGCACTGTTCTCCCGGCGGCCATCACCCGCTCCTGACGCGTCGCACGGCGTTCACCTCGCGTTTTCACGGCCGTCCGGCGGCAGCCGACCGCGGCGGGCGTCCTGGAACCGGAGCTTTGATTTCCGCATCTCCTTTGTCAGGACAATCAAAATTTCATGATCAGTGGTGATTTATTTCGTCGGAGGTACGTGCGCATGGGTCGTCCCGAGAGACCCCTGGACCCCGCGTCCGGTCCCGTGGCCCGGCTCGCCCATGAGCTCCGCGAGGTGCGCAAGGCAGCGGGCACCCCCTCGTACCGGCGGATGGCCGAGGCGGCCGGGTTCTCCGCGACAACGCTGTCGCAGGCCGCGGCCGGCGAACGGCTGCCGTCGCTCGCCGTCGTCCGGGGATACGTCCGGGCCTGCGGCGGTGACCCCGCGCACTGGGAGCCCCGCTGGAAGGAGGCGGAGGCGGCGGTCGCCGGGGCGGTCCGCGAGGCGCCGGTGGACGCACCGCCGCCGTACCGGGGCCTGGCCCGGTTCGAGCCGGACGACCGGGACCTCTTCTTCGGCCGGGAACGGATGGTGGACGAACTGCACCGGCTGGTGTGCGACCACCGGTTCGCGGTGCTGTTCGGGGCGTCCGGCAGCGGCAAGTCCTCGCTGCTGCGGGCCGGGCTGATCCCCGCCCTGCGCGAGGAGATCGCCGCCCGAGGCGGCCCCGGGGTCCTGCGGGTGCTCACGCCCGGCCCGCGCCCCGCGCAGACGTACGGACACCTGCTGGCGCCCGCCGAGGACGAGCCGGAGAGCTGGGTCGTGGTCGACCAGTTCGAGGAGGTCTTCACCCTGTGCCGGGACGCCGGGGAGCGGGCCCGCTTCATCGACCTGCTGCTCGCCGCCCGGGAGCCCGACACCCGGGTCCGCGTCCTGATCACCGTACGGGCCGATTTCTACGCCCGCTGCTCCGAGCACCGGGGCCTGGCCGACGCGCTGTCCCGGGCGGGGATGCTGCTCGGGCCGATGACCGCCGACGAACTGCGTGACGCGGTGACCAAGCCGGCCCAGGCGGCCGGGCTGCTGGTGGAGCGGGAGCTGACCGCGCGGATCGTCGAGGAGGTCGTCGGCCGGCCCGGCGGGCTGCCGATGCTCTCGCACGCGCTGCTGGAGACCTGGCGGCGCCGCAAGGGCCGGGTGCTCACCCTCGCCACCTACGAGGCGGCCGGCGGGGTGCGCGGCGCCATCGCGGCGACGGCGGAGGAGGTGTACGAGCAGCTGACCGAGGACCAGGCGCGCACCGCCCGCCGGCTGCTGCTGCGGCTGGTCGAGCCGGGCCGGGGCACCCCCGACGCCCGCCGCCCGCTGACCCGCGACGACCTGGCCGAGTGGACCGACCCGGAGGTGCCCCGGGTGGTCGACCGGCTGGCCCGCGCCCGGCTGCTCACCGCCGACGAGGACGGCGTCCAGCTCGCCCACGAGGCCCTGATCACCTGCTGGCCCCGGCTGTCCGGCTGGCTGGAGCAGGACCGCGAACGGCTGCGGCACCACCGTCGGCTGACCGAGGCCGCCCGCGCCTGGCTGGAGCACGACCGCGACCCCGGCGGGCTGTACCGGGGCAGCAGGCTGGCCCGGGCCGAGGATCTGTTCGGGGACGACGACGGCACGCTCACCGTGTCGGAGCGGGCGTTCCTCGTCGCCGCGGTGGAGGCCCGGGAGGCCGAGCGGCAGACGGCCGTGCGGACCGCCCGCAGGTCCCGGGCACTGGTCACCGCCCTGTCCGCCGTGCTGGCGGTGGCGCTGGTGGTGAGCCTGGCCGCGTGGAGCCAGCACCGGGACAACGAGCGGCAGCGCACCGACACCGCCGCCCGCCGCATCGCCTCCGTCGCCGACTCGCTGCGCACCACCGACCCGCGGGCCGCCATGCTGCTGGGCGTCGCCGCCTGGCGGGTCTCCCCGCTCCCCGAGTCCCGCCGGGCCCTGCTCGGCGCCCTCGCCCAGCCCGAACAGGACACCTTCTCCGACCCCGCCCCCGGCGACAGCCCCCGCCGGTTCCTCACCCCCACCGGCCGCGTCCTGCTGAGCGTCGAGGGCCGTACCTGGCGGACGTACGACGTGGCCACGCACCGCCGCACCGGTTCGGGCCGGCTGCCGGTCGCCGGCGACGAGGTCGTCGGGACCTCCCCCGACGCGCAGGTGATCGCGCTGTCCGGCCGGGACGGCATCCGGCTCTGGGACACGGCGACGGGCGGCTGGGCCACCGGCGGCGGGCCGTGGCCGGCGTTCTCGGACATCTCCGTCGGCGACCGCGCCACCCTCGTGACCGGCACCGAGGACGAACGGGTGCGGGTGTTCTCCCGCACCGACGCAAAGCCCCTGTTCGAGAGCGCGCGGGCGGCCAGTCGCGCCGACGTCTCCCCCGACGCCCGCACGGTCGCCCTCTGCCCCGCGGGCGGCCGGGGCGCGATACCCGAGGTGTGGGACGTCACCGGTCACCGGAGGCTGCCCGGTGAGTGGACGCACGACGGGGAGGTCTGCGCCGACAACGACTTCTCGCTGGTCATGGGCGCCGGACAGCGGCTGGCAGCCGTCTCCTCGGCGGGCATCCGCGTCTGGGACACCGGCTCGGGGAAGCTGCTGGCCGACCTGACCGCCCCGGACGCCGGGTACACCGCCTTCAGCGGGGACGGGAGGTTCCTGGCGGTGGCCGACAGCACGGAGATCAAGGTGTGGCGGCTGTCGTCCCCCGACGCCCCGGTCTTCCGGCACTCCCTGAACAACCAGTACGTGTACGGCGGCCTCGCCTGGGACCCCGGGCACCCCGTTCTGCGCTATCTGGAGGCCGGTACGGTCCACTCCCTCGACGTGTCGGCGGCGGTGACGCCGGCCTGGAGAGACGACGGCCTGTTCGGCGTCCGGCTCGCCCCGGACGGCCGTACCCTCGCCACCGCCGAGCGAAGCGAGACGGGGGTCCCCCCGGCCGAAGGCTGGGGGAGCACCGGCACCGGCTACCGCTTCCGGCTGCGCGACACCCGGGACGACCACGCCGTACGCACCCTGCCCGCGCCGCCCGTCCCCGTCGCCCTCCCCGGCACGGCCCCGGTGGTTCCCGGGGACACCCTGGCGCTGACGGCGTTCAGCCCGGACGGGGCGTTCTTCGCGTACGGAGTCTCGGCGCCGGGCCGGGAGGCCACCGCGCAACGGATCACCCTCTGGGACGTACGCCACGCCAAGGTCCGCGCCACCCTGGACCTGACGACCGCCGACTCGACCGGCCCGCTGATCAACCTCGCCCTCGGCTCCGGCGGCCGCACCCTCTACGCCGTGCGTACGCCCGCGGTGGGCGATCTCGCCGACGAGGTCTGGGACACGGCGAGCCGCCGCCGCACCTCCGTGGTCACGGGTCTGACCAGCAGCCACCTCGCCGTACGCCCCGACGGCGGCCTGCTCGTCGGCGACAACCGCGTCGCCCGCCTCCCGAAGGGTCCGGTGGCCGGGAAGGACCTGGTCCAGGGCGACCAGATCGGCGCCGTCGCCTTCAGCGGGGACGGCACCCGGCTGGCGGTGGGCGACGGGACCGGCCGGGTCGCGCTGTGGGACGGCGGGCTGGAACGCAAGGCCGGCGTCCTGCGCAGCGTCTTCCCGGCCCGGCTCGGCGACACCCCGGAGGGGGTCAGTGCGCTGGCGCTGAGCCCCGACGGCCGCACGCTCGCCGTGGGCGGCAGCTCGGGAACGCTCCAGCTGTGGGACGTCGCCACCCAGCAGCCGCTCGGCGGGCCGCTGCCGACGGCCGGTGAGGAGATCGTCTCGGTGGCGTTCGGCGCGGACAGCGGCACGGTCTACGTGGCCGGGATCCATGTGCCGCTCCAGCGGTACGTCGTCGATCCGGGCCGGGTGGCCGAGCGGGTCTGCGACCGGGTGGACGGCGGCGGCCGGCTGACGCGGGCCCAGTGGAGCACGTACGTGCCGGACGCGCCGTACCGGAAGGTGTGCGCGGGCTGACGGCCCCGGGTGTTTGATTTCCCTGATCAGACGGGGTACTGATCAATTCCCCGACCTGTCAGCCTCGATCGGGCCGTGGCGCGGGCCAACCTCCTCCGCTCGCGTCACGGCCTTCCGCGCCTTTGTGGAACCTTTGCTCGCGGGCGGGCGTTGATCGAGTGAGCGTGCATGACCCGACGAATACCGAGGTGACGTCAATGGCACTGTTCGACCGGCTCAAGGACCAGGCCAAGCAACTCCAGCAGCAGGTCCAGGGCGGCGGCCACGGCGCGGCCGGTGGCCATGGCGGTCACGGCAGCCACGGCGGCGCGGCGGCCGGCGGTTCGCAAGGAAGTTCGCACGGCAGCTCGCGGGGCGGTTCCAAGGCCCAGCTGGTGGGTCTGCTGAAGACCCAGCTCGGCTCCCTGAAGACCGAGCTGAAGAGCGGCGCGTACCGGGACGCCAGCATGGCGATGTGCGCCCTGGTCGCGGCGGCGGACGGCCATGTGGACGCGGCCGAGCGCCAGCAGATGGAGTCGATGATCCTCAGCAACGACGTGCTGCAGAACTTCCCGCCGGACCAGCTGCGTCAGCGTTTCAACCGGCATGTGGACCAGCTCACCCGCAACTTCCCGCAAGGGAAGACCGAGGCCATGCAGGAGATCGCCAAGGCCGCGAAGAAGCCCACCGAGGCCCGCGCGGTCGTCCAGACCGGCATCGTCATCGCCGGCGCCGACGGCCACTTCTCCCAGGCCGAGCAGGCGGTCCTCCGAGAGGCCTGCGTGGCCCTGGGCCTGAACCCCGTGGAGTTCCAGCTCTGACGCGTCCGTCGCGTCCGCAGGCCCCGGTGGGGACACGCTGAGTGTCCTGCCGGGGCCGGCTTGTGCGACTTTCAGCCACGCTCCGGCTGTGAGATGCCATGCTGAGCCGGTCGCTGGTCAGAATCCGGCACCGCCGCGCGCGTCGGCCCCGCGTTCGCCGCCAGGATCAACGTCGCCACGGCGACCACCGCCGCGGCGAACCCTCGGGTGTAGCGCTCGGTGGTGCTGGTGCGTTCCTGCACGGCGACCTCGCAACAGCGTTGTGTTAACCACGTTTAATACGCCGTTTAACCTAGGCGCTGTCGGACGCGAACGGCAAGAGGCACAGGGGGAGTTGGGCGATGCCGGACCGTGACGACCCGGGGACCATCGGGCGAAGAGTTCAGCAGTTGCGGGCCGACCGGGGGCTGACGCAGAAGCAGTTGGCGGAGCCTGCGTACACCCCCGCCTACATCTCCACCCTGGAGGCGGGCCGCGTCCGCGCCTCCGACGAGGCACTCCGGCACATCGCCGGCCGGCTCGGGGTCGCCTTCGAGGAACTCGCCACCGGCCGCCCCGCGCACCTCGTCACCGACCTGCGGCTGCGACTGACCGAGGCCCACCGCGCCCTGGCCACCGGCGACGCCGAGGCGGCGGCCGAGCAGTACACCGCGCTGCTCGCGGAGGCGGAAGGGCACGGGTTCGCCGAGCAGCGGGCGGCGGCGCTGCTCGGGCTCGGCGAGTGTGCCATCGACCTAGGCGAACTCGACTCCGCCCGGCGCCACTTCGAGCAGGCCGAGCAGGTCCTCGCCGAAGCCGACGCCCCGCTCCCCGCCCGCGTCCCGGCCCTGCGCGGCAGAGCGGTCTCCCACTACCTCGCCGGTGAACTCCGTTACGCCGTCTATCTGTTGGAGTCCACCCTCGACGAACTCAACCGGGGCGGACTGCACGACCCCGACGCCCTGCTCCTGCTCTACGCCAGCGTCATCGGCCCCTACATGGACATGGGCGCCCACGCCCGCGCCGCCCAGGCCGCCGAGTACGCCCTCGCGCTCGCCCCGCAGGCGGCCGACCCGGCCCTGGTCGCCCGGATGCACCGCTCCGTCGCCCGCACCCTGCTCGCCGAGGGCCGCGTCGCCGAGGCCGACGCCTCCCTCGCCAAGGCCGCCGAGCTCTACCGGCAGCTCCAGATCCGTACCGAACTCGCCAACTGCCACTGGATGCGCGGCTACGTCCATGCCCAGAACGGCGACCTCGCGAGCGCCGAGACGGAACTGCGCGAGGCCCGCGCCATGCTCACCGCCAAGCGCGCCGCCCTCTACACCAGCCAGGTCGCCGTCGAACTCGCCGACGTACTGCACCGGCGCGGCAAGTCCGACGAGGCCGCAGCCCTCCTCCACGAGGTCCTCAGCGACCCGAGAGCCTGTCCGCAAACCCCCGCCTGCGCCGCGACGCCCGGACAGGCTCTCGGCCCCGAACGCGGCGCCCTCCACGCCGCCGCCGCCCACCGTCTCCTCGGCATCATCGCCGAGGACACCCGCGACACCGAGACCGCCGAGGAGCACTACGTCCGCGCCCTCAGCCTCCTGGAACGCGCGGGCGCCGCGGGCGACCTGGCCGACCTGTGCCGCCTGCTCGGCGACCTCCTGCGCCGCACGGGCCGGGTGGAGGCGGCCCTGGACGCCTACCGCACGGGACTGGGCCACCGCACGGCCCCGGGCACCACGACCCTGGGCCCGGCCCCCGCACAGCCGCCGCTGTAGGGGCAGCCTCCCTCCAGCCCACAGCCCCTTCTCCGGGAAACCCAAGGCCGCGCACAGTTCCCACCGGTTAGCCTGCGCGGAGGCATTCGAACGGGTTCGGACAGGTGGGGACAGGCGCGTGCAGAACCAGCGGACCGTGGTCGACGGGCTGCGCGTCGCCGTACGCGCGCTCGTGTACGGCGTCCTCGGCGGCACCGCACTCCTCGCCATCGCCACGGTCGCCTCGGTCCTCGGGCCGATGCTCGCGCTCGACCTCTACACCCCGCCCGTCGCCGCCTGGTGGACCGTCTTCACGGCCATCGCGGTGCAGGGCGTGCCCTTCCTGCTGCTCGGCACCGTCGTCTCGGCGGCGATCGGGGCCTTCGTACCGGAAAAGGTCTTCAGCCGCCTGCTGCCCCGCAACCAGGCGCTCGCCGTACCCGTCGCCGGAGCGGCCGGCGTCGTCCTGCCCGGGTGCGAGTGCGCGTCCGTGCCGGTCGCCGGAAGCCTGATGCGGCGCGGCGTCGCCCCCGCGGCCGCCCTCGCCTTCCTCCTCTCCGCCCCCGCCATCAACCCGGTCGTCCTGGTCGCCACGTCCGTCGCCTTCCCCGGGCAGCCCGAGATGGTCCTCGCCCGGCTCGTCGCCTCACTGGCCACGGCCGTGGTGATGGGCTGGCTGTGGGCCCGCTTCGGCCGCGACGAGTGGCTGCGCCCACCCAAACGGCACGCCGACCCGACCGCCACCGGCCTACGCGCCTTCACCGCGGGCCTCCAGCACGACTTCCTGCACGCCGGCGGCTTCCTCGTCCTCGGCGCCGCGGCCGCGGCGACCTTCAACATCGCGGTCCCGCGCTCCGTCCTGGACCTCTTCACCGGCTCTCCTTGGATGTCGGTACTTCTCCTGGCCCTCCTCGCGGTGGTCCTGTGCGTGTGCAGCGAGGCGGACGCGTTCGTCGCCGCCTCCCTGAGCGGCTTCTCACCGACCGCCCGCCTGGCGTTCATGGTGGTCGGCCCGATGGTGGACCTGAAGCTGATCGCCCTCCAAGCGGGCACGTTCGGCCGGTCCTTCGCCCTGCGCTTCTCGTCCGTGACCTGGGTCGTCGCGGTACTGAGCAGCGTGCTCGTGGGGTGGTGGCTGCTGTGAGGCGCTATGGACCGGCGGTACTGCTGCTCCTGACGGGCGCGGCGATCCTGCGGATCTCGCTCTTCAGCGAGCTGTACCTGCGCTATGTGCAGTCGGCGCTGCGGCCGTATCTGGTGGTGTCCGGGTTCCTGCTGGTCGGGCTGGGGGTGGTGGCGGCGGTCGTACGGAGCCGGGAACGGCGGACGGACGCCGACGACGAGAACGGGCGGGACGACGAGCAAGGTCACAGCCACGACCACGGACAGCAACACGGCCACGACCACGGCCACACCCCCCGTATCGCCTGGCTCCTCACCCTCCCCGCCCTGGCCCTCCTCCTCTTCCCGCCCCCCGCCCTCGGTTCCTACAGCGCCGAACGCGAGGCCGCCGAACGCGCCGCGCAGGGGGTCGGGCACTTCCCCGCGCTGCCGGCCGGGAACCCGGTGGAACTCACGCTGGCGGAGTTCGGTTCGCGGGCGATCTACGACAGCGGACGGTCGCTGTCGGGACGTACGGTCCGGCTGACCGGCTTCGTCACCCGCGACGCCGACGGTACCTGGTACGTCACCCGCCTCCTCGTCGCCTGCTGCGCCGCCGACGCCACCACCGGCAAGGTCGAGATCCGCGACGCGGACGCCGACGCACCGCCCGTCGACGCCTGGGTCACCGTCACGGGCACCTGGCATCCCAAGGGCAAGCTGGGCACGGACGAGGCCTGGCCGCCGGTGCTGGACGCCACGGGGGTACGGCGGATCGCGCAGCCGGCGAACCCTTACGAGGCGCGCCGCTAGGGATGGCGGCGTGGTGGTCGCCCGGGGTTTTGAGGCGCGGCTCACGGGTAGTCGGGCGTCGTCCGGGTGGACGGTGGAAGGCCATCCGAAGGGCACAGGCCAGGGCCCCGACACCCTTGCCCCTGACCTGGACCCAGCAGGCCGCTCTCGTTGATGAGGAGGCTGCCGTGCGGCCCAGAGACGATCATCGTGACGAGCGGGGACGAGAGCGGGCCGGTGCCGCCGACGCCATCGCCGAAGGCGTACGCGGGGTCGGACCCGGCGAGATCCCTGCGCGGCTGTGCGATGTCGCCGTGGAGCTGCTGCCCGTGACCGGCGCGAGCGTGTCGCTGCACAGCGACGGCATGCCCGTACAACTGGGCGCGAGCAGTGCCCAGGCCGCGTATGTGACCGAGATCCAGGCCACCCTGGGCGACGGGCCCTGCCAGTCCGCGGCTCAGAGCGGGGCACCGGTGCTGGCCTGCGATCTGACGGCGGGGCAGGACGTTCTGCGCTGGCCGGTCTTCGCCCAGCAGGCCACGGCCGTCGGGGTACGGGCGGTGTACTCGATGCCGCTGGGCAACGACACGGTGTGCGTGGGCACGCTCGACCTCTATCGCGACACCCCCGGCGACCTCAGCGAGCGGGACCTGCGGACGGCGCGGGTGGTGGCCGGGATGATGACCGTGGCGCTGATGGCGCTGCCGCGGATGGAGGAGGCGGGCGGCCCGGGGGACGAACGGTGGCTGAGCGGCCTCGCCACCGACCAGGATCAGGTCTACCAGGCCACCGGCATGATCATGGCCCAGCTCGGCGTCGGCACGGCCGAGGCGCTGGCACGGCTGCGGGCCCACGCGTTCGCGCAGGCGCGTACGGCGGTGGACGTGGCGCGGGACGTGGTGGAGCTTCGGCTGCGGTTCGACGTGGACTAGCGGCGGTTAGCGGCACGTAGGATCGCCGACCATGGATATAGCGGTTCTCTTTCTCGTGCTCGCCGCCTTCTGGGGGATCATGACCATCCAGAGCAGGATTTCCCAGGCGGATCAGCGAGTTGCCCGCGTCGAGCGCAAACTCGACCTTGTTCTCGACCACTTGGGGCTGGAGGGCGAGGATCCCCGGATGGGCGAGGTCCTGTCGCTCGTGCGGACCGACAAGAAGATCCAGGCCATCAAGGTGTACCGGGAGATCACCGGGGCGGGCCTGAAGGAGGCCAAGGACGCGGTGGACCGCCTGGGTTAGGGCCCGGTCAGACCGCCCGGGACCCCAGGCCCGGGCTCCGGGCCGCGAGGGGATTCAGCGGCGGGCGACCGGCTCTTGCAACTCGGTCACCGCGTGGTTGCCGCAGTGCGGGCACGAGAGAGTGACTTCACGGGCGGGGCCCATCGACGTATAGCCATTGGTGTCGATCCAGCGGGCAAGCGCCTGCACACTGGGGATGACCTGCTCTGCCGGCCCTTTGTGCACCAGTGTCGCGGCCTCCACCTCCGGTAGATCCACCACGGAGAAGCCGTGCCCCAGGGCCGGCTCAGAGTCGACGGGGATGGACGCGTGCACGGTCACCGGCCCCTCGGGGTTCTCGTAGTACGCGACAGCCGCACCGCTCGCCCCGAGCCCGGCGGCCTGCATCCGGCTCCACAACTCCTCGTAGAGCGAGGTGATCACCGGGGTGATGAGTTGCGGCTCGAAGCTCTCCACAACGGCCGTCAGCTCTGCCACACGCATCGCCGGGATCCGTTTGATCACCACGTCGTCGGACGACATCTGTCCCTCACTCTCGATCATCCGAAGCCTCGCCTCGACCTGCGCCATCCGCGCCGCGTCGGCCGCCATGGCCGACTCCAGCTCGGCCCGGCGCAACCGCAGCATCCCGCGCAACTCACCCGCCGCCAGTTCACCGTCGAGGATGGCGCGCACCTGATCCAGGGTGAGGCCAAGCTCCTTGAGCGCGATCACACGGTTGAGCCGGGCCAGTTGGTCGGCTTCGTAGAACCGGTAGCCGGTGTGTGGGTCGACGTGGGCAGGGCGCAACAACCCCACGGCGTCGTAGTGGCGCAGCATGCGCACCGATACGCCGCCGTACTTGGCGAATGCTCCAATGCTGAACATGACATCGGCCATTCCACTGGCTGACACAGTGTGAGAGTCAACCTCATCTTCGTGATACCGCGCACCAGGGTCTGGACGGACAACGACCAAGCGCCCCGAAGCAAACAGACGCGTCCAGGCCCTGGGCTCGGTCAGATCTCCGCCCGGCCCCGCTTCCGCACCTCGGTGAGGCGGTGGGCGCCCAGTTCGACTGCCGCCCAGGTGGCGTCGGCCGGTACCTCGCCGAGGCCGCCGTTGGTGAGGACGATGGCGTCGTCGCCCACGCGGACGACGGCGACATGGAGGGTGAGGACGGGGGCGTCGTCGTACTCGGAGACGGCGCGCAGCACGAGCCGCAGACCCTGCCGGGCGTCGCCGACCTCCGGCATCTCGGCGCCGGTGACCTCGACGGTCATCTCTCCGCCGCCCGCGGTCGCCGTGAACTCGGCGCACTCGCGCGGCATGCTGTCGAGCCAGGCCAGCGTTCCGTCCACGGCGTCGGGCGTGTGCGCCACGACCCGGTAGCGCAGCTGGGCCTCGTCGTACAGGTCGTCCAGGCCGGTCGACGCGCGCGTCGTGGCGTCGGGACCGAGGAGTTCCTCGGCGTACAGCGCGTCGAGCAACTTGCCGCACTCCGCGTCGGCCGACTCGGTGCTCGCCTTCAGCATGGACTCCCGCCAGGTCGCGAAGCCGTCGGTGGCGACCCAGGGCTCGCCCAGGTCCGCCTCGCTGATCAGCGCGGCCTGGGCCTGTGCCTCGGTGAGGGTGGGGGCGGCCGCGGGGGTCGCCGGGGCGGTGGGGTTGGCGGCGGAGGCGGAGGCGGCGGCATGACCGCGGGTGGCCGACGCCGGTCTGCCCAGGCCGGCGATGGTGTCGCAGGCGGACGCGGTCAGCAGGGCGGTCGCGGAGAGGGTCACGGCGAGGGCGGCGCGGGCCGGGGGACGGGGCATCGCGGGGCCTCCTGGGCTGGGGTCGGCGTGCGCTCAAGATCGGGTACGTGTTCTTAAGGCACCACCCCACAGGGGCGACCACCAGCGCGCCGGGCCGTCCGGGTGACGGGGGGATTCGCGCCGGGGCTGGGCGTTCAGCTGGGGTCCGGGCCCAGCATCATGTCTTTACGCGTGTAGAGCGGCAGCTCGCTCGTGTCGAGTTTCCAGGTGCCCAGCTCGGTGCTGACGGCCAGCGGGGTTCCGTACGGCTGCTTGTGGAGCCGGTTGCCGTAGCCCGGCCTTCCGCCACACGTGTCGATGGCCCACTGGTAGGTCCAGGTGCCGTCACGGGGGTCGAGGATCAGGTAGTGCGGGATGCCCATCGCGGGGTAGTCGCGGCTCTTGGTCTCGTAGTCGTTGCTCGGGTTGGACGGCGAGACGATCTCGATGGCCAGGAGGATCTCGTGCGGGTCCAGTGGATCACCGGTCAGCATCGCCTCGCGGGCGGTGACGATGATGTCCGGGACCCGCAGCTTGCCGAGGGAGTCGTCGTCGGTGTCGGTGGCTTCGAAGGCACCCATTCCCTTCGGCAGCTGCGACACCAGTTGGTCACGTACGTCGGAGGCCGTGACCTGGTGACGCGGGCGCGGGCTCATCGTCATGACGAGCGTGCCGTCGCTGATCTCCGGGTACGTGAAGCCGGGCGGCGGGGTGAAGTGCTCGCGCAGCTCGCGCAAGTGCCGGTAGATGGCCTGCTCGGTCATGCCGCCGTCCCCTTCGGAGCGATCACCGTACGCCCGGCCCGCGCGACGCGAACCCGGCGGTCTGCTGGTGAGGTCCATGCTAGCCGCGCCGCTGACCCGGGAGCGGGAGGCCAAGGCACCGCGAACTGCTGTGTTCTGCGCCAGGCGGGGCGGGAGAGGCACGGGAAGCCGCACTTCAGGCCGGGACATGGGTCAGGTTCCTCCGATAGGTGCGTACGTCGCCCCGAAGCTGCTCCGCGAGGGCGCGCACGGTGTCGGGGTTTGCTGCGGGACGGGTGGGCGGAGACAGGTGCCTTACGGGCGCTACGGCCCTCCCCTCGCCCCCTCGGGCCCCGTGCCCGTCGTCCCGGCACCCCCGGCACAGGCCCCCTGGCAGGGCTTCCGGGCGGCCCGGTACTCCGCAGTCGGTGCACTCCATGAGGCGGCGGGGTCCGGGCGACGCGGGTTCTGTGGGCGCCGCGGGCCGCTCCGGCGGCATCTTGTCGCGGAGGCGCCGCTGGACGAAGGCGCGGGGCGAGTGGACCTGCTCGGGGAGCCCGGCGACGAGGCTCCGCGTCAAATGAGCCGAGGTCGCGCCCCGGGCGAACCACTCCTCGGCGAGGGCTTGCAGGGCCTCGCAGTCGGCGGCGGAGAGGGGCAGGCGGGGGTCGTGGAGGCCGAGCCGGGCGAGGGCGGTGTAAGCGGGGGTGGGGTGGGGGCGCGCAGGAGGGTTGGGCGGCTCGGTCTCGGCCTGCGGGGGTACGTCGTCGGGAGCGGTCCGCGGCTGTACGTCGCGTTCGTCGCCCACGTCGACGGAGGCGCCCTCGGGTGCGCAGTCCGCCCGCGTGTCGGCCGGCACGTCACCGGCGAGGTACCGGGCCCACCACTCGCTGGAACGTGCGGTACGCGACCAGTAGGTGTGGAACACCCAGCGGGTGGCGTTGTCGGCGCCGGTCTCACCGGGCTGGGCACGTCGGCGTACTCGGCGTAGGTGGCCGTGCCTGCTGAGTTCGTTGAGTGCGCTGCGAACGGCTTGCTGGCCGTAGAGGGGCTGTGCCTTGGCGATGGTCTTGGCGTCCATGGCCGCGTTGTCGCTGAGCCGGTCGAGGAATCCGGCGAGGTACGCCTCACGGGGCGGGAGGTGGGCGAAGTCGTCGGCCCGGGGCGGCGCTTGGTCCGGGGCGGAGCGTTTGCCGTAGCCGGGCTTGGCCATGGGATGAGCTGCGGGTGCGGGCAGGGGAGCGTTAGAGTTTTCGTAAGCCACGAGATCGTCCTTACCGATCTTGGGGTGAGACCCCGGCGGGTGCTGCTAACACCCGACCGGGGTTGTTTGTTGCCGCGAACGCTAGAGGGTCGTGACGTCGTGTCGCAAGCCGGTCACGAAAAGTCATGTGTGCTGGTATACGCGGGAGTTGGCACCCGTCGCAGCACGGGGAGGGCGGGAGGGTGGGTTCTGTTCTTCCCCCCCATTCCTTGCAAAAGGGGCTCGAATTTCGGGGTTCGACGCCCGAGGCTCAGGCTGCGGTGTCGTTCGCGTACGTGACGAAGGCGGTCCATGTGTCGGCGGTGACACTGAACTTGGGGCTGCGAGCG
>CBFGZZ010000207.1:0-15403 GCA_965653385.1 uncultured Streptomyces sp. | reverse complement strand
CCTGCACACGAGGTAGATCGCGAACGAGATCGTGGTGACGTACGGGCTGATCGGGATGGAGCTGCCCAGGGCCAGCAGGATCCCGCCCTCGATGGAGACCACCGCGAACACCACGCTCAGCACGGGCAGCAGCACCGGAGAGGCCGTGATCCGGGCCGCGGCGGCCGCCGGGGTGACGACGAGCGTGAGGACCAGCAGCGCGCCGACGATCTGCACGGACAGCGCGACCGCGAGGCCCAGCACGATCATGAAGGCGAAGGACAGCGCGCGCACCGGCACGCCCCGCGCCTCGGCCACCTCCGGGTCGGCGCTGGCGAAGGCGAGCGGCCGCCACATCACCGCCAGCGCCACGAGCACCACGGCCGACGTGCCGAGCAGCCAGGACATCTGCGGGGTGTCGACGGCGACGATCTGCCCGGTGAGAATGCCGAACTTGTTCGCCGCCCGGCCCTTGTAGAGGGCGAGGAACAGCACGCCGAGGCCGAGGCCGAACGGCATGATGGTGCCGATCACGGAGTTGCGGTCCCGGGCGCGGGAGCCGAGCAGCCCGATCGTCCCGGCCGCGAGGATCGAGCCGACGATGGAGCCGGCCACGATGTTCACGCCCAGCAGCAGCGCTGCCGAGGCGCCGGCGAACGACAACTCGCTGATCCCGTGCACCGCGAACGGCAGGTCCCGCATGATCACGAACACTCCGACCAGGCCGCCGACCAGACCGAGCGCGGCGCCGGCGATGAGGGAGTTGCGGACCAGGGCGAGCAGTTCGCCGTAGTGGTCGAAGGTGAAGATCTGCTGCCAGATCCCGTCGGCGAGGGTCATGGCCGTACTCCGTGCGGCAGTTCGGGGTGGTGCGGCTCCTGTGCCGCCTCGTCGGGTACGGCGACGACCGTGACACGGTCCCGGACGCGAATGACGTCGACCTGGGTGCCGTACAGCCGCGACAGGGCCTCGGAGGTCAGCACCTCGTCGGGGGCGCCGACGCGGTAGCCGCCGCGGGCGAGGTACAGCACTCGGTCCACCAGTGCCAGCACGGGGTTGATCTCGTGGGTCACGAACACCACCGCGGTGCCGTGGGAGCGGCGCCGGGCGTCGACCAGTTCCGTGACGGCCCGTTGATGGTGCAGGTCGAGGGAGAGCAGTGGTTCGTCGCAGAGCAGGATGCGCGGGTCGGTCACGAGGGCCTGTCCGATGCGTACGCGCTGTCGTTCGCCGCCGGAGAGCAGGCCGACGGGGACGTCCGCGTAGGCGGTGGCCCCGACCGAGGCGAGGACCTCGTCGACGCGGCGGCGTACGGCGCCGCCGCGCGGCCTGGGTCCGAAGCGGTGCCCGTCGATGCCGAAGCGGACCAGGTCGCGGGCGCGCAGCAGCGCCTGCGCGGACAGGGTGGCCTGCTGCGGGACGTAGCCGATGTGCCGGCTGCCCTTGTGGGGCGGACGGCCGAGGACCGTCAACGTGCCCGCGGACAGCTGCCGTTGACCGAGCAGAGCCCGCACGAAGCTGGTCTTGCCCGCCCCGTTGGGGCCGAGCACGGCCAGGAACTCGCCCGGCCGCACATCGAGGTCGAGGCCCTGCCACAGCACGCGCTCGCCGTAGGACAGGGCCGCACCGCGCAGGCTGATCAGCGCGGAGCCGTCGGCCCCGGTGGACGGGCTCACTTGGCCAGCGCGCTCGCGAGCGCGTCGACGTTGGCGGTCATCCAGCCGAGGTAGTCCTTGCCGTGGGGCAGGGTCTCGGTCACGGGAACCACGGGAATCCCGGCGGCCTTGGCCGCCTGTTCGGCCTTCTCGGTCTGCGGGCCGGAGGTCTGCTCGTTGTAGACCAGCGCCTTGACCTTCTTGCCGGTGAAGAGAGCCAGGGTCTCCTGGAGGGTCCGGGCGGAGACGTCGTCACCCTCCTCGATGGCCTCGCTGAACTCCTCGGGCGTCGCGTTCTTCAGCCCCGCGGCCTGGAGCATGTACAGCGGCACGGGCTCGGTGATGGCCACCTGCTCGCCGCCGTGGTCGGCCTTGATCCGGGCTTCCTTCTGCTCCAGCGGCTTCAGCTTGTCCTCGAAGTCCTTGGCGTTCTCGGTGAAGGTGGCGGCGTCGGCCGGGTCGGCCTTGGCCAGGGCGGCGGCGATGCGGTCGGCGAGCTTGGCGACCGTGGGGAAGTCGTACCAGACGTGCTCGTTGAGCTCCCCGCCCGCCGGGGCGGTCTTGCCGGAGACCTTGACCGCGTTGATCACCTCGGCGGAGGAGTCGCCGCTCTTCAGCATGCGGTCGACGAAGTCGTCGTAGCCGCCGCCGTTCTCGATGACGACCTTGGCCTTGGAGAGCGCCAACTGATTCTGCGTGTTGGCCTCGTAGGAGTGCGGGTCCTGGTCGGGGTCGCTGATGATCGAGGTGACCTGGACCTTGCCGCCGCCTATCCGCTCGACCAGGTCGCCGTAGACGTTCGTCGAGGCGACGACCGGGATGACGGACGACGCGGCGGGGCTCTGCGCGGCATCGTTGTCAGCACTTCCGGAGCCGTCTCCGGAGCCGGACGAACCGCCGCAGCCGGTGAGGAGGACGAGGCAGGTGCCGGCTATCAGCGGGGCGAGGAGTCGGGGCGAGGGCGCGGGCATGGGTTCCTCCGGGGCAGGGGAAAGCGGATGGTGCGCCGAGGTCCGTTCGGGCCGGCGCCACGCCCACGCTAGATGAAAACGGATGTCAAAAGCGTCTTTCGGCCGTCCGTAAGGGCAACCCTTACCGAGAACTCACCTTCCGCCAGGTCAGGGGGCGGGCACCTCGTCCAGCAGCTGCGGGCCGTTGTTGCGGACGCTGTTCACGGCCGGGGAGACCGGGCGCGCGGCCAGGTGGCCGTCGGCCGGCGGGGTGAGCAGGGCGCGCAGGTCGTCGGTGGACCGGCGGTCGGGGTCGAGCCAGGCGTCATAGTGCTCGGGGGTGAGGGCGAGCGGCATCCGGGGGTGGACGCGGCCGGCCGCGTCGGTGGCCTCGGTGGTGATGATGGTGCAGGTCAGCAGCCAGGCGGCGGGGTCGTCGGCATCCTTGATCTCCGGATCGCGCCAGAACTCGTACAGCCCGGCCAGGGCCAGGACCTGCCCGTCCTCCGGGTGGATGAAGTACGGCTGCTTGCGGACCTTGCCCGACGTGCGGTCCTTGACCGCGTCCCACTCGTAGAAGCCGTCGGCCGGCAGCAGACAGCGGCGTTTGACGAAGGCCTGACGGAAGGCGGGCTTCTCGTGCACGGTCTCCACCCGGGCGTTGATCAGACGCGCGCCGATCTTGACATCCTTGGCCCACGAGGGCACCAGGCCCCAGCGCAGCGGCCGCAGCCGGCGCCGGGCCGGTTCGCCCTCGTCGGCGCCGCGCGGGGCGCGCTCCAGTACGGCCCACACCTCGTCGGTCGGCGCCACGTTCCAGCTCGGCGCCAGGGTTTCCTCCGGATGCCACTCGGCAACCTGGAACAGCTGGGCGAGGTCCTGGGGGCTGCGGGTGGAGGCGTAGCGGCCGCACATGGGGCCACTGTGCCACGGCGCGGTGGGCACGTCCTCACAGGCTGGCCAGGATCTGGGGCGAGAGATTCTTGATCATGGTGTTGGTCCAGCGCAGCTGCCGCAGCGTCTGTGGATGGCACCCGGTGGCGAGAGCGAGCAGCCGGTCGTCCTTGGTGGCCTGTGCGGCCTGGGCGAGCATCTCCCAGTACAGCGAGTTCTCCGTGGCGTCGAGGTGCAGTTCACGCAGGTCGCGCAGCAGGAGGAGGCCCGGTTCCGGGCGCCGGCCGACCGCCTCGACCGCCTTCTTTCCGAGCGTGGACAGCAGTCCGGGGGTGCCGGTCCCGGACGGGGCGCCCAGGTGCAGGCCGTGGTCGCGGCCGGTGTCGGCCAGGCGTCGGACGTGGTCGCGGGACCACTGGGCGAGGTCGGTGGCGACGTGGTGGACCTCGTGCTCGGTGCGGTGGCGTTCCGCGACGGCCGTCAGCTCGTCGGCCAGGCGCTGTTCGCCGTGGTGGAGGGTGCGCAGGGTGAGCTCGATGCCGTTCACTCGGCGACCTCCTCACGGACGAGGGCAGCGGAGCCGCCGGCGGTGCCCCGTGCCGCGTCGGGGCGGGCAGGTGCGGACGCGGTGGTCGTCGGCGCGGGCGCGGGGTGGCCGTCTCCGCGTTCGACGCGGTGCAGCGCGGCCGCGGCGGTCTTGAACAGGGGCTGTTTGGAGACCGGGTCCCAGTCGGTGATGGTCGTCTCGTTCGCGGCGCGGCCCGCCGTCTCGCCGTCCGGCGCGTGCCCGGCCTTGGTGTCCCAGTAGCCGTAGTGGAACGGGATGAACAGCAGCCCCGGCCGGATGTCCGTCACCCGAAGCCGCCCGCGGACCGCGCCGCGCGGTGTGGTGACGTCCACCAGGTCGCCCTCCTCCAGTCCCAGCGCGGACGCGTCGGATGCGGCGGCCTCCACCCATACGTCGGGGGCGGCTGCGTTCAGCTGGGGGGCGCGTCCGGTCTTCGTGCGGGTGTGGAAGTGGTAGATCGTGCGGCCCGTGGTCAGCTGGAACGGGTGGTCGTCGTCGGGCTGTTCGTGCGGCGGCAGATAGGCGGCCGCCCTGATGACGGCCTTGCCGTCGGGGTTGAGCGAGCGGTACTCGACGACGTCGTCCGTCGCGCCGGTCACCAGGTCCTTGCCGTAGGACTCGCAGACGTCGGGGTGGGCCCAGGTGATGCCGTCGGTGTAGAGACGTGGCGTGCCCTGGGGGGCCTCGTCGTTGCAGGGCCACTGGATGCCGGTGCCGCCGCGCAGCCGGGCGTGGGTGAGGCCGGTGTAGTCGCAGGGGCGCCCGGCGCTGCACCGCTTCCAGGCCTCGAACGCGGACTCGGGGTCGTGCCAGGTGACGAGCGGGCCGCCGTCCTTGTCGCGGAAGTCCATGCGGGCGGCGTAGTCGAGGAGGATGTCCAGGTCCGGCCTGGCCTCGCCGGGCGGTTCGACGGCCTTGTCGGACAGGTGGACGGTGCGATCGGCGTTGGTGAAGGTGCCGGTCTTCTCGCCCCAGGTCGCCGCGGGCAGAACCACGTCCGCCAACTGCGCGGTCTCGGTGAGGAACAGGTCCTGCACGACCACGAACAGGCGTTCCTGGGCCAGGATCGAGCGGATCCGGGACAGCTCGGGCAGCGATACCGCGGGGTTGGTGCCGGTGATCCACAGCATGCGCAGCGAGCCCTGTTCGGCGTAGCGGAACATCTGCATCGCGTGGGTGGGCGGCGCGTAGTGCGGGATCGTCTTCGGGTCGACGTTCCACACGTCGGCGAGTTCGGCGACGTGCGCGTCGTTCTGCCAGTTGCGGAAGCCGGGCAGGTCGCCGTCGGCGCCGCACTCGCGGGTGTTCTGGGCGGTGGGCTGCCCGTTCATCTGCAGGACGCCGGCGCCGGGTCGGCCGAGCATGCCGCGGATCAGATGGAGGTTGTTGACCTGGACGGCGGCCGCGGTGGCCTGGTGGGACTGGTAGACGCCCTGGAGCACCGTGGACAGCAACCGGTCGGCCGAGCCCAGGAGTTCGGCGGCCTCGGCGATACGGGCGGCGGGCACGTCACAGATCGCCGCCGCCCACTTCGGGGTGCGGTCCCTCACCCGGGACGCCAGTTCCTCGTAGCCGACGGTATGGGCGGCGACGTAGTCGTGGTCGACTCGGTCGGTACGGATGATCTCGTGCAGCAGGGCGTTGAGCAGCGCCACGTTCGTGCCGATGCGGGGCGCCAGGTGCACCGTCGCCCTGCGGGCCACCGGCGTGGGGCGCGGGTCGACGCACAACAGGCGGGGCGGGGCGGCGCCCTCCAGCCGGTCCAGGATCCGCATCCACTGCACGGGCTGTGTCTCGGCGAGGTTGTGGCCGAACAGCGCGATGACGTCGGCGTGGTCGATGTCGTCGTAGGTGCCGGGCTGCCCGTCGCAGCCGAAGGACTCCTTCAGCGCCTCGGCGGCGGTAGAGGTGCACAACCGGGTGTTGCCGTCCAGGTGGTTGGTGCCGATGCCGGCCCGGGCGAGCACGGCGAGGGTGTAGTACTCCTCCAGGAAGAGCTGTCCACTGGTGTAGAAGCCGATCGACCCGGGCCCGCGGTCCGCCAGCAGGTCGCGGGAGCGAGCCACGATCCGGTCCATGGCGGTCGGCCAGTCGCACTCCACCAGGTGCCCGTCCTCACGTACCAACGGCCTCGTCAGCCGGTCGGGCGAGGCATTGGCCTGCCAGGCGAAGAGGTCCTTCGGCTCCAGCCGGCCCCGGTTGACACGGTCCTGCGCCCGGCCGCGCACCCCGACCATGCGTCCGTCGGCGACCGCGATGTCCATGGCGTCCCCGTCGGAGTGCAGGATCGACGCGGCCTGCACCCACCGCTGCACCCCGCCAGCGTCGACGCCGTCCGCGAGACAGGTGTCCACCCGCTCGGGCCACTCCTCGTGTCGTCCGTACGGCGTACGGCTCCCCCACGGCCGCGCGATCCTGTCCACCGAAGCGTCCACGCCCACCTCCCGAAGACCAGCGACGACGCCCGGGGCGCGCCGTGCGTCCCCGGTACCCCTGACCACTGCTGCCTAACGCCGTGCCACAGTCAGCCCTCCACGCCCGTCGCGGTGTGCGCGGCGCCGACCGGCTTGGACTCCGGGGAGCCGCGCTGGCGCAGGTAGATCGACAGGACGACCATCGAGGCCACCGCCAGCAGCTCGGACTGCCAGTTCTGGAAGGTGCGGTTCCAGAAGTCGGCGGCGGTGAGGTACTCGGCCCAGCTGACCGGCGCCTGGAGGTCGCGCAGTTGCTGTTCGTTGTAGGCAGCGGTGCCGGTGACGGACTGGGCGAGCCAGCACAGCAGGAACACGCCGCCCATCACCAGGCCGAGGGACCTGGAGTACACCGCCCGGCGCCAGCCGCCGGCCCGTGCCCAGCGGGGCGCGTCGGCCGGGGCGTGCTCCCCGACGAGTTGGTCCTCGTCGGACTCGGGGCCCGCCTTGCCCAGTTCCTTGGACTCCGGCGAGCCGCGCTGGAGCAGCCAGACGGTGACGAAGATGTACAGGAAGAACTGGAGGTACTCGGACTGCCAGTTCTCCGTCACGTCGACGGCGAAGTCCGACGAGGTCAGATAGGCGCCCAGGCCGATCGGCTGCATCCCGTCGGTGACCAGCGTGTTGTTGAAGTCCGCGTGTCCCGCGACGGCCTGTCCGCACAGCGCCAGCAGGAAGCCGATCCCGAACGCGAGGCTCAGGCCGTTCTCGCGCAGGAAGCGGCGCGGGCTCATCGGTGCATCAGTCCCAGCGTAGTGAAGTAGGCGAGTCCCCCGATCACGAGCACCAGGCACAGGGTGAACATGGTCCGCATCGGACGCCCTCACCCGCCCTTGACCGTGCAGTCGTACGGCTGTTCAGGACGGGGCGCGCACCCGGCGGCGGTCACCTTCCAGCCGGTCGGGAAGTGGGCCAGGAACAGCGTGTCGTCGGTGAGGACCACCCGGGCCTGGTCCCCGTACACGTCCACGTCGCGGACCCTGTCCCCGGCGGGCAGCCGCTCCTGGATCACCGCACGGTCGCAGGACGTCTGCTCGGACTGCTCCAGTTCGTCGAGCGTTCTCGGCGCCAGCAGGGCGCACGCCTGCCGGCCGTCGGACCGCTGCAGGGCGGCCGTGAACCCGGTCGCGGCGGCGGACGCGGCATCCTCGCGCGAGTCGGCGGCACCGCAGCCGGCCGTCACGGCGAGCACGGCCGGCACAACACCGCGGCACGCTCTCCTGATCGCACTCGCGCATCGCATCCGCTCACGTCCCGATCCCTGTGGCGTGGAGGACCAGCATCGGCGACGGGCCGACGGGGCGCACGGTGGGAGACACCCACTCGGGTCACGTGGGAGAAGGGCGTCCACGGGTACTCGGTGGCCGCACGGCGGTGAGCGGCACCGCCCCACTCCACGGAGGGACGTTCCCATGACTCAACATGTCCGCGACGTCATGACGACCGACCCGATGACCGTCGAACCGCTGACCTCGGTGCAGACGGTGGCGCGCATGATGCGCGACGAGGACATCGGTGCCGTACTGGTCACCGAGGGCGAGCATCTGCGGGGCCTGGTCAGCGACCGTGACCTGGTGATCCGCGCCATGGCCGAGGGCGGGGACCCGGACCGCACGACCGTCGCCGAGGCGTGCAGCGAGGACCTGGTCACGGTGAAGCCCGACGACGACCTGGGGCTCGCGGTGCGGGTGATGCGCGAGCATTCCATTCGCCGGGTGCCGGTCGTCGACCAGGGAGATCACGCGGTGGGCATCATCTCCATCGGTGACCTGGCCATCGAACGCGACCCCGGGTCCGCTCTCGGCGACATCAGTGCCGCGCGCCCCAACAGGTGAGCCGCGGCAACCCGTCCTGGAGAGGAGGGTGCGCCATGACGAACCCCGATCCCGAGCCGACCCGAGCTCCCGGTCTCGAACCCGGCAGCGGCGTACCACCTGGTGAGACCCCGCCCGCCGAGGCGGACAGCACGGCCGGTATCTCCTATCCGCAGAACGAGTTGCGCAGGGGCTGGGGAGCCGCTCCGCTCGTCCTGATCATGCTGGTGGTGGCGCTGGTGGCGATCGGTCTGATCGCCATGGTCGTGGCTCTCTGATCGCGTAGCGGCGCCGCGGCGGCCGTGCACCCCTCGGCCGTTCAGGGGCGCGGTGCGCGCTGCAGTACGAGCAGGGCGATGTCGTCGGTGCGCTGGCCGGTGGTGGCGGCCTTCCCGAGCAGCGTGTCGACGAGTATGTCCAGGTCCCGGTCGTCGGCGCCGGCGAGACGGTGGGCGAGCTGGGCGATCGAGTCGTCGAGGTCGGCGCCGGGGCTCTCGACGAGGCCGTCGGTGTAGAGGACGAGCAGCGTCCCGGTGGTGAGCGGGATCTCGGTCACGGGGAACACGGCGTCGGGGTCGATGCCCAGGAGTGGGCCGGGCGGGACGGCGACGGGCCGTGTGCCCCCGTCCGGGAGGCGCAGAACGGGCGGCGGGTGCCCGGCGCTGGCGAGGGCGACGCGTCCGCGGGCGAAGTCGAGGTGGGCGTAGAGGCAGCTGGTGAACAGGTCGGGGCCGAGGTCGGTGAGGAGCCGGTTGGTGCGGTGCAGGACCTGGTCGGGGGGTGTACCGAGGGTGGCGTGGGCATGGACGCCGGTGCGCACCTGGCCCATGAGGGCTGCGGCCGCGACGTTGTGGCCCTGGACGTCGCCGATGACGGCCGCGGCGGCGGTGTCGCCGAGCCGGATCAGATCGTAGAAGTCGCCGCCGATCTCCATGCCCCGGGTGGCGGGCAGATAGCGGGCGGCGACCCGCAGCCCGGCGATCAGGGGCAGGCCGCGTGGCAGCAGTGCCTGCTGGAGGCCGTGGGCGAGCGCGTGTTTTGTGTCGTAGAGGCGGGCGCGGTCGAAGGCCTGGGCGATGAGTCCGGCGAGGGACGTCATGACGGCGCGTTCCTCGGCGGGGAAGGCGTGGGGGCTGTCGTAGGACAGGATGCAGACGCCGACGGGCCGGCCGGAGATGATCAGGGGGAGGAAGGCCCAGGCCTGCTTTCCGCTGATCAGCGGCGCCTCGGGATAGCTGCGCCGCATCTCCTCCGGGTCGGCGAAGAACGCGGGGATCCCGCTGCCGAGGGCCTGCCCGGCCGGGGTGAAGGTCGTGTCGAGGGGCAGGCCGTCGAGGCGTCTGATGGTCTCCGAGGGGTAACCGCGGTGGCCGGTGATCCGCAACCGGCCGGCGTCGGCGGTGGACAGCACCAGGCCCTGGGCGCCGAAGGCGGGCATGATCTGGTCGGCGACGAGATCGACGACATCCTGCACCCCGACGACCTCGGTGAGCGCGGCGGCCAGGTGCAGGAGCTGGTAGAGCCGACCGGTCCGGGCCGCGGTGGGGGCGCGAGCGGGTCGGCGGGGCGCCGGTGAGGGCGGCGGGTGCGCGCCGCTGGGGACGATACGGGCGCTGATGCCGCTGGCGTCCGGGTACAGCTGAATGTCCAGCCACAGGTCGGGCGGGCGGCACGCGGTGAACGAGACGGGTTCCCGGCTGATCACCGCCGCACGGTAGCGGTCCTCGTGGCTGGGGTCGTCCAGCCAGCGCAGGGACTGCCACGGCTGGGTGCCCAGCAGTTGACCGGCATCACGGCCCAGCAGTTCACAGGCGCCGGAGCTGACGTAGGTGAAACGGCCTTCCAGGTCCAGTGCGCAGCTGCCGCCGGGCAGCCGCTCGACGAAGTCGGACAGCGCCGTCTGCGGGCTCGCCGAGCGGCGGCCGGTTCCGACCGGGACGGCACGCGGCTGTTCGCGCCGGGCGGGGAGGCCGGTCGTCCCGGCCGTCTCCTCCAGCAGCCGGGCCAGCCGGCGGCAACTCGACGTGATGTTGCCCCGCTCCCGTCGGGTCATGTACGGCGGGCGTGTCGCAGGCCACATCAGGAGCAGGGACCCCCACCGCCGTACGCCGTCGACCGGCGCGGCGACCAGCGCCAACGGGTAGGGCAGGACCAGCGCGGTGCGCGGGTAGGAGCGGACCAGCTCCTCCTGACTCCCGACCCACACCAGCCGGTCCTCGCGGACGGCGTCGGCGACGGGTGCCGGGGAGGCGAGCGGGACCGCGGTCCACGGTGCGGCGAACTCGACCGGAGCCCCGCACAGCAGATCCAGCCGGAGCAGCCGCTCGTCCGGTGCGAGCAGGTACAGGGCGCCTATGGACGCACCGGTCCGGCGCACCGTCTCCGCGAACGCGGCGTCCAGCGCCTCGGCGTCCGGGGACGGATCGCCCGTACCGGTCACGCCGCCCATACCAGGACGCTACGCCCCAGGAGAGCGGTTGGCACGTGGCCGACCGCATCCGCGACCCGGCCCGTCGGCCGGTCCGGGTCGGCCCGGGCTCACAGGTGGAGGTGTCGCTCCAGCCAGTCCGCGGCGGCCCGGCGGAACAGTCGCCGGTTCTCCGCGCGCAGGAAGTCGTGGCCCTCGTCGCGCAGCGTGAGCAGTTCGGCGTCGATGCCCCGCTCCCGCGCGGCACGTACGAACTGCTGGGACTCCCCCGGCGGCACGTTGGTGTCGTGCTCGCCGTGGACGGCGAGCAGGGGGACGCGCAGCGCGTCGATGCGGCTCATCGGCGACAGGGCGTTCAGCAGCTCCCGGTCGCGTTCCGGGTGGCCGTACTTGTGCGCCGCCGACTCCGCGATCCAGGGCTCCGTACCGGCGAAGAAGGTGAGGAAGTCCGACATGCCGCAGACCGCGACCGCGGTGCGGAACAGCTCCGGGTGCCATACGACGGAGGCGAACGTCAGATAGCCGCCGTAGGAGCGCCCCATCACCGCCAGCCGGGTGGGGTCGGCGGGGCCCGCCATGACCGCGTGGCCCGCGCAGTCGGCGACGTCGTCGAACGCGGCGAAGCGACCGGAGCCCAGGTCGGCGTCGACGAAGGAACGGCCGTGCCCGAGGGAGCCCCTGACGTCGGGGGCGAAGACGTCCAGGCCCCGTCCGACCAGCTCGTGGTAGAGCGGGTGGAACACCGGACGTTCCTGTTCCTCGGGGCCGCCGTGCAGATGGATCACACAAGGTGCCGGTTCGTCGTAGGCCCGGCCGGGCGCTCGGTAGTACCAGCCGCTCAGGGGCAGCCCGTCCCGCGCCGTCAGACGCAGCGGGACGGGGCGTACCGGCGGGCGGCCGGGCGGGACGGCGTCCTCGTCCTGGGAGGACCAGGGGGTGCGGAGCATGGACACGCCTTCGTGGGCCCACCAGATACCGGGTCGGCGTTGTGATCCGGACAGGGCGAGCATCAGTCGTCCGGCGCCGGCGGCGGTGATACGGGTGACGACCTCGTGGGGCAGGGGGACGGACCGGGCGGGGCCGGTGCGGTCGGGGGCCCGCCGGGCCGGGAAGGTCTCGACGAGTTCCAGCTCGCTGGCTCCCTGGACGTTCCAGGCCAGCGCGGCGGTGCGGCCGTCGTGGGCGAGGGCGAGGAGTTCGAGGTCGCTGCCCTGTCGTTCCGCCACGACCGACACGGCGCGTGCTTCGCCGCCGCCGTCCAGGGCGACCGCGAAGAGCGCCGCGTACTCCCGCGCGGTGTTGGTGCGCAGCCACAGGGTCCGCCCGTCCGGGGAGAACCGGCCGATCCACGGGTCGCCGTCGGCGACCGGCAGGGTGAAGGTGTTCTCCGCGTCGGCGATGCGCCGGACGACCGCCTCGCGCCGGCCGCGCGGGCCCCGGCGCAGCAGCGCGAGGCCGCCGTCGCGGCTGAGATCGCACAACCTCAGGGAGGCGGCGTGGGTCTCCGTGGTGAGCAGCACGGGGGACGCCAGACCGTCCGGGTCGATCAGGTAGAGCGACAACCCCCCGTCGGGCCGGACCACGGGAGCCGCGGGAGCCGCGACGTCGATGGCCGTGCCGAGGGGCTGTCTTCCCGGTGCCGCGTCGTGGGCGGCCGGGCCGAGGAGCGTCGGATGACCGTCCCGGTCCGCCCAGTCGGCCGTCAGGCGGGTGCCGAGCGGGTGGCCGTCGACGGGTTCCACGTCCGTGTCCGGCACGGCGTGCCCGGCGAATCCCTCGAACCGGGGGGTGGGCGGCGCCGCGAAGGTGACGGCGACGGCCGAGCTGTCGTGCGCCCAGCACCCCAGATAGGCGGAGCTGGCCGGGTCGGAGCCGGCCAGGAGACGCCGGCCGGAGCCGTCGGGCCGCACGCACAGCACACGCGTGTGCTCACCGCCGCCCGGCGCGGTGGTGTACGCGATCCAGCGGCCGTCCGGTGACCAGAGCACCTCCTTGACGGGATCCGGTGAGGAGTCGAGGAGCCGTACGTCGTCGGTGCCGACGGAGCCGGCCCACAGCTGCGGCACGCCGCCCCGGTCGCAGATGAAGGCCGTCTCGGTGCCGTCGGCGTTGGCCGAGGGGTACCAGCAGCCGTGTGCGCGCAGCCGTGTCACGGCGTCGCGCGGGCCACCCGCTTCGGGCAGCGGCACCGGTTCCGGGGCCGCGCGGGCAGTGTCGTGCAGGTCCCCCGTCCGGCTGTCGGGGGGCTGCGCGCGAGCCGGATCGACGGCCCCGGGACGAGCGAGCACGTGCGCGGGGGCGTGTGCCGCCCGCGTCTCCCCGTCCTCGGTCACTTGATGCCGTGGGTCTGCAGCCATATCTCCAGCAAAGCAATCTGCCACAGGGCGTTGGCGCCGCGCCTGGTCCGGTGCTCGTCGGGTGCCGCGAGGAGCTCGGACACGTACGACTCCTGGAACAGACCGCGCCGTCTGGCCTCCGGTGCCTCGAGTGCCGTACGCACGCGTTGCAGAACGGGGCCCGCCATGTGGCGGATCGCCGGGACGGGGAAGTAGCCCTTGGGCCGGTCGACGATGTCGCGGGGCAGGAGCTTGCGGCCGGCCTCCTTCAGTACGCCCTTGCCGCCGTCGGCCAGCTTCAGTTCCGGCGGGCAGGCCGCCGCCAGCTCCACCAGTTCGTGGTCGAGGAAGGGCACCCGGGCCTCCAGGCCCCAGGCCATGGTCATGTTGTCGACCCGTTTGACGGGGTCGTCGACGAGCATGACGTGGGTGTCCAGCCGAAGGGCGGCGTCCAGCGCGGTCTGCGCTCCGGGTACGGCCATGTGCCGGTCGACGAAGCGGCCGGAGACGTCCTCGTGGGGGATCATGTCCGGCCGCAGGACCCGGGCGAGATCGGCGTGCGAGCGGTCGAAGTACGTCGCGGCGTAGCGCTCCGGTTCCTCCTCGCGGGAGACCTCCGCGAGCCGCGGGTACCAGTGGTAGCCGGCGAAGACCTCGTCGGCGCCCTGGCCGCACTGGACGACCTTGACCTCCTTGGAGACCTGCTCGGACAGCAGGTAGAAGGCGACCACGTCGTGGCTGATCATGGGCTCGCTCATCGCCGCGACCGCCCCGTCCAGGGCCGTGGAGACCCGGTCGGAGGGCACCATCAGCTGCCGGTGGACGGTCCCGAACTCCCGGGCCACCAGGTCCGAGTACCGGAACTCGTCGCCCTTCTCGCCGCCCTCCGTCTCGAATCCGACACTGAACGTCATCAGGTCGCGCTGGCCCTCGTCGGCCAGCAGCGCGACGATCAGGCTGGAGTCGAGGCCGCCGGAGAGCAGGACGCCGACCTCCACGTCGGAGACCGTCCTGCGGCGTACGGCGGTGCGCAGGGCGTCCAGTACGGCGTCCCGCCATTCGTCGGCGCCCATGCCGGCGCGTTCGGCCCGGCGGGTGTAGGAGGGCTGCCAGTAGCAGTGGTCGCGGTGGGTGCCGTCCGGTTCGACGACCCGTACGGTGGCGGGCGGCAGCTTGCGCACGCCGTTGAGGACGGTGTGCGGTGCGGCGACCGTGGCGTGCCAGCTCAGGTACTGGTGGAGGGCCACCGGGTCGAGTGAGGTGTCGATGTCCCCGGCGGCGAGGAGCGCGGGCAGCGTCGAGGCGAACCGCAGCCGGCCGGGTGTCCGCGCCAGGTACAGGGGCTTGATGCCGAGCCGGTCCCGGGCGAGGACGACCCGGCCGGTGCGGTGCTCGACGATCGCGAAGGCGAACATGCCGAGGAAGTGCTCCACACAGGCGGTGCCCCACTGCTGGTAGGCCTTGAGCACCACTTCGGTGTCGGAGGTCGACTCGAACCGGTGCCCGAGCCCGCGGAGCTCCTCGCGCAGCTCCGGATGGTTGTACACGCAGCCGTTGAAGACCCCGGTGATCTCCGCGCGGGCGTCGGTCATCGGCTGGGCGCCGCGGTCCGACAGGTCGATGATCTTCAGTCGCCGGTGGCCGAGCGCGACCGGGCCCCGTGCCCAGGTGCCCTGGCCGTCGGGCCCACGGTCGGCGAGCCGGTCGGTCATCCGGCCGACCGCCGCCCGGTCGGCTCGCCGACCGTCGAAGCGGATCTCCCCAGTCAGACCGCACATGACGGCCCGCCTCCCTTCCACGCCTCTGCGTTGACGCAACTCCACGGGAGTGCCGGCTCGCGTCCGCCTGCCGGGTTCGTGTGGATCCGGGCGGTGGTGCGAGACAGCACGAAGCCCCTTCCGGGTGCCCCGGTGATGTTCACCGGCACATCAGCCTCCGATGCCGTCCGGCGAGGCCGGGTCGGCGGAGGCGTGCGAACGGCGCGTGACGACGACCGGTGAGAGCACACGGTCGTGGCGACGGCGCCGTACCGGCCTGCGGTGTCCGCGTTCGCCGCGGGTCTCGGCGATCAGCATGTCGACACAGCCCAGCAGGTCCTCTTTCTGCGCGGCCCGGCGTATGCGCTGGGCGGCGCTGCCGTCCGCGAGGGCCGCCTCGGTCAGCTCCCGTACGGCGTCCCAGTCCCCGTGGGTCTCCAGCGCGGGCCGCAGCCGGACGAGCAGTTCGCGCACGACCTGGTGGGCGGGCGCCTCCTGGTGGGTCTCGGGGTCCACCAGGGTGCCTTCGAGCCCGGAGCGGGCGGCGCGCC
>CBFGZZ010000206.1:0-15439 GCA_965653385.1 uncultured Streptomyces sp. | reverse complement strand
GGAGGTGGTGGTGGCGGGCATGGGTCGATGCTAGGAGGGGGGGTGGGGGCCGGGGGGTGGGGCACGCCGCGCCTCCGGCGGTTTGGCCGGGGATGCCTGCGGGTGCCTCCGGCGGTTGGGCGGGGATGCCTGCGGGGATGCCTCCGGCGGTTGGGCGGGGATGCCTGCGGCGGCCCGCTGGGGTTTGGTGGGGGTTCGCGTAGCGCGGTTCGGTGCGTTGGGGGGCGGGGCCGCGCCAGGGGTGTCCGTCCTCGGTCGGGTGGCTCGGCCGCTTCTAGAAGTGCCCTGCGTTGACGTCCGCCGCTGCGGGTGGACACCCCCCGACGCGGCCCCTTGCCGCCGTGCGCGGCCGCGGCGTCGTGCGGGCTTCTTACGCCGGGCGTACGACGCTGTGGATCGATGACTCTCCGTCGTAGTAGACCGACTCCTCGCGGACGTACGCGCCGGGCTTGGGGGCGTGGATCATCATGCCGTTGCCGATGTAGATGCCCACGTGGGTGACGTCGTCGTAGAAGAAGACCAGGTCACCGGGCTGGGCGTTGGAGAGGGGGACCGTGGTGCCGGCGTTGACCTGGTCGTAGGTGACGCGGGGAATGTCGACGCCGGCGGCCTTCCAGGCGCCCTGGGTGAGGCCGGAGCAGTCGTAGGAGTCGGGGCCGGTGGCGCCCCAGACGTACGGCTTGCCTATCTGGGAGCGGGCGAAGGCCAGGGCTTTTTCGGCCTTGGTGGCGTATGAGGAGTCCGAGGCGGAGTCCGAGGAGGACGAGTCGGACGGGGACTCGGTGTTCTCCTGCTGTGCCGCCTCTTGGCGTTGGCGTTCGGCTTCTGCCTGCCGGCGGGCCAGTTCCTCTGCCTTGCGGGCCGCCTCTTCCTGCTTGCGCTTCTCGATCGCGGCGAGGCGGGCCTTTTCCTCGGCCGTCAGCTTCGAGAGAAGTTCGCGGGCGTCGGCGAGCTTCGTCTGGACGGTGGTCTTGGCGGCCTGGAGGTCGTTCTGCGACTCCGTGAGCGTTTCGAGGCTCCGAGTGGCCTCTTGGCGCTTCTGCATCGTCGCGGACTGCTGGGTGAAGTATTCGTCGACCGCCTCTTTTTGACGTCCCGTCATGCGGTCCATCAGCTGGGACTGGTCGAAGTAGTCCTGCGGGGTGTCCGCGAGGAGGAAGGTGGCCGTGTCGGGGGCGGCCGCTCCGGTGCGGTACTGGGCGGCGGCGTTGCGGCCGAGTTCCTCGCGGGCGTCGTTGAGGGTCTGGGTGCGCTTGGCGACGTCGTCGAGGAGGGTGTCGACGCGCTTGCGCTGCTTCGCGGTCTTCTCCTTGGCCGCGTTGTACTTCTCGGTCGCCGACTCCGCCTGGCGGTAGAGGTCGTCGACCTTCTTCTCGACCTCTTCGAGGCTCGGCTTGTCGTCCGTGGACGGGTTCGCGTTGGCCGTCTGGGACAGCAGGGCCACGGAGGTGAGGGCCGCCGTGGCGAGGGCGGGGGGCCGTATGCCTGCTACGCGCGTGCCTGCGGGACGCGACTTGCGGTGCGACGCCAAGGGAGGCGACTCCTTCCGTGCTCCGCCTACCGAGTTAGCTGTCGGGTTCGGGCGGGTGGTTCGGAAGGGTTGCCCTACGGCTCGGAAGTCCGGCCGATTCACCCCAAGTTCGGTGGGTCCCCGGCTCCGGGCCCATGGGGCTTACCGGACTCGGCGGAGGCCGCGCGGCCCGGCGACGTTCGCCGGTGGGGGTCGTACGGCCTGCCCGGCACGGTAGCCAACTCGTGTGGCCCCTGTGAAGGTTGATGTTCGATATGCCCGATACATTTTCGTGACCTTGGGGAGGTGTATCGCGGACGGAGGTTGGTTTGGTCGTGTTTGGTGGAGGATGGGGTGATTGGCGGAATGGTTGCTGAGGGTGACGGTCGAATGCTGGAGGGTGAGGGGTGGTGGGGGAGGCGGGATTGGGGTGGCGAGGTTCTCGGGGTGGCAGCGGGCTGTCAGTGGGGCGCCCTAGACTCGGAGAGCGATGAGCAGCCTCTTTGACGACAGCTTCCTGGCGGACCTCCAGGCCCCGCGGGCCCACGAGGAGCACCCGCCGCCGCCCGAGGACGATCACGCTCCGGAACCGGTTCCGGACGATCTGTTCGGCGGGAAGTTCGACGTGCCGCCGGACCGGGACTCCTACTACCGCGACGGCGCCCCGCGCCCGGCCCTCGACGCGGCCGCGCTGTTGGAGGGGCTGAACGAGAACCAGCGGGCGGCCGTCGTCCACTCCGGCAGCCCGCTGCTCATCGTGGCCGGCGCCGGATCCGGCAAGACGCGTGTGCTCACCCATCGCATCGCCCACCTGCTGGCCGAGCGGAATGTGCATCCGGGGCAGATCCTCGCGATCACCTTCACCAACAAGGCCGCGGGCGAGATGAAGGAGCGCGTCGAGCAGCTCGTGGGGCCGCGGGCGAACGCGATGTGGGTGATGACCTTCCACAGCTCGTGCGTGCGCATCCTGCGCAGGGAGAGCAAGAGGCTCGGGTTCACCTCGTCGTTCTCGATCTATGACGCTGCCGACAGCAAGCGGCTGATGGCGCTCGTCTGCCGGGATCTGGATCTTGATCCGAAGAGGTTTCCGCCCAAGTCCTTCAGCGCCAAGATCAGCAATCTGAAGAACGAGCTGATCGACGAGGAGGACTTCGCCGCGCAGGCCACGGACGGTTTCGAGAAGACGCTCGCGCAGGCGTACGCCCTGTACCAGTCGCGGTTGCGGGAGGCCAACGCCCTCGACTTCGACGACCTGATCATGACGACGGTCAATCTGCTGCGGGCCTTCCCGGACGTCGCCGAGCACTACCGCCGGCGTTTTCGCCATGTGCTGGTGGACGAGTACCAGGACACCAACCACGCGCAGTACGCCCTGGTGCGCGAGCTCGTCGGGACCAGTGAGCACCCCGTCGACGTGCCGCCCAGCGAGTTCGACGTCCCGCCCGCCGAGCTGTGTGTCGTGGGTGACGCCGACCAGTCGATCTACGCCTTCCGGGGCGCGACGATCCGCAACATCCTCCAGTTCGAGGAGGACTACCCGGACGCGACGACCATCCTGCTGGAGCAGAACTACCGCTCCAGCCAGACGATCCTGAGCGCCGCCAACGCCGTCATCGAGCGCAACGAGTCCCGCAGGCCCAAGAACCTGTGGACCAACGCGGGCGCGGGCGCGCGCATCACCGGCTATGTCGCGGACACCGAGCACGACGAGGCGCAGTTCGTCGCCGACGAGATAGACCGACTGACGGACGCCGGGGACGCGAAGGCCGGCGACGTCGCCGTGTTCTACCGGACGAACGCCCAGTCCCGTGTCTTCGAGGAAGTCTTCATCCGCGTCGGGCTGCCCTACAAGGTCGTCGGCGGGGTCCGGTTCTACGAGCGCAAGGAGGTCCGCGATGTGCTGGCCTACCTGCGTGTGCTGGCCAATCCCGAGGACTCCGTACCGCTGCGGCGGATTCTGAACGTGCCCAAGCGGGGCATCGGCGACCGCGCCGAGGCGATGATCGACGCTCTCTCGCAGCGGGAGAAGATCAGCTTCCCGCAGGCGCTGCGCCGCGTGGACGAGGCGTACGGCATGGCCGCGCGGTCGACCAACGCCGTCAAGCGGTTCAACACACTGATGGAGGAGCTCCGTACGGTCGTCGAGTCCGGGGCGGGACCCGCCACCATCCTGGAGGCGGTCCTGGAGCGAACCGGCTATCTCGCCGAGCTGCAGGCTTCCACGGACCCTCAGGACGAGACCCGGATCGAGAACCTTCAGGAACTCGCGGCCGTCGCCCTGGAGTTCGAGCAGGAGTCCGGTGAGGGCGAGACCTCCGGCGGTCTCGCGGCGTTCCTGGAGCGGGTCGCGCTCGTCGCCGACTCCGACCAGATCCCCGACGAGGACGAGGACGGCTCCGGCGTCATCACCCTGATGACCCTCCACACCGCCAAGGGCCTGGAGTTCCCGGTCGTCTTCCTCACCGGCATGGAGGACGGCGTCTTCCCCCACATGCGCGCCCTCGGTCAGGCCAAGGAGCTGGAGGAGGAGCGGCGGCTCGCGTACGTCGGCATCACGCGTGCGCGTGAGCGGCTGTATCTCACGCGGTCGGCGATGCGCAGCGCCTGGGGACAGCCGTCGTACAACCCGCCGTCCCGGTTCCTGGAGGAGATTCCCGCCCAGCACGTGGACTGGAAGCGGACGGGGGCGACCTCGCCGGTGTCTTCCGGTCCCGTGTCCGCCGTGGCCGCCTCGCTGTCCTCGTCCCGCTCGCGCTCCTCCGCCTCGGGCGCGTCCGGTTTCGCCACCCGCCGTACGTCGGAGAAGCCCGTCGTCCAGCTGGCCGTCGGGGACCGGGTCACGCACGACCAGTTCGGGCTCGGCACCGTGATGGCCGTGAAGGGCACGGGCGCGAACGCCGAGGCGACGATCGACTTCGGGGAAACCAAGCCGAAGCGGTTGCTCTTGCGGTACGCGCCGGTGGAGAAGTTGTAGGACCGGCAAGCACGCGCCCCCGCTGACGGGCGGGGGGCGTGCGGATCACAGGGAATTCGGCTCGTGGTCGGTCCGGTGGTCGGCCTCGTCTGCCGGCGGCCGGTCGGTTACGTCGGGTCCAGACCGTGACTGCGCAGCCAGGACAGTGGGTCTATGGCCGAGCCCCCGCCCGGGCGCACCTCGAAGTGCAGGTGCGGGCCGGTCGAGTTGCCCGAGTTGCCGGAGTACGCGATCGGGTCGCCGGCCTTGACCGTCGTACCGGAGGCGACGCGGTAGCTGGAGAGGTGGCAGTACCACGTCTCCGTGCCGTCCTTCGCGGTCACGATCATCATGTTGCCGTAGGCGCTGTTCCACTGCGTCCGTACGGTGCCGTCGGTCGCGGCCATCACCGTCGTGCCGTACGAGACGGGGAAGTCGATGCCGGTGTGCACGGACATCCAGTTGATGCCGGACTGGCCGAAATAGGCGCTGAGGCCGTGGTTCGCGACAGGGAGCGCGAACTTCGGGCGAAGCCGCTCCTTGCGGGCCGCCTCCTCGGCGGCCTTGCGCTTCTCGGCCGCCTGCTGGGCCTTGAGGTCGATCCGTTCCTGCGTACGGCTGGCCCGGTCGGCGAAGTCGTCGGCGCCGGCGGAGAGGCTTTTGAGCTGGGTGTCCAGCTTGTTGTTCGCGGTGGACGGCTTCACGGCCTCGCTGTCCGAGGCGAGCGTGGACGCGTCCTTGTCGTCGGTCAGGGTGCCGACGGAGGCGGCGGCGATGCCGGCGACGCCCATCACACACGCGGAAGGCACGGCGACCGTCAGCAGTGCGGAGCGCTTGGGGGGCGTACGGCGGCGGGAGCGCGAGCCGCTGCGGGATGCCGCGCGCGGGGAGGGAGCCGGAGCGGTCTCCTCCTGGTCGTCGAGGAGCGGGGCCGCGGCCGGGAGTTCGCCGGTGGTGGTCGACTCGTCGTCGGGCTGGGCGGGATCCTCGTACGCCGTGGGGTCGATGTGTCCCGCGGGGTCGATCTGGTCGAAGTGCGCGGTCGCCTGCTGATCGAAGGATTCTGCTGGCTGCTGGTACTCGCCCGTCGCCTGTGCGGTGGTGCCGTCGATGCCGCCGTCGGAGTTCCACTGCGTGGCGTCGTACGCGCCGGTGTCGAAGGCCTGCGTGCCCCATTCCCACTGCTGGGTCTGGTCGGCCGGGACGCCGGAGTGGTCGGGCTGGGCCCAGGCGGTCGCGTCCCAATGGCCGGAGGCGTCATGGCCGTTGGCCTGCTGCGGGACGAAGGCCAGCCGCTCGTGCTCGGCCGTCCACGCGGTGGTGTCGTACGCGCCGGTGTCGTAGGCGGCGTGATGCTGGGCCGCGTAGGCGTCGTAGTTCACGGTGTGGTGGTTGCCCGTGGACCACTGCGTGGCGTCGTACCCGCCCGTGGTGTCACCGGGGAGGCTGCCGAACAGTGGGTCCGCGTCGAAGGTGGCGGTGGCGTGACCTGCGGCGCCGAATCCGGTGGCGTCGTAGGTGCCGTACGTGGTGGAGTCACCGTACTGGGCTTCCTGGGCGCCATAGGACGCGTAGTGCGCCGAGGCGGCGTCGGAAGCCGTGGCCGGGGAGGTCATGGTCCCCGACGGGTGACGATCGTTCACCAACTTCTCTCTCGCCTCGACAACAGGGGCTGCCAGAGCAGTGCGGCGACTGTACCCGGCGGTACGCGGGCACGACAATCTTCGGCAGGTTTCGCGCGTGAAGGAAACGGGCATTCGGCCGTGTTTTGGCGGACTGTGGGCGCGAGTTTGGCCTTGTGTTCGAAGATTGTTCGATGTCGGTCGGCTGTTCCGGGGCTGTGTGTCGGGTGTGGGCCGAGTGAGTCGGGGGCGCGTCGGGGGTCGTTACGCCACGGTCAGGCCGTCGGCCTGCGAAGTGGTTTCGGTTCCTGGCGGCGCGATGTCGAGCGCCTGCCGTATCCCGGTCGCCACGGCGGGGTGCACGGGGAGGGCGAGGTGGCCGATGCCGCTCACGCGGACGTTGTGCGCCAGCAGGTCCGGGTGGTCGATACAGGCCGTCTCCAGCGGATCCATCAGATGGTCGAGGTCGCTCCAGAAGCTCACGAAGTGGGTGCGGCAGCCGGGCGCGGGCCGGGACAGTTCCTCGAGGACCGGTGAGCCGGGGCGCATCTGACGCACGATCGGGTGCGCGTTCGCCAGTGGCACGACGCTGGTGCCGGAGTGCGGCGTGCCGAGCGTGACCAGCGTGCGGACCCTGAGGTCGCCGCCGAGGCACTGCACGTAGTAGCGCGCTATCAGGCCGCCGAGGCTGTGTCCGACGACGTCCACCTGGCTGCTGCCGGTGCGCTCGCAGATCCCCTCTATGTGCCGGCCGAGCAGCTCGGCGGCGGCGCGGATGTCACAGGTCAGCGGGGAGTAGTTGAGCGACTCGACCTGGTGCCTGCCGTGCTGGGCGAGGCTGCGGCGCAGCAGGACGAAGACCGAGCGGTTGTCGATGAAGCCGTGCAGCAGGACGACGGGCGGTCGGGCCGGGGTCGGCAGCGGGGCGGTGTCCCGAGCGGGAATCATGGGGGTCGTACGGCGCTCCTGGGTGATGCCGGACGGATACAGGAGTACATGGCCGGCGAGGATCGCGATCTCCAGGGCGGTCGCCTTCAGCAGGGCGAGGGAGAGGCCGGTGAGTCTGCTCGGGAGCAGGCGTCGGCAGAGCGGAAGAAAGGGGAGTGCTACCCCGGTGACCTTCATGGCCGACCTCCTTGTGGCACGCAGGAGGACGGCTCCGGCCCCCGTGTGCCCTCGTGGAAGTCGCGGCGGAGGTGGTCGGCGGAGCATGAGGAAGGCGCGTGGGGTGAGCGAGGCGCGTGCCGTGCGTCGGTCGGGTCGGCCCTGGCGCGCCGATGACCAGGCGGGGCTTCCTGCCGGTGTGGCGACGAAGCTCCCCGCTTGTCGTGCCTTACCTGCCCTACGTGCCCTTCGTGCCACCGTCGATGCCGCATCGCCACGGCGCGCGGTCGGCGGCGCGGTGGTGCGACGACCTCGTTGCGGCTCCCTTTGCGCGTGGTCCCGCTGCGACGCGCGCACCGCAGACTTCTGCGGCCCGTGTGCCGCAGAGATGTGGAACGGTGCGCGGCGAACGTGTCCCACCGTGTGATTTCCCCCTCGGTCTGCACCGCGAAACTGCCGGTTGCGGGATGCTGGCGATAACGTTCGTTCACTTCCCCGGGCGATGAGGCCCGGGGCGTCCGTGCCGTGAGGACGCCTCCGGAGCGATGGGCGACGGAGGAGTGCGATACGCGCCCCATGTATGACATGTGTGGCGAGTGCGGCATAACTCAGATATGAGCGGTGCCTGTCGGTACGGATGGATGTAGTCGCTTCATGGAGGCAGTGATGGGTGTGGCAGCCGGTCCGATCCGCGTGGTGGTGGCCAAGCCTGGGCTCGACGGCCACGATCGGGGGGCCAAGGTGATCGCGCGGGCGCTGCGCGACGCCGGTATGGAGGTCATCTACACCGGGCTTCACCAGACGCCCGAGCAGATCGTCGACACCGCGATCCAGGAGGACGCCGACGCGATCGGTCTGTCCATCCTCTCCGGCGCCCACAACACTCTCTTCGCCGCCGTGATCGACCTCCTCAAGGAGCGCGAGGCGGAGGACATCCTGGTCTTCGGCGGTGGGATCATCCCCGAGGCGGACATCGCGCCGCTGAAGGAGAAGGGTGTCGCCGAGATCTTCACGCCGGGTGCGACGACTCAGGCGATCGTGGACTGGGTGCGGGCCACGGCGGCCTCCGGCGAGTGAGCCGACTTTTGGTGCGGGTGGGTGGGGGTGGCGGTCCCTGAGGCCTGCCGCCCCCAGACCCCCGCTTCGGCCCGAAGGGCCTCGTCCTCAAACTCCCCCAGAGGGGGTACCCCCAGACGGGCTGGTATCGCCGGACGGGCTGGTAGGGCTCAGTTCCTCGATCATGGCTGCTCGCAGGCGCAGCGTCGTGACCAGTCGCTGGAACGCCTCCGCCCAGTAGCCGCCGGCCCCAGGCGATGCATCCTCCGGCTCGTCCGGTATCGCGAGCAGGCCGTCGAGGCGGCTTGCCTCCGCCGGGTCGAGGCAGCGCTCGGCCAGGCCCATCACTCCACTGAAGCTCCAGGGGTAACTCCCCGCGTCACGTGCGATGTTCAGCGCGTCGACCACCGCCCGCCCGAGCGGCCCGCTCCACGGCACCGCGCACACCCCGAGCAGCTGGAACGCCTCGGACAGACCGTGCGTCGCGATGAATCCGGCGACCCACTCGGCCCGTTCGGCGGAGTGCAGCGTGCCGAGGAGCTTGGCGCGCTCGGCCAGGGACACCGCTCCCGGACCGCCGGCTTCCGGGGCGGACGGCGACCCGAGCAGCGCCCTCGCCCACTCGCCGTCCCGCTGCCGTACCGCTGCCCGGCACCACGCCGCGTGCAGCTCGCCCTGCCAGTCGTCCGTCACCGGCAGCGCCACGATCTCGCCAGGCGTACGGCCGCCGAGCCGCCCCGGCCAGCTGCCGAGCGGGGTCGCCTCCACCAACTGGCCGAACCACCAGGACCGTTCACCACGTCCCGCCGGGGCCTTGGCCACCACTCCGTCGCGCTCCATGCCCGCGTCGCACTCGTGCGGCGCCTCCACGATGATCGTCGGCGCGTCACGGGTGTGGTCCAGTGCCACGCAGGCCCCGGCCCGTACCGCCATCCGCGCGGCGAGCGCCGAACCCGGCAGCGCCGACAGCAGCTCCGCGGCCGTCGCCCGGACATTACGGCTCCGGTCGGCCAGCGCCTGCTCCAGGAACGGCTCGTCCTGCGCGCCCAGCCCGGTTCGCAGCGAGTCGAGGAACATCAGCCGGTCCTCGGCCCGTTCCGTCGGCCACGTCGTGGTCAGCAGCTCGCGTGCGGCGGCGGGCTCACGGGCGCGGAGCGCGCAGAGCAGGGCGACCCGCTCGGCGAACAGCCCCTCCTGCCACAGCTGTTGGATCTCGGCCGGGTCGTCGAGGTGCGGCAGCGCCGCGCCTCCGCCCGGGGTCGCACGCAGGGCGAACCGCCAGTCAGGGTTCAGCCGGGCCAGCCACACCGCCCGCGGGCCGGCGAACGCCAGCGCCGACGGCCGCAGATCCGTGCGGCCCCGCGCCGCGTCCAGCAGCGCGGGCAGTGTCTCCGGGGGCGGCGCGAAACCGCGGTCGTTCGCTGCCGCGAGCCACTGGGGCAGCAGCTCCATGAGGTCCGGGGACGTGCCTCTGCGGCCGCCGCCCGCGCCGGGACGGTCGGACAGCAGCATCGCCAGCCTGCGGGCCGCCGCCGGAGGCAGCACCGGGCGGGGGTCCTCGGGCGCCGGATCGGGCCGCCGCGCAGCCAGGGCCGGCCGCAGCCCGGCCCGCCGCCGTACGGTCTCCACGGCCGCCGTGTCCAGCAGCGTGAGCGGTGCTTCCCGGCCCGGCGCGCGGCCCGGGGGTGTACGCCGGTCCGTGCCGAGCAGGGCCGCCGTGACGAGTTCCTCCCAGGCGTCCGGTGCCGGCGGGTCCACAGGAACGGAGGGGCTGTTCTCGTGGCTCATTCCTGTCTGCCTTCCACTCTGCCTTGGTGTCCGCGAGGCGCCGGTCAGCACAGCCGTACCGCCTCTCCCTTGCCCTTGGGCCAGGCCGTCAGCGGGGTGAAGCCACGGTGGCCGCACTCGCCGAACACCTTGACCGGTCTGCCGCCCGACAGTGAGACCAGCCGCCACAGGCCCGGGCGGGCGCGAGCGGCCGGGGTCAGGGGCAGGGCCGTGTCCGCGTCGGCGTCCGCCAGCTGCCAGGAGTCGCCGTCCGGGATCGGTACGACCCGGTCCAGGGTGACCGGGGCGGAGTCCAGCCACGGGTCGTCGCCGAGCGCCTCTCCGTAACGAGCCGTCGCCTCGGCCGTCGTCACACCCGGTGGCCGTATCGGCGCGGGCGCGGGCGGTGCGAACTGCTCGCCCAGGGACGCCCGAAGCTGCCCGGCACCCGGGTACGCCGTGACCTCCGCGTCCAGGACCAGCCCGACCGGCAGCGTCAGCTCCGGCGCGCGGCCGGCGGCCCCGTAGGAGAGGAGCAGCGTGGTGCGGCGCGAGTCGGCGCCGTACAGCCATATCCGGCGCGTCGTCAGCTTCACGTCCGCCGTGTCGTACTGGGCGAGGACCAGCCAGCGGTCCCGCACCGGCGGACCGTCCGCCGAGGCGGGCAGGCCGACGCGGTTGCGGACGGTGTCCGACAGGGCGTCGGGCAGCGCCTCGCGACGCAGCCAGCCCTGGTCGAGGAGATGGAGGAGGGCGCACTCCTCCAGCAGGCGCACCGGCCAGCCGGGGCCGGACGCCGGGATCGCCCCCAGTTCCCGCACCCGCGCGGCCAGGCCGGGAGCCTGGGCGTCGACCATGCGGGCGGCCGTCTCCTCCCACATTCCGTACCCGGCCTGTTCCGCGCCGGCCAGGCCGCCGCGCAGCAGGTCCGCCAGGCGCTGCTCCAGCTCGGTCGCACCCGCGGTGACCCGTACGGCACGGCGCTCCGCCCGCCGCCGCGCCGCCTCCGGGTCACCGGCCGCCGACGAGGAGCCGGACGCGCTCGCCGTCCGCTTCTCCTCGGCGCGCTGCCTTCTCCCCTTTATCCACTGCTCCGCCCAGTCCGGCGCCTGCGCCGGCGGCACCGCGCCCTCTCCGTCCGCCCAGAGCAGCAGCAGTCCGAGGGCGTGCTTGCACGGGAACTTCCGGCTCGGGCAACTGCACTTGTACGCGGGCCCGGCGGCGTCCGCGATGTCGATGACCGTCTGATACGGCTTGCTGCCACTGCCCTTGCACAGCCCCCACACCGTCCCCTCGCTCGAACTCCCCGCCTCGGTCCACGGCCCTGCCGCGCCGAGTTTGCTTCCCGCTTTGCGTGACGCGGCGTCAGGAGCCAGTGCCAACACCTGGTCCGCGGTCCAGCGCACCCCCTGCTGAGTCATGCCATCGAAGGTAGATCCCACCACTGACAATCGGCCGGGGCCGACACCTCGCGATCCGCCTCGCAGACGCGTTTTCGCAGGTCGGAACGCATTGTCAGTGGCGTGGTGCAACGTTGGTGGCAGATCCGAACCGGCCGAGCTGGAGGGGGACTTTGCCATGACTGTGTCCGTTGAGCCGACGTCCGTCGAAGCGGGGGAGACGGAATCGACCCAGGCGTTGCGACCGCATGCCGAGGACGCCTTCGCCCATGAACTGGCCGCGCTGGCCGCGCAGGACGACCGTCCGCGCCCGGCCCGCTGGAAGCTGTCGCCGTGGGCCGTGGCCAGGTATCTGCTGGGGGGCACGCTGCCGGACGGCACGGTGATCACACCGAAGTACGTGGGCCCGCGCCGCCTGGTCGAGGTCGCCGTCACCACGCTGGCCACGGATCGCGCCCTGCTCCTGCTCGGTGTCCCCGGTACCGCGAAGACCTGGGTCTCCGAGCACCTGGCCGCGGCGGTCAGCGGTGACTCGACGCTGCTGGTGCAGGGCACGGCGGGCACACCGGAGGAGGCGATCCGGTACGGCTGGAACTACGCGCAGCTGCTCGCGCACGGGCCGAGCCGGGACGCCCTCGTGCCCAGCCCCGTCATGCGGGCCATGGCGGAGGGGATGACGGCGCGGGTCGAGGAGCTGACCCGGATTCCGGCCGATGTGCAAGACACACTGATCACGATCCTGTCGGAGAAGACGCTGCCGATACCGGAGTTGGGGCAGGAGGTGCAGGCGGTCCGCGGCTTCAACCTCATCGCCACGGCCAACGACCGCGACCGGGGTGTCAACGACCTCTCCAGCGCTCTGCGCCGCCGCTTCAACACGGTCGTGTTGCCGCTGCCGGAGAGTGTCGAGGCCGAGGTGGACATCGTCTCCCGCCGCGTCGACCAGATCGGCCGCTCCCTCGACCTGCCGGCCGCGCCCGACGGCGTCGACGAGATCCGCCGTGTCGTCACCGTCTTCCGCGAGCTGCGGGACGGCATCACCGCCGACGGCCGCACCAAGCTGAAGTCGCCCAGCGGCACGCTGTCCACGGCCGAGGCGATCTCCGTCGTCACCAACGGCCTCGCCCTGGCCGCCCACTTCGGCGACGGAGTGCTCCGACCAGGCGATGTCGCCGCGGGCATCCTCGGCTCGGTCGTCCGCGATCCGGCGGCCGACCGGGTCGTCTGGCAGGAGTACCTGGAGGCGGTCGTGCGCGAGCGGGACGGTTGGACGGACTTCTACCGGGCGTGCCGGGAGGTGAGCGCGTGAGCGACGACGACCTCGGATGGGGGCGCCCGAGCGGCGGGTCGACCAAGGGCGGATCCGTGGCGGAGAGGGCGCGTTCGACGGCGTCCGCTGGCCAGGCAGGAAGGGGTGCGCCGTGATGAGGAGTGAGCAGGCGCGCCGGCCGCGGAAGGAAGCGCGACGGTGCGCGGGGCAAGGGCGGTGGCGCCGCCGGACGATCGGCGACCGAGGGGGGACGGTGTGACCGGCGTGGACAGGTTCGGGAGCGAAGGCCGGGGCGGCGGGCCGCTGCTGCTAGGCGTGCGGCACCACGGGCCGGGGTCGGCGCGGGCCGTGCGGGCTGCGTTGGAAGCGGCCCGGCCGCGCACCGTGCTGATCGAAGGGCCGCCGGAGGCCGACGCCCTGATCGCGCTCGCCGCCGACGAGGCCATGCGGCCGCCGGTCGCCCTCCTCGCCCACGCCGTGGACGAGCCCGGCCGCTCGGCCTTCTGGCCACTGGCCGAGTTCTCCCCGGAGTGGGTCGCGATCCGCTGGGCCCTGGACCACCAGGTCCCGGCCCGGTTCATCGACCTGCCGGCCACCCACACGCTGGCCTGGGGGGAGGACCCGGAGCGGGGGACGGCCGGCAAGGACGCGGACGCGGGGGCGGCCGGGCAGGACGGGGAGCCGTGCCCGGCCGACGGGAACGGCCCCGGCCCCGACCTCGCCCCGAACCCCGGCGCGGCGGCCGATGTCCGGGTCGATCCCCTCGCCGTTCTCGCCGAGGTCGCCGGATACGACGATCCCGAGCGGTGGTGGGAGGACGTCGTCGAGCACCGGGGGACGGGCGACGGGGAGCGGGACGGGGACGCGTTCGCGCCGTTTCTCGGGCTTGAGGAGGCCATGGGGGCGTTGCGGGAGGCGTACGGCAGCGGAGGGCATGAGCGGGATCTCGTGCGGGAGGCGTACATGCGGCTCCAAGTACGCGCTGCCCAGCGGGAGTTCGGGGACGAGGTGGCCGTCGTCTGCGGGGCGTGGCATGTGCCCGCACTGCGGCAGAAGGCCACCGTGGCCGCCGACAAGGCCCTGTTGAAGGGGCTGCCCAAGGTCAAGGCCGATATGACCTGGGTGCCGTGGACCTACCGGCGGCTGGCCCGGGCCAGTGGGTACGGGGCGGGGATCGACTCACCGGGGTGGTACGGGCACCTCTTCGGCGCGCCGGACCGGCCGGTCGAGCGGTGGATGACCAAGGTGGCCGGGCTGCTGCGGGACGAGGACCGCATCGTGTCCTCGGCGCATGTCATCGAGGCGGTGCGACTCGCGGAGACACTCGCGGCGATGCGCGGGCGTCCGCTGCCGGGGCTCAGCGAGACCACCGACGCGGTGCGGGCGGTGATGTGCGACGGCTCGGACGTGCCGTTGGCGCTGGTGCGGGACCGGCTGGTCGTGGGGGATGTGCTGGGGGAGGTGCCGCCATCGGCGCCGGCGGTGCCGTTGCAGCGCGACCTCGACCGGATCCAGCGCCGATTGCGGCTCAAACCGGAGGCGCTGGAGCGGGAGTTGGAGCTCGATCTGCGCAAGGAGAACGACGCCGAGCGCAGCAGGCTGCTGCACCGGCTGCGGCTGCTCGGCGTGGGGTGGGGTGAGCATGTCGCGTCGCGGGGCAGCACGGGGACCTTCCGGGAGACGTGGCGGCTGCGGTGGGAGCCCGAGTTGTCGGTGCGGGTCGCCGAGGCCGGGGTGTGGGGGACCACCGTGTTCGCCGCGGCGACCGCCAAGGCGGAGGCGGACGCCGTGGCCGCGCAGACTCTCGCCGACGTCACCGCTCTCGCCGAGCGCTGTCTGCTGGCCGAACTGCCGGACGCGCTGCCCACCGCGATGCAGGTCCTCGCCGACCGGGCCGCCCTCGACGCCGATGTCGGCCATCTGGCCCAGGCCCTGCCCGCGCTGGTCCGTTCCCTGAGATACGGCGACGTGCGCGGCACGGACACCGCGGCGCTCACAGAGGTCGCCGCGGGGCTCGCCGAGCGCATCTTCGTCGGCCTGCCCCCGGCGTGCGCCGCGCTGGACGCGGATGCCGCCGACGAGATGCGGGGGCATGTCGACGCGGTGCACGGGGCGGTGGGGTTGCTTGGTGATGCGGTGGCCAAGGACACGCCCGCCGGCCCCGGCGCTCCGGACAGGGCGTCCGCCCCCGGGCACGGCGACCTTCGGGCGCGGTGGCACACGGTGCTGCGGGTGTTGTCCGTGCGGGACACCGTGCCCGGTGTCATCAGAGGTCGGGGCGTTCGGCTGCTGCTGGACGACGGGGAGCTGGGGCAGGAGGAAGCGGCGCGGCTGATGGGGCTGGTGCTGTCGCCGGGGACGCCGCCCGGGGACGCGGCCGCGTGGATCGAGGGGTTCGTCGGCGGGGGTTCCGGCGGCGGGATGCTGCTCGTGCACGACGAGCGGCTGCTCGGGCTGGTCGACGCTTGGCTGACGGGGGTGTCGGCGGAGGCGTTCACGGACGTGTTGCCGTTGTTGCGGCGGACCTTCTCGGCGTATGAGCCGGGGGTGCGGCGGACCTTGGGGGAGCTGGTTCGGCGTGGGCCGGGGGAGCGGGGGCGTGCGGCGGGCGGCGGTTCCGGCATACCCGGTTTCGCGGCCGGGCTCGACGTCGAGCGGGCGGATGCGGTGGTGCCGGTGGTGCGACTGCTGTTGGGCCTGGACCAGGCGGACATGGACGCGGTGGACAGGGACCCGGTGGACAGGGACAAGGGAGAC
>CBFGZZ010000205.1:0-15554 GCA_965653385.1 uncultured Streptomyces sp. | reverse complement strand
TCTTCGCCCGAGGGCGGTCCGCCGGAATTCCGGCGGACCGCCCTCGGGCGAAGACTGCTCAGAACAGGAAGCCGCCCCTGTACGCGGCGTTCTGCGCCTGGTCGATCTTGGCCGTGTTGCAGGCCGCGTAGTGCGAGTTCGGAGCAGCGACACCGCCGAGGACGGCGCCGTTCGACCACGGGGCGAGGCAGCGAGCGTCGAGCAGGGCGCCGTTCACGACGGCGATGCCCTGCTGCGGTTCGTTCACGACGACCGGGGACGTCGAGAAGCCGCTGCCGCCCTTGACCGTGGTGGTGTCACCGTCGGCCGCGGCGGTGCCACCGGTCGCGAGGACGATGCCCGCGGCGATGGCGGAGATGGCCGTAACCTTCTTACGCATGAGTTGAGCCTTTCCGGGCTGCGTTCGGGATTTACCTGCTCCGAATTGCTCGGAGCAGGAGTCAGAACAGGAAGCCGCCCTTGTACTGGGCGTTCTGCGCCTGGTCGATCTTGGCCGTGTTGCAGGAGGCGTAGTGCGAGTTCGGTGCGACCACGCCGCCGAGGACGGCACCGTTCGACCACGGCACGGCACAGCGCAGGTCGACGACCGTGCCGTTCACGATGGCGACGCCCTGCTGGGGCTCGTTCACGACGACGGGGGACGACGAGAAACCGGTGCCGCCCTTGACCGTGGTGGTGTCGGAGTCGGCGGCCGCGGTGCCGCCGGTCGCCAGGGCGATGCCTGCCGCGAGCGCGGAGATGGCCGTAACCTTCTTACGCATGAGTTGCGCCTTTCGGGCTGCGTTGGGGTAATTCACCTGCTGCGAATAGTTCGGAGCAGCGGTCAGAACAGGAAGCCGCCCGAGTACGGGGCGTTCTGCGCCTGGTCGACCTTGGCTGTGTTGCAGGCGGCGTAGTGCGAGTTCGGTGGCACGACGCCGCCGAGGACGGCACCGTTCGACCAGGGGGCGAGGCAGCGACCGTCGACGACAGTGCCGTTGACGACGAGGACGCCCTGCTGAGGAGCGTTCACGACGACGGGGGACTGGGAGAAGCCGTCACCGCCCTTGACGGTGGTGGTCTTGCCGTTGCCGTCGTACTCGCCGGCGGAGGCAAGGCCGGCGGTGCCGACGACGGTGCTGAGGGCGAGGGCCGTGATGACCGCGAACTTCTTGGGCAACTCGGTTCCTTCCTGAATTCACGGTTGCGCACGCTTACGAAAAGGAAACCCGTATATGCATGCATAAGTCACGGCGGGAACAATCAAACGCGGCCAGATTCCTTCGGATGGCGCAACGTGTGAAATCTGCGGTGCGACGGGCCGAATAGAGCGGCCGGAACGCCGCCGACATGCGTCCGGCCCACCGGCGGGTGAGGGCCGGTGGGCCGGACGGATGATGCACGGCGGCCAGTGGGTGCGGGCCGCCGTTGTACGGAGACCGGGTCGCCGGTCCGGATTCGGTATCCGGGCCTGCCTGTGGTCTCCGGTTGTCGAGAACCGGATCAGAGTCTCAGAATTCCGGGGCCGGCATACGCCGGTACGGCCGACTCAAAGGGGTGCCGGGTCGTCACTTGTTGGGAAGCAGGGTGCCGAGGCCGGTGGCCGTCGGCGCGTGCAGCGGGTGGATCTGTACCTCGCCGCTTCCGGCCGGGTTCTTCACCGGAATGGTGGGCCTTTTGGCGGCATTCGGGTCCATGCCGTCCAGGTAGACACCGGACATGCCGCCCGACTTGTTCTTGTCGAACGCGCTGCCCTTGGCGACACCGCCGTCCCGGGCCAGTCGCGTCACCACGTCGGCCGCGGGCACGACCGCAGGCGCCACCTTGGTCGGGGACATGAGCCCGCCGATCGGACTGGTGGAAGCGCCCGAACCCCCGGCGGCGACCGCCGCTGCGGCGGAGCCACCCACAAGACCCGCACCGATGGCCAACGCCGCAGTGGTGAAAACTGCCTTCTTCATGATTCACCTCGCTTGAAAGTACCTCTGATCCGACGGTTGGAGAACATAGCAGTCCAAGGGCCCTGTAAAAGCGACGCGTTACTCCATACGCATGAAAGTCGGTCGAGTGAAGAATGTAATGCGCAGGAGGATTCCGGGGGATTGACATCTGGTCGGAAAGATGAATTTCGGAATTGTCTGCCCGGGTCTCCGTCGCGCCGGTCCGGTCCGAGACGTCCCGCGGCCTACCCTCGCCGCCATGACCACCTACAGCGACACGTCCACGCCGAGCGCACCCCCTGGCAGGTCGCTCGTCTGGTCGGAGGAGTTCGACGGCCCGATCGCCTGGGGCACCAAGTGGGTCGGCGACAGATCGAGCGCCTACCGCTACTGCGACCACAACCCGGACGACAACAAGCTGGACTGGCTCGACCCCCGCTGTGTCACCGTCCGCGACGGGGTGGCCACCTTCACCGCCGTACCGGCCGGCCGCACCCTCGAGAACGGCCGGCCGGCCTGGCACACCGGCCTGCTCACCACCGAGTACTCCGCCGAGGGCTTCCAGGTGCGGACCGGGGACCACGTCGAGACCCGTGTCCGACTGCCCGCCGGGACCGGAGCCTGGCCGGCGCTGTGGACCTGGAAGGGCGGCGGGAACGAGGTCGACTCCTTCGAGTACCACCCGGACAACCCGCATCTGCTGGAGCTGTCCAACCACGTCCGGCACGCCGCGAACTACTACACCGCCCCCGACACGATCGGCCCGGACCGCTGGGTGACCATCGGCACCGGCTACGGCGCGCACCGCGTCGGCTGGTACGTCAACGGCGAGCACGTCTTCTGCGACGGCACCGGCGTCGGCCCCGGCTGGTCGGCGTATCTGATCCTCAACCTGTCGCTGAGCGCGGGCGAGCACCATCCGTCCCCCTGCGGTCCGGCGCCCATCACCTTCGACGTCGACTTCCTCCGCGTCTACCGCTGACCGCACCGCATCCGGCCGCCCCTCCCCGCCCGGTCCCCCGATCGGGCGGATGGCCGCCGCCATGTCGGCCGGACGGGGGAGCGTTCGCGGGGAAGTTCCGCGGGCCGTCGATAAGGTCGCGCGGTGGCCCCTGACTCGAGCGACTCCGCACGGCCGATCCGCCCGACCGCCGGTGGCAGCCGCGCGTTCGCCCTGCTGCTGGTGGTCTGCGGGGCGGCCGGACTGCTGGCCTCCTGGGTCATCACCCTCGACAAGTTCAAGCTGCTGGAGGACCCGGACTTCACACCGGGGTGCAGCCTCAACCCCGTGGTGTCCTGCGGCAGCGTCATGGAGAGCGACCAGGCCGAGGCCTTCGGGTTCCCCAACCCGATGCTGGGGCTGGTGGCCTACGGCATCGTCATCTGTGTCGGCGTCAGCCTGCTGGCCGGGGCCACGTTTCCACGCTGGTACTGGCTGACCTTCGCGGCCGGCTGCCTCTTCGGCGTCGGGTTCGTCTCCTGGCTCCAGTTCGAGTCCCTGTACCGGATCGACGCCCTGTGCCTGTGGTGCTGCCTGGCCTGGCTCGCGACGATCCCGCTCTTCTGGTACGTGACGTCCTTCGTCGTACGCCACGACTTCCTGCCCGCGCCGGACCCCGTGAAGACGTTCTTCTCGGAGTTCACCTGGGTGCTTCCGGTACTGCACATCGGGATCGTCGGCATGCTGATCCTGACCCGCTGGTGGGACTTCTGGACCAGCTGACCATTGCACCGTATGGGCGCTTCGGCGGTGACCGTGGAGGGCCCCGCACGGTTACTCGTACGAACAGCCGAACCGTACGAGGAGTGAGCGATGGCCGTCAGCGCAGACGGAGTGTCGGTGGGTGCGGTGCAAGGGGCGGGCACCCCGGTGCAGAGCGAGCCGGAGAGGCGGACACGGCGGGAGGTGGCGCGGGTGCTGCTCGCCGCCGTCGCGCTCACCCCGGTCGTCACCGCTTCCCGGCCCGCACGGCCCGCGGACGTGCAGCCGGACACCGGCACCCCCTTCGACGAGACCTACCGCGGCCGCCGCATCCAGGGCGCCCCCCTTCCCCTCCAGGGGCTCTCCGCTCTCGGAGCCGAGTGGCAGGTCACCGTGGACGGCCGGCCGCTGCATCTGATGCGCCGTGCCGACGGCACCTGGCTCAGCATGGTCGACCACTACAGCTGGTACCGGACGCCGCTGGAGGCGACCCGCGCCGCCGTCGACGAACTCGGCCCCCTGCGGCGGCTGCGTGACCTGGCCCCCGGGCCGTTCGACGGCGGGCACCCGCACGGGGAGGCACAGCATGGTGTACGTGCGTAAGAACGTGAGCAAACTGACGCGCACCGAGCGGCGGCGGTTCGTCGAGGCACTGCTCGAGGTCAAACGGAGCGGCGAGTACGACGAGTTCGTACGGCTGCACATCGAGCACTTCCGCGGGGACGGCGACCGGGGCCTGCGCGCCGCCCACATGACGCCCTCCTTCCTGCCCTGGCACCGCCGGTTCGTGCTGGACCTGGAGAACGCGCTGCGCCGCGTCGACGACTCGGTGACGGTGCCGTACTGGGACTGGACCCGGGACCGTTCGACCACCGCGGTGCCGTGGACCGACGATCTGCTCGGCGGCAACGGGCGGTCCGTGGACCGGCAGGTGATGACCGGGCCGTTCGCCTACGCGACGGGCAACTGGACGCTCAGGGCGAGGATCACCAACGTCGAGTTCCTCACCCGGGACCTGGGCCGCTCGCGCCGGCCGATCGACCTGCCCACCCGGGACGATCTGAACTGGGCGCTGAAGGACCCCGTCTACGACGTCTCCCCGTGGGACTCGACGGTGACCAAGGGCTTCCGCAACAAGATGGAGGGGTGGGGCAGGAGCAACAACCCCTGGCGCAACCACAACCGGGTCCATCGCTGGGTCGGCGGCGCCATGCTCGGCGGCGCGTCCGTCAACGACCCCGTGTTCTGGCTGGTCCACGCCTTCGTCGACATGCAGTGGCAGCGCTGGCAGCGGCGCCACCGCAAACACCGCTATGCCCCGGCGAAACCGCCGGGCCGCAACAGCATCCAGTACGGCCGGATCGTCGCCCGCAACGAGAAGCTGCCGCCGTGGGACGTCACTCCGGACGAGCTGGAGGACATGTCCGGGATCTATCGGTACGGGTGAGGCCGGCCGGGTTCCGCGAAAAATCACTCAGCCCCGCGGGCCGGGGTCCACTAGCCTCCGGGCATGGCAACCGATCCGACGGAACAACTGGTCCGACTGTTCGCCGAGGAGAGCCGGGTGCGTGCCTTCGCGGCCGTGGCGCTGGGCGCGGGGAGCGCCGAGCAGGTCGCCCGGGCGGCGGGGCTGCCCGCGAAGGAGACGGCCTTGGCGCTGCTGCGGCTGCGGGAGCAGGGCGTGGTGACGACCGGAGCCGACGGGGAACTGGGCGTGGCGTACGGACTGCTCAAGGAGTACGCGCGAACCGCTGCCCGGCGGGAGCGCGGCGCCCCGGCCGCCGAGAGCCCGGTGACCGGGGAACAGCAGGCCGCCGACCCGGTCCTGCGGACCTTCGTCCGGGACGGCCGGCTGGTCCGGCTGCCCGCGCGGTGGACCCGTAAGAAGCTGGTGCTGCGGCACATCGCCGAACAGACCTTCGAGCCGGGTGTCGAGTACCCGGAGCGCACCGTCAACGAGAAGCTGCGCGCCTGGTGCGAGGACAGCGACGACATCGACCATGTGACGCTCCGGCGCTATCTGGTGGACCTGCACCATCTGCGCCGGAGCGAGGGCATCTACCGAAGGCCGGCCGCGACCGCGCCCGCCGAGGCCGCCGACATCGCCTGACCGCCGCCACCGGATCGCGGGGCCCCGGCAGCCGAGCTCAGGGCAGCCGCCGCACCGGTGAACCCGCCAGGTAAGCCTGGATGTCCTCGACCGCCTGGCCGTAGTACGTCGCGTAGTTGGCCTGCGAGACATAGCCCAGGTGGGGGGTGGCGAGCAGACGGGGAGCCGTGCGCATCGGGTGGTCGGCGGGGAGGGGCTCGATGTCGAAGACGTCCACGCCGGCGCCGGCGATACGGCCCTCGTGCAGGGCACCGAGCAGGGCGTCCTGGTCGACGATCGCCGCGCGTGAGGTGTTGATCAGATACGCCGTCGGCTTGAGCAGGGCGATCTCGGCGGGCCCGAGGAGACCGCGGGTGCGGTCGCCGAGGGCGAGGTGGATCGAGACGAAGTCGCTGTCGGCGAGCAGGTCCTCCTTGGAGGCGGCCAGGTGGACGCCCACCTCGTCGGCGTACTCCTTGGTCAGGTTCTGGCTCCAGGCCGTGACATGCATGCCGAAGGCGAGGCCGACCCGGGCCACGCGGCTGCCGATCTTGCCGAGGCCGAGCAGTCCGAGGCGACGCCCGTGCAGGTCGGCGCCGACCGTCTGCTGCCAGGGGCCCCCGGAGCGCAGGGCGTTGCTCTCCTCGACGAGACCGCGGGCCAGGCCCAGCAGCAGGGCCCAGGTGAGTTCGACGGGCGGGGTCGAGGTGCTGGCCGTACCGCAGACCGTGACGCCGTGTGCCTCGGCGGCGGCGTAGTCGATGACGGTGTTGCGCATGCCGGAGGCGATGAGCAGCCGCAACCGGGGGAGCCGGGCGATCAGGGAGGCGGGGAAGGGGACACGCTCCCGCAGGGTGACCACGATGTCGAAGTCGGCGAGCGCCGCGGCCAGGCTGTCCTCGTCGGGGAAGTGGGTCGAGAACGGGACGACCTCCACGTCGTCCGCGAGCGGCGACCAGTCTGCGACCTCCGTCGCCACGTTCTGGAAGTCGTCGAGCACAGCACAGCGCAGCCGCACGGGGGTTCCTTTCCATGGCCGGGCCACCGACTGGACCGACTCTACGGAACGGGTCCGACAGTCGGGGTGCTGGGTGCGGCGAGCCCGGGCGTGATTGACCCGCGGCGGGTCCGTCACCGACTGTTGATCACGGCGCGCGGATCGGTCGGTCAGAGGGAGGCCCCACCTTGTCACCACGCATCCTCGTCACCGGAGGCAGCGGCTTCGTCGGCAGCCATGTCGTCGCGGCGGTAAGGGAGTCGGTACGGGAGTCGCCGGGCGGCGACACACCGCTCCCGCTCCGGCTCGTCTTACGCGATCCCGGGAGACTGCCGGACGCTCATGCCGAGGTGGCGGACGTCGTACGGGCCGACCTGGCCGATCCCGCGTCCCTGCGCGGTGCCTGCGACGGCGTCGACGTCGTCCTGCACTGCGCCTCGCACGTCGGCTCCGACGAACGGCTCACGGAGACCGTCAACGATCACGGCACCCGCGCCCTCGTCGAGGAGGCGACGCGCGCCGGGGTGGCCCGCGTCGTCTACGTGAGCACGGCCGCCGTATATGGACGAGGCCCCTTCACCGCCGCGCTCCCGGGCGGGCCACCGCTCGCACCGGCCTCACCGACCAGCCGTTCCCGCGCCGCCGCGGAGCGGCATGTGCTGGGCGCCGGCGGGGTCGTGCTGCGCCCGCACCTCGTGCTCGGGGCCGGCGACCGATGGGTGGTGCCCGGCCTGGTCACCGTGGTGCGACTGCTGTCAGCGCGCCTCAAGGGAAGCGCCGCCCGGCAGTCCGTCGTCGACGTACGGGCGTTGGGACGTGCGGTGCTCGCCGCCGGGCTGTCGGAGCGGGAACTGCCGGGCGTGCATCACGTCAACCACCCCGAGCCGGTCGGCACTTCGGAACTGCTCGACACGGTCGCCGACCTGCTCGACCCGCACCTGCCGGGCGCCCCGCTGGACGTCGACGAGGCCCGGACACGGCTCGCCGGGCAGCCGCGCGCACTGCACCACCTCGACATGCTCGCCGTGGACCACTGGTTCGCGGACGACGGCTTCTGGGCCGGGGTGGGGGTGGACCCCGGGGTGGGGTTCGCGCGAGGACTGACCGAACACGCGGAGTGGTACCGGCAGTTCCTGGACGGCTGACGGCTGACGGCTGAGGGCTGAGGGCAGGCGCGCCGCCGCTTCCACGTACGCAGCACTCCCTCCCATACCTCTACGGACACAGGGTCTTCGTGAACATCGAACGCGCACTGACGGGCAAGATCGCACTGGTCACCGGGGCCGGGCGGGGCATCGGCCGGGCCATCGCCACCCGCCTCGCCCGTGACGGGGCGCTGGTCGGCGTCCACTACGGGCGCAGTGAGGCCGCCGCTCTGGAAGTCGTGGGCGAGATACGGCAGAGCGGCGGGCGGGCCTTCGCGCTCGGGGCCGAACTCGGGGTGCCGGGTGACGCCGCCGCCGTCTTCGAGGCCTTTGACGCCGGGTTGCGGGAGGAGCGGGGCGACGAGGGGGCGGGTGTGGAGGGCTCGTTGGACATCCTGGTGAACAACGCGGGGGCGAGCGGTTCGGGGTCGGTGGGGCAGGCGGTGCCCGAGGTCTTCGACCGCATGATCGCCGTCAACGCCAAGGCGCCGTTCTTCCTCGTGCAGAGCGCGCTGCCGCGGATGCGTGACGGTGGCCGTATCGTCAACGTCTCCTCCCTCGCCTCACGGCGTGCCTTTCCCGAGTCGCTGGCGTACGCCATGTCCAAGGGCGCGCTGGACACGATGACCCTGGCTCTGGCGAAGGAACTCGGCCCCCGCGGTATCACCGTGAACACGGTCGGGCCCGGGTTCGTCGAGACGGACATGAACGCCCGGCGCAGGACGACTCCCGAGGCGCGGGCCGCCCTGGCCGCACGGTCGGTCTTCGACCGGATCGGCAGGCCCTCCGACGTGGCGGACGTGGTGGCGTTCCTCGCCTCCGACGACTCCCGCTGGATCACCGGCCAGTATCTGGACGTCAGCGGCGGCACCGACCTGTGACAGCGTGACAGATTGCATCCGCAACTGGCATGCTCACGGTCGCGATCATTGTCGACATCGGGGGAGCGATGAGCACAGGGCCTGGAGGGTTCTCGGCACGAGCCGAGTCCATGGACGGCAGTTCGCATCTTCTGAACGAACTGGCCGGACTGCTGTACGCGGGGCGGATGGACGGGGAGAACGCCACGCAGTGCCGTGTGCCGCGCTCACATCCCCAAGTGGCCGGAGCCGTCGAGGACTTCGCCCGTTACGCGCAGGATCAGTACGGCGACCTGGTGACGTTGCTGTCGGCGCTGTCGACCAGGCTGCGGTCGACGGGGAACGCCTACGTGCAGGCGGACGCGAACACGCAACGCGCCATGGACGACCTGCTCGACAAGGGCCGTTACATCGCGCCCGAGGACCGGTGAGCGCCGTGGCCCACCGTGCGGACGTGGAGTTCCTCGACGCGTCGAACCCACAGCTGATCGAACGGACCGCGGCCGAGTACGGCCGCCTGCACACCCTCCTGGCCTCGTGCGACGACGACTTCCGCAAGGCCGGGAAGGTCGAGTGGGAGAGCGAACACCGGGAGCGGTACACCAGGCGGCTGAGGGAGGCGCTCGATCTGGCGGAGCACCTCGCGGCCGCCTTCAGACGCGTACGCAAGGCGCTGGACGACTACGCCACGGCTGTCCAGCGGGCCAAGGGGTGCTACGAGAGCGGGCGGACCACCGAGGACCGGCTGGTCGAGGTGATGTCCCGGGAAGCACAGGCGATCACTCCCACGGCGCGCGCAGCCGAGCCGCTGCGCCAGTGGGAGGACCTGCGGGCCACAACCGGTTTCCTCGACTGGGCTGCCGAACTCACCGTCGACGTCGACGCGATCCGTGAAGAGGCCGAGCAGTACTACAACGCCACCAGGGACCACTACGGCGACGCCGAGCGTGTGGAGTCCGCGGCCCGGGAGGACTGCGTGCACGAGATACGCGCGGCCCTGCGGTCCCTGCCGGACTTCCGCGGTGGGGACAGCGGCTATCCGGCGCTGCTGGTCGGCGCCGTGGACGCGCTGCGCCGCGAGGTGAGCGAGGCCGGCCGCGACCCGAACACCCAGCTTCCCGGCACCGGCACGAAGGTCGACTCGATCCCGGGGGTGTCGGGCGACACGCCGGTCTCGCCGTCGCTCCAGCGCATACGGGACCGGCTCGCGCGTCTGCCGGAGGCGCAGGACCACTACCTGTATCTGCCGTCCGACGACGACGCCGGCCGCCGTCAGTACATCGCGGGCAACAAGGCGCTGATCAACGACGCCGCGCGGAGCTCCGGACTGCCGCCCGAGATGGTCGCGGGCATCGCCTGGATGGAGGTCGAGGGCGACCCTTCCTGGATCGACGAGGCCGCCTACGGGGTGCGTCGCCACATCCCCGGCACGGGGGAGGCGGACCAGACCTCCATGGGCCCGATCGCCATCCAGGTACGCCGGTCCGCCGAAGTCCTCGGCTACGACCCGGAGAACCTCACCGACGCCCAGCGCGAAGAGGTGGTCAACGCCTCCAAGGACCCGGGGCAGAACATCTACCTCGCCTCGGAGTACCTCGCCCAGCTCAAGGCCGAGAGCGAGTTCGCCGACGTTCCGCCCGAGCGGATGACGAGAGAACAGATGCAGGAGCTCGCGGCACGCTACAACGGCGGCCCCTACTACCGCAGCGACGACGCCCAGCGGTACGGCCGCGGGTTCGACGGCAACGTCGAGGACGCGAAGCGGGCACTGGAGTCGTGACCGTGTCCCCGGAGCCACGGGCCCCGCAGACCCCTCGGACGCCGAAGGCGTCGTCGCGGTCCTCGCGGCTGAAAGGCGCCGCCTGCGGGGCCCTGCTGCTCATGGGCTTCCTGGTATCGGGTGCCGCCACCGCCATCGCCTGTCTGTCCCACCCTCTCGGCCCCTGGGACCACCAGGCCTACGACCACATCCGCCTCTTCGCAACCATCGCCCTCACCTGCGCCCTCCTCACCGCACCGATCACCGCGCTGGCGGTGGCACGCCGGTGGTTGCGGCCGTGGTGGCTCGTGCCGTGCGTGGCGCTGACGGTGGCGGCTTGGGGGCGCCTTACCGTGTTCCTTCCGGCGCGCTGAGGGGGCCGGCCGCGTCAGGGCGGTCGGTGATCAACCGTCACGCGCTGCCCAGCAGGCGGGCGGCTCGGCGGAGGGTCTCAAGGATCTCCTGGCGGGCGGTGGGGCGGGAAGCGAAGACGCGGGGACTCGGGTGCCAGGTGGGCAGGGTGTGCACCTTCGGCGCATACCGTTCCTGGTAAGCGGCCCAGCCCGCCTGGGCCTTGCGTCCCATGGGAACCACCACCTCCAGGTCCGGCAGCATGGTGATCACTTCATGGAGGAAGGGTGCCGCACGCTGGATCTCCGTCCGTCCGGGCGCGGCGATGCGGTCCGCCGTGCCCAGATACCACGGCACCACGTTCCAGTGGACGGACTCCCGGTACGGCAGAGCGGCCTCGGCGCGCAGGGTCCAGCAGTTCTGTGCCGTGGGATCGTCGTTGTCGATGGAGATGATGCCGCTGCCGGTGCGCCGCAACTCGGCCTCCACCCCCATGGACTTCTGGCCCGGAGCCTCCAGCAAGAACAGGCTCCGGGCGCCGACCCCGCCGGAAGCGGGATCGAACCACGGCACGGCCCCACCGTCACCGAGCCGGCCGCGCAGGTCCTCCACCCAGTCGTTCAACGGGCGTACCGAGGGCGCGGTCCGCACCGCACCCAGCCGGACGCGCAGCATGTCCGGATCACGCAGGGCCCGCGGCGCCGCGGACGCGAAGACATCGTCGGTAAGCATGGCGCGAAGTGTGCCATCAGCCTGTGACAGCGGGGCCCGTCGCCCGGCAGGCTTCCACGGGCATGGCCGGGAGGACCTTCAGAGGTCCTGGGCCGGCCAGTCCAGCAGTCGGGCGCCGATCACCGCGGTCTGCAGCAGGTAACGGTGCGCCGGGTCGGCGGGGTCGGCGCCGGTGAGCTTGTGGATGCGTTCCAGCCGGTAGGTGAGGGCGCGCACGCTGAGCGAGAGGCGGCGGGCGGCCTCGGCGGCCACGCAGCCCGCGTCGAAGTAGGTGGCGAGGGTCCGCAGGAGGGGTTCCGCGCCACCCCGAGCGGCGGTGAGCGGGCCGAGGCTGTTGAGCACCAGGTCGGCCATGGCCTGCCGGTCGCGGGTCAGGACGGGGTACACGAGCAGATCGGCGGCGTGCAGGACCGGGTCCTCGAGCTCCAGGCGTTCGGCCAGTTCCAAGGTGTTGAGCGCCTCTTCGTAGGAGTGGACGACGCCGCCGGGCCCGGACTGCGCGCGGCCGATGGCGACCCGGCCGCCTTCCGTGGCCGCGTGGGCCTGCTTGGCGAAGTGCGCGAGGACCTCCTCCTGGTGGCCGGGGGCGATGCACAGCAGGCGGCCGTCCTTGGTGGTGAGCAGGATGCTGCGGTCGCCGAAACGTGCGATGAGGGCGCGTTCCACCCGCTGGGGAACCTTGTCGCCCTCCTCGTAGGCGGTGGGACCCTGGGCGACGGCCACGGCGTGGGCGTGCGCGAGGCGCAGGCCGAAGCGTTCGGCGCGTTCGGCGAGGCGGCCCAGGTCGCTGCGTCCGTAGAGGAGATCGTCGATGAACTCCCGGCGGGCGGCCTCCTCCTGACGTACGGCGTTGCGCTGGGCGCGTTCGTAGCCCTCGGAGAAGGCGTCGACGACCTGGTGCACGGCGGCCAGGGCGCTGTCGGCCGAGCCGGGGGTGGCCGGCCATGCCGCGCGGGCGGCGGCCAGGTGGGCGCTGACGAGGGCGCGCAGTCCGTGACCGGCGTCCGCGGCCAGCTCACCGAGGTCCCGGCGGGAGGTGAGTTCCTCCCGGGTGAGCCGCCGCCCCGTGGCCGCGACCTCGGCCAGGATCCGGGCATACCCCTCCAGATACTGCTCGGGAATCTGCCGTTCCGTCATATCGCCCCCGGATTCTTGACGCGCCTCTGACGGCCTCTTAGCGGCTGACCGGCATTCAGACCTTAGTGAACATTGCCGGAAAGCGGCAATGCGCGGGCGTGCGCCGGCCGGGCACCATGACGTACGGGGAGCACTACGGGGGATTCCGGTGCCGGACACCGGCAGGGGTTCGGCACCGGAGCCCGGAACCGTCGATGCGCCGTCGAACACGGCTGACGAACACTGCGGGCGGAAAGGGGTGACCAGCCCATGCGGACGTTTCTGGCGGTCGCCACCGGCCTGCCCACGATCCTGCTGACCGCCGCCCTCGTCGTCACGGTGTGCTTCTGGTTCCTGGTCGCCGCGGGCTTCGCCGGCATCGACAGCTTCGACGCCGACCTGGACCTTCGCGACTGGGGCATGGGCGGTGTACCGGCGACGATCGCCGTCTCCGTGCTGACCGTTCTCGCCTGGTCATTGAGTGTCGGCGGGAGTCTCGCACTGACCGTGTTCACCTCTCCGGGCCCCGCCACCGGACTGCTGCGCATGGTCGTACCGGTCCTGGCACTGCTCGCCGCATGGCGGATGACCCGCCTCTTCGTACGGCCCCTGCACCGCCTCTTCCCCGACGAACCCGGTCCGCCCGGCCTCGGCCGGGCCCGGGGCCGGGGCCGGGCCCACGTGGACCAGGCGGCCGGACGCACGGCGCCCCCCGGCAGCACGGCCCCCGCCCCACCATAACCGTGTCGCGACCATCAACTCGCCTCACCATCCTTACGCCTCAAGGACGTATGCCATGAATGCCATGATTCTGGGCGTCGGCGTGCTCATCGCCGTCGTCGCGCTTGCCGCCCTCGTCGTCTCCCGGCTGTTCCGCAAGGTGGAGCAGGGCAAGGCGCTGATCGTCTCCAAGCTGCGCAAGGTCGACGTGACCTTCACCGGTCAGGTCGTGCTGCCCGTGCTGCACAAGGCCGAGGTGATGGACATCTCGGTGAAGGCCATCGAGATCACGCGGACCGGCAAGGACGGACTGATCTGCCGGGACAACATACGCGCCGACATCCGGATCACGTTCTTCGTCAAGGTCAACAAGACGATCGAGGACGTCATCAAGGTCGCCCAGGCGGTCGGCACCGCACGGGCCAGTGACCGGGACACACTGCAGGAGCTGTTCCACGCGAAGTTCTCCGAGGCGCTGAAGACCGTCGGCAAGCAACTGGACTTCACCGACCTCTACACCAAGCGCGACGAGCTGCGGTACCGGATCATCGAGGTCATCGGCGTCGACCTGAACGGCTACCACCTCGAGGACGCGGCGATCGACTACCTGGAGCAGACGCCGCTGACCCAGCTCGACCCGGCCAACGTCCTCGACGCCCAGGGCATCCGCAAGATCACGGAGTTGACCGCCCTGGAGCACGTGCGCACCAACGAGGCCCAGCGCACCGAGGAGAAGGAGATCACCCGGCAGAACGTCGACGCCCGCGAGGCCATTCTGGAACTGGAGCGCCGGCAGGCCGACGCGGAGATCAAGCAGAAGCGGGAGATCGCGACCGTACGGGCCCGTGAGGAGGCCGAGACGGCGCGGGTGGTGGAGGAGGAGCGGCTGCGGGCGCAGGCCGCGTTCCTGGCCACCGAGGAGAAGCTCGGCGTGCAGCGTGAGAACCAGGCCCGCGAGGTCGCCGTGGCCGCGAAGAACCGCGAGCGGGTCATCGCTGTCGAGAACGAGCGCATCGAGAAGGACCGCCTCCTCGAAGCCATCGCCCGGGAACGGGAGACGCAGCTGACCCGGATCGCCGCCGAGAAGGAGGTCGAGGCGGAGAAGCGGGAGATCGCCGAGGTCATCCGCGAGCGGGTCGCGGTGGACCGTACGGTCGCCGAGCAGGAGGAGTCCATCAAGAAGCTGCGTGCCGTGGAGGAGGCGGAGCGGCAGCGGCAGGCGGTGATCATCGCCGCCGAGGCCGAGGCGCAGGAGAAGCTGGTCAAGGACATCAAGGCCGCCGAGGCCGCCGAGCAGGCCGCCACGCACCGTGCGTCGGAGGAACTGACCCTGGCCGAGGCCCGGTTGAAGACGGCCGACCTCGACGCCCGCGCCAAGCTCCGCCTCGCCGAGGGCGTCCAGGCCGAGGCCGCCGCCGAAGGGCTGGCCGCCGTACAGGTCCGTGACAAGGAGGCCGACGTCATCGAGAAGGCCGGCCGTGCGCAGGCCGAGGCGACGCAGGCCCGGATGAGGGCCGAGGCCGAGGGCACCAGGGCGCAGGCCCTCGCCCAGGCCGAGGGCATCGGCGAGAAGCTGAAGGCCGAGGCGGCCGGTCTGACCGAGAAGGCTGCGGCGATGGCCGCCCTCGACGACGCTTCCCGCGCCCACGAGGAGTACCGGCTGCGTCTGGAGGCCGAGAAGGACATCCGGCTCGCGGGGCTCGACGTACAGCGGCAGGTCGCCGAGGCGCAGGCCACGGTGCTCGCCACCGGGTTGGAGAACGCCGACATCGACATCGTCGGCGGCGACTCGGTCTTCCTCGACCGGCTGGTGTCCTCGATCGCGCTCGGCAAGGGCGTCGACGGTTTCGTCCAGCACTCCGAGACCGCGCAGGTGCTGGCCGGGCCCTGGCTGGACGGCACCTCCAGCTTCACCGACGACCTGAGCCGCGTCCTCGGCGCGGTCTCCACGGCCGACGTGCAGAACCTGACCGTCTCGGCACTGCTGATGAAGCTGATGGGGAACGGCGGGGCCGACTCGGGGCAGCTCCAGCAACTGCTCGACCGGGCCGGCGAACTGGGACTGGCGGACCGCCCGCTCACCGCCCTCAACGGCAAGGCCGCCCACGTCTGACCCGCCCCGCCTCGGTCCGGAGCCGCCGCGCAGGGGAGGGCGGCTCCGGAC
>CBFGZZ010000204.1:0-15577 GCA_965653385.1 uncultured Streptomyces sp. | reverse complement strand
CGAGCCGACCCGGAAGGGGGTCTCCGTCTATCGCCAGTACAAGGAGTACGCCCGCGACTTCGGCGTCATCCTGAAGGTCGTCGGCAACAAGGTGCAGGGCCGGGACGACCTCGACTTCCTCCGCGCCGAGGTCGGGGACGACCTGCTGGTGACCATCGGGCACTCGGACTGGGTGCGCTCCATGGAGAAGGGCCGCCCGCCCCGGTTCGAGCTCCTGGAGGACGCCAACGAGCTCGCCCTGCGACGGCTGCGCACGGCCGTGGACGCGACGTACGAACTGCGCGACTGGGAGCGCTACACCCGCCAGATGGTGCACTTCCACCTGAAGAACGCCGGGTCCTGGGGAAACGAGCGCACCGGGGCCGACCTGACGGCGCAGATCGACCCCGGGTTCGTACTGGGCGAGAGCGCCATCGCCTGTCCGGGCGACAACTCCCGCCTGACTCCTACTGCTTGACGGCCGGTGCCCCGGGCACGCCCTTCGGGGCCGGGGCCGGGCCGGCCGACAGGAAGGACGCCCAGCCCTCCTTCGGGGCCTCGCCGACCCCCAGAGTGCGCAGCTTCTTCAAGGTCGCCGGGTCCTGGGCGTCCAGCCAGTCGGCGAGCTGGCGGAAGGAGACGCAGCGCACGTCGGGCTTGTTGCAGACAGCTTCGACGACGTCCTCGACGGCGCGCATGTAGGTGCCGCCGTTCCAGGACTCGAAGTGGTTGCCGATGATCAGGGGCGCGCGGTTGCCGTCGTAGGCCCGCCGGAAGCCCGCGAGCAGACCGTCCCGCATCTGGTCGCCCCAGAAGTCGTGCTTGGCGGGATCCCCCTGGGTCGTGGTGCCCGACTGGTTGACCATGAAGTTGTAGTCCATGGTCAGCTGCTCGTAGGAGTGCCCAGGGAAGGGCACGAGCTGCATCGACAGGTCCCACAGGCCCCCCTTCTTCGCCGGCCACAGCTGGTTGTTGACGCCGCTGGAGTCATAGCGGAAGCCCAGCTCGCGCGCGGCCTTCATGAAGTTCTTGCGGCCCTCCAGACAGGGGGTGCGGGCGCCGATGAGTTCCTTGTCGTAGTCGAAGGGCAGGGGGGCCGCCTTCGTCATGCCGGTGGTGCTCTTCCAGGACTTCACGAACTTCTTCGCCTGGGTGATCTCGTCCTTCCATTCCTCCACCGACCATTCGCCGACTCCGCCTTTGCCGCAGAAATGGCCGTTGAAGTGCGTACCGATCTCGTTGCCCTCGAGCCACGCGAGGCGCAGTTGCCTCACGGTGGCGGCGATGCCCTCCTCGTCGTTGAAGCCGATGTCGGAACGGCCCGGGGAGTGCTGGGGCGGCCGGTACAGATCGCGTTTGTGGTTCGGCAGCATGTACACGCCGCTGAGGAAGTACGTCATCGTCGCGTTGTTCGCCTTGGCGACCGCACGGAAATGGGAGAACAGCTTCTGGCTGTCCTCACCGGCGCCGTCCCAGGAGAACACCACGAACTGCGGTGGCTTCTGACCTGGCTTCAGGCGCTCGGGTCTGGGCAGATGCGGCTGCGCCCCGGTGTAGGCGGTGGATCCGTCGCCGATCAGCCGCACCACGCTCTGCGGTGCCGGTGCCGCCGGCTTCGCCTTCTCCGGCCCCGGCACCCCCTGCCGGGCATCGTCGCCGGTCGAGCATCCGGCGAGCGATGCGGCACAGACCGCCGCGACCGCGGTGCCGGCGGCGATCCGGTGCGCCGGGGCAATCCTGTGAGGGGTGATCCGCCGCGTCTCGGCGGCCCTGTGCCTCACGGCAGCCCGGTGCGTCGCGGCGGTCATGCGGGGGGCGGCGTTCCTGCGGGTGGCGGCCATGTCCGTCCACCTTCTTCCTTCTCTCGGGAGCCGACAGCGCCGCCAAGGTCGCATGAGACCGAGAAGGAATTAGTACGACAAGCCGACTAATCAACCACTTCACCCTTCAGGGGGATTTATTAGTCCATTTGCTCGGAAAAACTATTCCTGCCCTTTACTCTGCATTACGGTCTGTTTACCGACTGTTGATGCATCCCGCCGCTGCATGCCGTGACCACACGGCCGCGACCCGACCCCTCGCCCGAGAGCGGGGGACCACCAGATCCGCGACCGCGCTGCCCCGGAGGAGACGGGAAGACATGTCAGCCTTCGTTCCCACCCGCGCCGACGAACCGAGTCGAGAGAAGCGCATCCACGAACCCCACAGCCCACCGCCGACCCGACCCCGCCGACCCCGCGTCGAGAGCGCCGACCTGTCGGCCTCGATCGCGGTCTTCCTGATCGCACTCCCCCTGTCCCTGGGCATCGCCCTCGCCACCGGCGCGCCCCTCCAGGCCGGCCTCGTCGCAGCCGCCGTCGGAGGACTCGTCGTCGGCTATCTCGGCGGCACCCCGCTCCAGGTCAGCGGCCCCGCCGCCGGCCTCACGGTCGTCACCGCCGAGCTCATCCACCAATACGGATGGCGTACGACCTGCGCCATCACGGTCCTCGCGGGCATCGCCCAACTGGGCCTCGGCTTCGTGCGCGTGGCACGCGGCGCGCTCGCCGTCAGCCCCGCCATCGTGCACGGCATGCTCGCCGGCATCGGCGTCACCATCGCCGTGGCCCAGCTGCACATCGTCCTCGGCGGCACCCCGCACAGCTCGGTCCTGGACAACATGCGCGAGCTGCCCGCCCAGCTGGCCGGCGTGCACCCGGCCGCCCTGTCGGTCAGCCTCCTGACCCTGGCCCTGCTGCTGATCTGGCCCCGGCTGCCCGGCCGCCCCGGCCTGTTCCTGCGCAAGGTTCCGGCCCCGCTCGTCGCCGTCGCCGGCGCCAGCACCACCGCATCCCTCGCCGGGCTCAGCCTGCCCAAGGTCGACCTGCCCTCGTGGAGCAGCCACGCGCTGGCCACGCTGCCCGAGGGCCCGGTGCTCGGCCTCGTAGCCGCCGTACTGACGATCACGCTGGTGTGCAGCGTGCAGTCGCTGCTCGGCGCGGTCGCCGTGGACAAGCTGGTCGCCACCCGACCCGAGCTGTCCGCCCGCGTCGGACGCTCCGACCTGGACCGCGAGTTGCTCGGCCAGGGCGCCGCCAACGTCGTCTCCGGCATGCTCGGCGGGCTGCCCGTCGCCGGGGTGGCCGTACGCAGTTCGGCGAATGTGCAAGCCGGTGCCGTCAGCCGGAACTCCACGATGCTGCACGGCGTTCTCGTAGTAGTCGCCGCGCTGCTGATGGTCCCGATCCTGGAGCTCATCCCGCTCGCCTCGCTCGCCGCCCTGGTGATGGCCGTCGGCATCCAGATGGTGTCCCTGCACCACATCCGCACGGTGACCCGCCACCGAGAAGTGCTGGTGTACGCCATCACGACCCTCGGCGTGGTGTTCTTCGGCGTCCTGGAAGGAGTGACGCTGGGGATCGCCATGGCCGTGACTGTGGCCCTGCACCGGCTCACCCGCACCCGGATCACCCATGACGAGAAGGAAGGAGTCCATCACGTACGTGTACGAGGGCAGTTGACGTTCCTCGCGGTGCCGCGGCTCAGCCGGGCCCTGCATCTCGTACCCCAAGGCGCCCACGCCGTCGTGGAGTTGGACGGATCGTTCATGGACCACGCGGCGTACGAGTCACTGCAGGACTGGCAGAACACACAGAACGCGCACGGCGGCACCGTCGAGCTGATCGGCCGCAGGGCCGGGGTCAGGATCGGCGAGCCGACAGGGCCGGTCGGCCTCCACCTCGACACGGAGACGGCCACGGCCGACGCGGCCGACTGCCGTTGCCACCCCTGGACGCCCTGGCGCAACCACCAGTGCGAGATCCCGGACTCCGTCGCATCCGGCGCCGGTCACCCCGGGGCAACGCCCGCGACCGGGTCCGACGGCACGGTCACGGCCGACGGAGACGGGGCCCTGAGCACTGCCGACGCTGCCGACGTCACGGGCATCTCCGACAGAACCGGTGAACCCGACACGGCCGGCGGCACCGAAGGACCCACCGGGTCCGGCCGATCCGGCGAAGGCTCTGTCGACGGGTCCAGCGGCACCGACGGCACCGACGGAAGTCGGCCGAGCGGACACCAACTGGCCCGGGGCATCAGCGCGTTCCAGCGCAACACCGCGCCCTTGGTGCGGGGCGAGCTGGCGCGGCTGGCTCGCGAGGGACAGCAGCCCTCCCAGCTGTTCCTCACCTGCGCGGACTCCCGGGTGGTCACGTCGATGATCACCTCCAGTGGCCCCGGTGACCTGTTCGTGGTGCGCAACGTGGGCAACCTCGTGCCGCTGCCCGGCCAGGAGAGCGGGGACGACTCGGTGGCGGCCGCGATCGAGTACGCGGTCGACGTCCTGGAGGTGCGGTCCATCACCGTGTGCGGGCACTCCGGGTGCGGGGCGATGCAGACCCTGCTCGGCTCCGAACCGGACGGCACGCAGACCCCGCTCAGAAGGTGGCTGCGACACGCGCACCCGAGCCTGGAGCGGTTGTCCGACGAGAGCCGGCCGTGGGCCAGACTCGCCGGGCGCGCACCCGCCGACGCGGTCGAGCAGCTCTGCCTGACCAACGTCGTCCAGCAACTGGAGCATCTGCGCGCCCACGAGTCGGTGGCCCGAGCACTGCGGGAGGGGGCGCTGGAGTTGCACGGGATGTACTTCCACGTGGGCGAGGCGCAGTCGTATCTGCTCGCCGAGGAGGGCGGGGACGACGACGTGTTCGATCACGTGGGGGTGGCGGACCTGTCGGCCTGACGTCCAGAGAGCGAGCGCGGCCCCGTTCGGTGCGGGGCCGCGCTTCCCGTGGCGGCGACGCGCCTGGCAGGGGCTGGAATGTGAAAGGGATTACAGAGCTGAACCGCGTCCGTCCGGCGTCCGTGGGAACGGATGACCCCGGCGCCGAAAGAACCTCCGGGCCACCCCCGGGCCAACCCCCGGCCCAACCCCGCCGACAGGTCTAAACCAATTTTCCGTCGACCCTTGTCATCGGACCCCCGGGTCTGATGAGCTGTGGCCTGGGACACAACGGACACCCTGGGAAAGGGAGATGTCGTGAGCAACGAAAGCCTGGCCAACCTGTTGCGCGAGGAGCGCAGGTTCGCGCCGCCCGCCGACCTGGCCGCGAACGCCAACGTCACCGCGGAGGCGTATGAACAGGCCAAGGCTGACAGGCTCGGCTTCTGGGCCGAGCAGGCCCGCCGGCTGACCTGGGCCAAGGAGCCGACTCAGACGCTGGACTGGTCGAACCCGCCGTTCGCGAAGTGGTTCGAGGACGGCGAGCTCAACGTCGCGTACAACTGCGTGGACCGGCATGTGGAGGCCGGGCACGGCGACCGCGTCGCCATCCACTTCGAGGGCGAGCCCGGCGACAGCCGCGCCCTCACCTACGCCGAGCTCAAGGACGAGGTCTCCAAGGCCGCCAACGCCCTGCTGGAGCTGGGCGTTCAAAAGGGCGACCGGGTCGCCGTCTACATGCCGATGATCCCCGAGACGGCGGTCGCGATGCTGGCCTGTGCCCGCATCGGCGCCGCGCACTCCGTCGTCTTCGGCGGCTTCTCGGCGGACGCCCTCGCCACCCGGATCCAGGACGCGGACGCCAAGGTCGTCATCACCTCCGACGGCGGCTACCGGCGCGGCAAGCCGTCCGCGCTCAAGCCGGCCGTGGACGAGGCGATCGGCAAGGTGGACAACGTCGAGCACGTGCTCGTCGTCCGCCGCACCGGCCAGGACGTCGCCTGGGACGACAGCCGTGACGTGTGGTGGCACGAGATCGTCGAGCGGCAGTCCGCCGAGCACACCCCCGAGGCATTCAACGCCGAGCAGCCGCTCTTCATCCTCTACACCTCCGGGACGACGGGTAAGCCGAAGGGCATCCTGCACACCTCCGGCGGCTACCTCACCCAGACCGCCTACACCCACCACGCCGTCTTCGACCTCAAGCCGGAGACGGACGTGTACTGGTGCACGGCCGACGTCGGCTGGGTCACCGGGCACTCGTACATCGTGTACGGGCCGCTGGCGAACGGCGCGACGCAGGTGATGTACGAGGGCACGCCGGACACGCCGCACCAGGGCCGGTTCTGGGAGATCGTGCAGAAGTACGGGGTGACGATCCTGTACACGGCACCGACCGCCATCCGTACGTTCATGAAGTGGGGCGACGACATCCCCGCGAAGTTCGACCTCAGCAGCCTGCGGGTGCTGGGTTCGGTGGGCGAGCCGATCAACCCCGAGGCCTGGATCTGGTACCGCAAGCACATCGGCGCCGACAAGACGCCCGTCGTGGACACCTGGTGGCAGACCGAGACCGGCGCGATGATGATCACACCGCTGCCGGGAGTCACCGCGACCAAGCCCGGTTCCGCGCAGACCCCGCTGCCCGGTATCTCCGCGACCGTCGTCGACGACGAGGCGAACGAGGTCCCGAACGGCGGTGGCGGCTACCTGGTCCTGACCGAGCCGTGGCCGTCGATGCTGCGCACCATCTGGGGCGACGACCAGCGGTTCATCGACACGTACTGGTCGCGGTTCGAGGGCAAGTACTTCGCCGGTGACGGGGCGAAGAAGGACGACGACGGGGACATCTGGCTCCTCGGGCGCGTCGACGACGTCATGCTCGTCTCGGGCCACAACATCTCCACCACGGAGGTCGAGTCGGCCCTGGTCTCCCACCCGTCCGTCGCCGAGGCGGCGGTCGTCGGTGCCGCCGACGAGACGACCGGTCAGGCCATCGTCGCCTTCGTCATCCTGCGCGGCACGGCGAACGCCGACGACGAGAACCTCATCGCCGACCTGCGAGGCCACGTCGGCGCCACCCTCGGCCCGATCGCCAAGCCGAAGCGGATCCTGCCGGTGGCCGAGCTGCCGAAGACCCGCTCCGGCAAGATCATGCGCCGTCTGCTGCGCGACGTCGCCGAGAACCGCCAGCTCGGCGACGTGACGACGCTGACCGACTCGACCGTCATGGACCTCATCCAGGCGAAGCTCCCGGCGGCGCCCAGCGAGGACTGAGCCCGGCCGAAAGCCGAGCACAGCTGACGACCGCATACGGCCGGCCGACGACTGAGTACGGCCACCGAGGGCACCCGGCGACAAACGCGCCGGGTGCCCTTCGCGTACGTACGGTGGACCTCAAGGGGGCTCGACGGATGCACCACGGCGCACCCTTAGGTAAGCTAACCAAAACAGTCTCGATCTCAGGTGCGCCGGGAAGTCTGGTCGGCATGTGTTCCGTCCTGCCCACCGACCGGAGGTCTTCCCCGTGACCGCGCCCCGCAGCAGCACCCCCGTCCGCAAGCTCTTCGGACGGCTGTCCCTCCCCGAGCGGAACTTCGTCGCGGAGGCGCTGCGCACCGAGACCGTCGGCGGTGTACTGCTGCTCGTCGCCGCGATCACCGCGCTGGTCTGGGCGAACGTCCCCGCGCTGCACGACAGCTACGAGAGCGTCGGCCACTACCACCTCGGCCCCGAGGCCCTCGGCCTGAACCTCTCCGTCGAGCACTGGGCCGCCGACGGGCTCCTCGCGATCTTCTTCTTCGTCGCCGGGATCGAGCTCAAGCGGGAACTGGTCGCCGGCGATCTCAAGGACCCCAAGGCGGCCGTACTGCCGGTCGTGGCCGCCTTGTGCGGCATGGCCGTGCCCGCGCTCGTCTACACGCTCACCAATGTCACCGGCGGCGGCTCACTGGCGGGCTGGGCCGTCCCGACCGCCACCGACATCGCCTTCGCGCTCGCCGTGCTCGCCGTCATCGGCACCTCACTGCCGAGCGCTCTGCGCGCGTTCCTGCTCACGCTGGCCGTCGTCGACGACCTCTTCGCGATTCTGATCATCGCGATCTTCTTCACCGAGCAGATCGACTTCGCGGCGCTGGGCGGTGCCGTCGTCGGCCTCGCCGTCTTCTGGCTGCTGCTGAGGAAGGGCGTACGCGGGTGGTACGTCTACGTCCCGCTCGCCCTCGTCATCTGGGGGCTGATGTACAACAGCGGCATCCACGCCACCATCGCGGGCGTGGCGATGGGTCTGATGCTGCGCTGCACCCGGCACGAGGACGAGGAGCACTCTCCCGGCGAGCGCATCGAGCACCTCGTACGGCCCCTCTCGGCGGGCCTGGCCGTACCGCTGTTCGCGCTGTTCAGCGCCGGTGTGGCGGTCTCCGGCAGTTCGCTCGGCGGCGTGTTCACCCAGCCGGAGACGCTAGGCGTCGTACTCGGGCTCGTGGTCGGCAAGACGATCGGCATCTTCGGTGGCACCTGGCTGGCGGCACGTTTCACCAGGGCCTCGCTCAGTGACGATCTGAAGTGGGCCGACGTGTTCGCCGTGTCCACCCTCGCCGGCATCGGCTTCACCGTCTCGCTGCTCATCGACGAGCTCGCCTTCAAGGGCGACGCGGCCCTCACCGACGCGGTCAAGGCCGCCGTACTCGTGGGCTCCTTCATCGCGGCGGTGCTCGCGACGGTGCTGCTGAAGATACGGAACGCCAAGTACCGCCGGTTGTGGGAGGCCGAGGAGCGCGACGAGGACGCGGACGGCATTCCGGACATCTACGAGGAGGACGATCCGGAGTACCACCTGCGGATGGCCGCCATCCTCGAACGCAAGGCCGCCGAGCACCGCCGTATCGCCGAGGAGAAGGCCGCCGCACGCCACAGGCTTGCCGAAGTGGCGGGCGGGGCAGGCGAGGAGGAGCATCGTCGGGCATGATCTGACGGGACGGTACAAAAGACGGAACCGTACGCAGTCAGGCAGAAGACGGAACCGTATCTACGAGGGAGACCGCGATGAGCGCACCCGACGGCAGCCCGGTCGGCGCCGAACGCAGCATCGGCCAGCTGTTCGCGTCGGCGACGACCGAGATGTCGGCGCTGGTGCACGACGAGATCGCACTGGCGAAGGCTCAGCTCAAGCAGGACGTCAAGCGCGGCGCGACGAGCGGCGGCGCGTTCATGGTGGCCGGCGGGTTGCTGTTGTTCTCCCTGCCGATGCTGAACTTCGCCCTCGCGTACGGCATTCGGACCTGGAGCGACTGGAACCTGGCGCTCTGCTTCCTGCTGTCCTTCGCGGCGAACGTCCTCATCGCCCTCGTCCTCGCGCTGATCGGCGTCGTCTTCGCCAAGAAGGCCAAGAAGAGCAAGGGCCCGCAGAAGGTCGCCGCCTCGGTGAAGGAGACGGCGGGCGTCCTGCAGAAGGCCAAGCCGCATCCGCGTCCGGCCCCGGTGACGGCACCGGAGCTGGAGGACCGGGCACCCGCGGCCATCGAGGCTGTGGCACGCTCGTCGTCATGACGGATCCCGCCACCCCCTCGGCGCAACCTGCCTCGGTCGTACGACTGGACGTCCCCGGCGGGAAAGAGGTGACCCATCGGGACGTGGCCGCCAACGGTGCGCGCTTCCACATCGCGGAGATGGGTGACGGCCCGCTGGTGCTGCTCCTGCACGGCTTCCCCCAGTTCTGGTGGACCTGGCGGCATCAGCTCGTCGCCCTCTCCGACGCCGGGTTCCGGGCCGTGGCGATGGATCTCAGGGGCGTCGGCGGCAGCGACCGGACGCCGCGCGGTTACGACCCCGCCAACCTCGCTCTCGACATCACCGGCGTGATCCGCTCACTCGGCGAGCCCGACGCCGCGCTGGTCGGCCACGACCTGGGCGGATATCTGGCGTGGACGGCGGCCGTGATGCGCCCCAAGCTGGTACGGCGGCTCGCGGTCGCGTCCATGCCGCACCCCCGGCGCTGGCGTTCGGCGATGCTCTCGGACGTCAAGCAGACGAGTGCGAGTTCCTACATCTGGGGGTTCCAGCGCCCCTGGATCCCCGAGCGGCAGCTGACCGCCGACGACGGCGCGCTCGTCGCCCGGCTGATCCGGGACTGGTCCGGCCCCCGCCTGCCCGACGACGAGGCGGTGGAGACGTACCGCCGTGCGATCTGCATCCCGTCGACGGCGCACTGCTCCATCGAGCCGTACCGCTGGATGGTCCGCTCCCTGGCCCGCCCCGACGGCATCCAGTTCAACCGCCGTATGAAGCGGCCGGTGCGCGTGCCGACCCTTCACCTGCACGGCTCACTCGACCCCGTGATGCGCACCCGCAGCGCGGCCGGCTCCGGCGAGTACGTCGAAGCGCCGTACCGCTGGCGGCTGTTCGACGGCCTCGGGCACTTCCCGCACGAGGAAGACCCGGTCGCTTTCTCCACCGAACTGATCAATTGGCTGAAAGATCCCGAACCCGATCGGTGACCGCGTCGATGCGCCCGGTATCCGGATCTGAACACGTGTCCTACGAACAGCCAATTGCCTGGCGCATAGGCCAATTGGGGGCCCTGGGGGCGGTTATCGACCTTGGGGCAGGGGCAGACGTCGGGGTATGGGCTGGACGCACGACTACAGTGACGCAGCACGCAATCGACGCTCGGCCGGAGGCCTGAGCTCCCACCAACGAGGCAGCGCCCCGCAGATGCCGGGCTCGGACCTGCGGGTGGGCATTCCGCGCATCCTGCGCCGCCGGGCCCGCTGGGTCTCGGTACGGCTGCGCCACCCGCGCGGCTGAGCTCGACCGACCGTCAGAGCGCGCAGCTGTCGCTGTCCACCTGCTGGTTGGCGGTACGCCCCTTGACGATGTCCTCCTGGATCTCGTCCGCGGTGAGCGCGTAGCCGGTGTTGGCGTCGTCGAGGGACTTGGCGAAGACCACGCCGTACACCTTGCCCTCGGGCGTGAGCAGCGGACCGCCGGAGTTGCCCTGGCGGACGGTCGCGTACAGCGAGTAGACGTCGCGGCGCACGGTGCCGCGGTGGTAGATGTCCGGACCGTTGGCCGGCAGCCGCCCCCGCACCCGCGCGGCCCGCACGTCGTACGCCCCGTTCTCCGGGAAGCCCGCGATGATCGCGCCGTCGCCGCTCTCGGCGTCGGTCGCCGTGAACTGCAGGGCGGGCGCGCGCAAGTCCGGCACGTCGAGCACGGCGATGTCGCGCTCCCAGTCGTAGAGGACGACGGTCGCGTCGTACTTCCTGCCCTCGCCGCCGATCTGGACGGTGGGTTCGTCGACACCGCCGACGACATGCGCGTTGGTCATGACGCGACGGTCGGCGAAGACGAAGCCGGTGCCCTCCAGGACCTTGCCGCAACTCGGCGCCGTTCCCATGACCTTGACGATGGATCGCTGGGCGCGGGTGGCCACCGGGCTGCCCGCCAGGGCCGGGTCGGGTGGCTGGACCTCGTTGATCGGCTCGTTCGAGAACGGGCTGAAGACCTGCGGGAAACCGTTCTGCGCGAGCACGGAGGAGAAGTCCGCGAACCAGGTGTCGGCCTGGTCGGGCAGCGCCCGCGAGACACCGAGCAGCACCTTGGAGTTGCGGACCTCCTTGCCGAGCGTCGGCAGCGTCGTCCCGGCGAGGGCGGAGCCGATCAGCCAGGCGACGAGGAGCATCGCGACGACGTTGACGAGGGCGCCGCCGGTGGCGTCCAGGGCGCGGGCCGGGGACCAGGTGATGTACCGGCGCAGCTTGTTGCCGAGATGGGTGGTCAGCGCCTGACCGACCGAGGCACACACGATGACGACAACGACCGCGACGACGGCCGCCGTCGTGCTCACCTCGGCGTTGTCGGTCAACGCGTCCCAGATGACCGGGAGGAGGTACACGGCCACGAGGCCGCCGCCCAGAAAGCCGATCACCGACAGGATGCCGACGACGAAGCCCTGGCGGTAGCCCACGATCGCGAACCACACGGCTGCGACCAGCAACAGGATGTCCAGCACATTCACGGCAGACACCCTGTCATGACCGCCAGTCGAGCGGGACCTGCTTCCCCCGGTCCCAAGGCCGCTCCCAACCCGAGAAATGGAGCAAACGGTCGATGATCCCGGCGGTGAAGCCCCACACAAGCGCCGATTCGACCAGAAATGCCGGACCTCGGTGACCGCTCGGATGGACCGTCGTGGCGCGGTTGTCCGGATTCGTGAGATCCGCCACGGGGACGGTGAAGACGCGTGCCGTCTCGTTCGGATCGACGACGTCGACCGGGCTCGGCTCGCGCCACCAGCCCAGAACGGGCGTGACGACAAAACCGCTGACCGGGATGTACAGCTTGGGCAGCACGCCGAAGAGCTGGACGCCGCTCGGGTCGAGCCCGGTCTCCTCCTCGGCCTCCCGCAGCGCGGCCCGCAACGGCCCGTCGCCCTGCGGGTCGCCGTCCTCGGGGTCGAGGGCACCGCCCGGAAACGACGGCTGACCGGCATGGGACCGCAGCGAACTGGCCCGCTCCATCAGCAGCAGCTCGGGCCCGCCGTCACCCTCACCGAAGAGGATCAGCACGGCGGACTGCCGCCCCGCGCCGTCCTCCGGTGGCAGAAACCGGCTCAGCTGCAGCGGCTCGACCGTCTCGACCACCCGCACCACCGGGTCCAGCCAGTCCGGCAGCCCGTCCTTGCTCAGTACCACCGGCCCGTCCTGCGTCTCACTCGCCCGCGTCATCGCCACCCCCGTCGTCCTGCCCGGTCCAACGCCCGACGCCACCTGGATCGTTCCGCCCCCCACTCTCCGATCATCCGGCCCCCAGCGGCGGAGCCGCCTTGCCACCCGCGTCCAGGTAGGCCTTCGGCGGATTGAGCCGCTGACCGGGGAAGCCGCCCTTCTCGTACTTGAGGAGCTTCTTCGCCTTCTCCGGGTCCGTCTCGCCTTCGCCGTACGCCGGGCAGAGCGGCGCGATGGGGCAGGCGCCGCAGGCGGGCTTGCGGGCGTGGCAGATACGGCGGCCGTGCCAGATCACATGGTGCGAGAGGTCCGTCCAGTCGCTCTTCGGGAAGAGCGCGCCGATCTCGGCCTCGATCTTGTCGGGGTCCGTCTGCCCGGTCCACTGCCAGCGCCGCACGAGTCGCTGGAAATGCGTGTCCACGGTGATCCCGGGCCGGCCGAAGGCGTTGCCGAGCACGACGAAGGCGGTCTTGCGCCCGACACCGGGCAGCTTGACCAGGTCCTCAAGCCGCCCCGGAACCTCCCCGCCATGGTTCTCGACCAGCGCTTTCGACAGTCCCATGACCGACTTGGTCTTGGCCCGGAAGAACCCGCACGGACGGAGGATCTCCTCGACCTCCTCCGGATCGGCGACGGCCAGGTCCTCGGGGGTCGGGTACTTGGCGAAGAGCGCCGGGGTCGTCTGGTTGACCCGCAGATCGGTGGTCTGGGCGGACAGCACCGTGGCGACCAGCAGCTGGAACGGGTTGTCGAAGTCCAGTTCGGGGTGGGCGTACGGATAGATCTCGGCGAGCTCGCGATTGATCCGCCGGGCACGACGGACGAGAGCGGTGCGGGACTCACCCGCAGGGGGCTTGGCGGCGACGGTTTTGACGACAGAGGCACCCTTCACCGAGGCGGCGGCCTTCTCGGGCGCGATGACAGGCTTCTTCTTGATCGCCTTCTTCGCGCTCACCTTCTTCACCGCCGATTTCTCGCCACCAGCAGCCACCGCACCGACCTCACTCTTCGTCGCTTTCGTCCCTTTCCTGCCACCACCAGGGCCCTGTTCGCCCACAGCGGAATCCCGACGTACAACCACCCGCCCAGCCCCCTTGGCCTGTGCTCTCACCGGCGATTTGGACACTCGGCCAGCCTAAAGCCCGACACTGACATCCGCCCCGGACCCTGAAGATCGGCCCCCAATTGGACCCCTGCCGCTTACCTCGGGACACCTGTGCGGCATCCTTGTGACAGATCACACTGTTTGGACCGTCCGGCAAAATGGGGAGCACGGTCCCCTGGTACGCAGGGGAAAGATCCCCTGAGCAGGTCGACAAGGAGAGAACTCGTGGACGACCCTCTGCGGCGCAATCCGCTCTTCGCGGCTCTCGACGACGAGCAGTCCGCGGAACTGCGCGCCTCCATGAGTGAGGTGACCCTCGCCCGTGGCGACTCGCTGTTCCACGAGGGCGACCCCGGCGACCGGCTCTACGTGGTCACCGAGGGCAAGGTCAAGCTCCACCGCACGTCTCCCGACGGCCGCGAGAACATGCTCGCCGTCGTCGGCCCCGGCGAGCTCATCGGCGAGCTGTCCCTGTTCGACCCGGGCCCGCGCACGGCGACCGCCACCGCGCTGACCGAGGTCAAGCTGCTCGGCCTCGGCCACGGCGACCTCCAGCCCTGGCTGAACGTCCGCCCCGAGGTGGCCACCGCCCTCCTGCGCGCCGTGGCCCGCCGACTGCGCCGCACCAACGACGCGATGTCCGACCTCGTCTTCTCGGACGTCCCCGGCCGCGTGGCCCGCGCACTCCTGGACCTCTCGCGCCGCTTCGGCGTGCAGTCCGAGGAAGGCATCCACGTGGTCCACGACCTCACGCAGGAAGAGCTGGCCCAGCTGGTCGGCGCCTCCCGCGAGACGGTCAACAAGGCCCTGGCGGACTTCGCCCAGCGCGGCTGGCTCCGCCTGGAGGCCCGAGCGGTGATCCTCCTGGACGTGGAACGCCTGGCCAAGCGCTCGCGCTAGCCACACACGCCCCCGGGGCCCCACCTCACCACGAGGCGGGGCCCCCTCGCGTTTACCCACCAGACCGCCCCACGGCGCGTCCGCCGCGTACCGCACCGCCCCCACTCCGCGCCCAAGACGCTACGCGAACCCCCACCGAACCCCAACGGGCCGCCGCAGGCATCCCACCCCCACCACCCCGACGCACAGACCACCCCTCGAACATCCACGCACCAGGAGATAGCCTCCGCCCATGGCAAACGGGCAGTGGTACCCACCGGAATGGCCGGACCGCATCCGCGCACTGGCGGACGGAAGCCTCACCCCCGTAGCCCCGAAACGAGCGTCCACAGTCATGCTGCTCAGGGACGCCGAACCCGGCACAGCCACCGACGCCGGCCCCGCGGTCCACATGCTCCGCCGCCGAGCATCCATGGCCTTCGCGGGTGGCGCCTACGCCTACCCCGGCGGCGGCGTGGACCCCCGCGACGAGCACCCGATCCGCTGGGCGGGCCCCACGCGCGCGTGGTGGTCGGAACGGCTCGGCGTCGACGAGGCGACAGCCCAGGCGATCGTCTGCGCGGCCGTGCGCGAGACGTACGAGGAGGCAGGTGTCCTGCTCGCCGGGCCCACCCCCGACTCCGTCGTGGGCGACACGACCGGCGAGGACTGGGAGGCCGACCGCGCCGCCCTGGTCACCCGGGACCTGTCGTTCGCCGAGTTCCTGGACCGCCGGGGCCTGGCCCTGCGCTCCGACCTCCTGGGCGCCTGGACCCGCTGGATCACCCCGGAGTTCGAACCCCGCCGCTACGACACATGGTTCTTCGTCGCCGCCCTCCCGAAGGGCCAGCGCACCCGCAACGCCTCGACGGAGGCCGACCGCACGGTGTGGATCCGCCCCGCGGACGCCGCCGCCTCGTACGACAAGGGCGAGCTGCTGATGATGCCGCCCACCATCGCGACGCTCCGTCAGCTGACCCCGTACGACAGCGCCGCCCGGGCCCTCGCAGCCGCCCCCGCCCGCGACCTCACCCCTGTCCTGGCCCAGGCCCGCCTGGAGGACGGCGAGATCGTGCTCTCCTGGCCCGGCCACGACGAGTTCACCAAGCACGTCCCGACCGACGGAGCCTCGGCATGACGGCGCCCAAGACTCCCGCACGACCTACAGCCCTGAGCCCGAACCCG
>CBFGZZ010000203.1:0-15640 GCA_965653385.1 uncultured Streptomyces sp. | reverse complement strand
GTGATCAGGGCTTCGGCGTGATCAGCGCGTCCCGCCCCTGATACTCCCGCAGCTTCCGGTACAGGGTCGCCCGTGCGATCCCCAACGCCGCCGCGGCGCGCGCCTTGTTGCCGCCGTGGCGGCGCAGCGCCTCCAGGATGGCGGCCCGCTCGGCGAGCTCCATCGGGCTGAGATTGCGTCCCGCGGGCCCTTCCCGGACGGGATCCGGCAGTTCGCCGCGCCGCACCGGCCCGCGGAGCCGGCGTCGGCTCGCCAACGCCCGTACGAGGTGGGCGAGTTCGGTCACGTTTCCGGGCCAGGGATGCCGCTCAAGTGCGCGCAGGGCGTCCAGTGTCCAGGTCAGCGGCGGGCTGCCGGGGGCCGGATCGGGCGCCAGGGCGGGCAGCAACTCCCTGATGTCCTCGGGGCGTTCCCGTAGCGCGGGCAGGGTCACCGAACGGGCGCCGAGGGTGTCGAGGAGGCGCTGGAGGCAGGGGCCCGGGGAGGTGCCGGGTGTGTAGGTGGCGATCAGGTGGGCGCCTGGGCGCTCGTCCAGGAGGGAGTTGAGGGCGGCGACGTCCGGCTGGGCCAGCCGTTCGGCGTGGCGCAGCAGCAGGGGGCGGTCGCCTGCCCTGCCCCAGCCGTCCAGGCATGGCGCGGCGTCTTCCCCCGTCTCGGGGAGTCCGGGTGATTCGGCGGCGTCCACCACCAACGGGGTCGTGCCGTCGAGCAGTTCGAGAGCGAGCGTGGTCTTGCCCGTGCCCCGCTCGCCCACGAGGAGCAGGGGTCCCGAAGTCCGGGCCAGTGCCGTCGCCTGTGCCACCGCGTGCCGCCACGGCACCGAGGCCCCCACGAGCGAGCTCACCGGACGCGGCATCGCCGGCACCGGCTCCACGGGACGTGGTTCGAGCACGGCGACCAGACCCACGGCGCGCCCCTCATGCCGTACCGGACTGATCTCGACGGTGCATCCGGCGTCCTCGGGAAGCGGGATGTCGTACGACTCACCGCTCCCGTCTCCGGTGCCGCTGCCTCTCCCCCGGGCCCTCGCACTCCGCTCCAGCGCCTCCAGGACCTGCGGGGAGGCGAGGCCGGTCGCGGCCTCGCTGATCAGGCGATTACGGCCGTCCAGCGCGACGACGGCTCGGTCGCGGCCCCGCGCGGCCCGTTCGTAGGCGTCGTGCAGGGCTCGTTCCGCGGTACGCGCGCGTGCCCGCAGTTCGGCCTCGACGGCCGTGGCGGCGGCTTCGGCGAGGGCGGCGCCTGGGTGCGGACGGCAGCCGGGGCACAGACCGGAGGCGATCGTGACCGTGCCGAGCGCCTGGCCCGTCTCCGGGGAGAGCAGGGGCACGCTGACCGCGGAGACGTCCTGCCACACGTCGAGGAAGTGCTCGGGGCCGTGCACCTCGGCCCGGCGCCGGGTGCGCAGGGCGAGCGCGGCGCTGTTGTGGCCGACTTCACGCTCGGACAGGTCGCGGCAGGCGTCGGCGCCGGGCGCGCTGCCGGCCGACCACAGCACCCTCAGCCGTTCGTCGGTGAGCACAAGGGCCGACCGTCCGGCGTCGAGGGCCGAGACGATCCGCGTGAGTACGGGACGGGCCGCCTCCAGCAGGGGCGAGTCGACCGGGTGCGCCGACTCCCGTACGCAGCCGTCGAGATCGGGACGTACGCCGAAGAACCGGGCGCGCCGCCAGGCGGCGACGACGTCGTCCGGCACGCCGGCCGGGAGCGGGCGGCCCGTCAGGAACCGTTCGCGGGCATGGCGGAGCGGGGCGAGGGCGGGAGGATGTTCGGCGGTGCTCATGGCGCTCCTCACCGTATCGGGGACGTCGCGCGCGGGGCGTGGGCGGGCTGTCTCGTATTGAGACACCCATGACCGACCGCACCGCTCCATGATCTTGAAAGGCCGGGTGCTGCAAGCGTCCCCCCGCCTCGTCTCGTGTCTCATCTCCTGGAGCGTTCTGTCGTGCACACCGTTGTCGAGACCGACGTCCTGATCGTGGGCAGCGGCCCGGCGGGGGCGTCGGCCGCGCTCGCCCTGAGCACCTACGGCGTGCGCAACATGGTCGTCACCCGGTACGCGAGCCTCGCCGACACGCCCCGCGCGCACATCACCAACCAGCGGACCATGGAGGTGCTGCGCGATCTCGGCGTCGAGGACGAGGTCACCGCCAAGGCGACGCCCCAGCATCTGATGGGCGACACGACCTTCTGCACCAGCCTGGCCGGCGAAGAGCTCGGCCGGGTGCGGTCCTGGGGCAACGACCCGCTGGTCCAGGCCGCGCACGAACTGGCCAGCCCGACCCGCATGTGCGACATGCCGCAGCACCTGATGGAGCCGGTACTGGTGAACGCGGCCATCGCCCGCGGCACCGACTTCCGGTTCAGCACGGTCTACAAGTCCTTCGTGCAGGACGACGCGGGTGTCACCGTCACCGTCGAGGACCGGCTGCGCGGCGACGAGTACACCGTCCGCGCCCGGTACCTGATCGGCGCGGACGGCGGCCGGTCCCGGGTCGCCGCGGACGCGGGGCTGCCGATGGGCGGGCAGATGGGCGTCGCGGGCAGCATCAACATCGTCTTCGACGCCGACCTGAGCAAGTACACCGCGCACCGGCCCTCCACCCTCTACTGGGTCCTCGCGCCCGGCGCCACGGTCGGCGGCATCGGCGCGGGCCTGGTGCGCTGTGTGCGGCCCTGGAACGAGTGGCTGATCGTGTGGGGATACGACGTCGGCTCGGGCGCCCCCGACCTCACCGAGGAGTACGCGCTGTCCGTCGTACGGCAGTTGGTCGGCGACGACGAGATACCGGTGACGATCAGGTCGTCGTCGGCGTGGACGGTCAACGAGATGTACGCGCAGACGTACGCGAACGGCCGTGTCTTCTGCGCCGGCGACGCCGTGCACCGCCATCCGCCGTCCAACGGGCTCGGCTCCAACACCTCCGTCCAGGACTCCTACAACCTGGCCTGGAAGCTGAAGCTGGTCCTGGAGGGCGTCGCCTCGCCGTCGCTCCTCGACACGTACACCGTGGAGCGCGCGCCAATCGGCCGGCAGGTCGTGACGCGGGCCAACCAGTCCATCGCCGAGACCGCCCCGATCTTCGAGGCGCTCGACGGGCTCTCGCCGCAGACGCCCGAGCAGTTGTGGGCCAACATCGCCGCCCGCAAGGACGCCACCGAGGCCGCAGCCGAGCAGCGGGCCGCATTGCGCGATGCCATCGCCTTCAAGGTGTACGAGTTCAACGCGCACGGCGTCGACCTCAACCAGCGCTACACCTCCGCCGCCGTCGTCCCCGACGGCACGCCCGACCCCGGTTTCGCCCGCGACCCCGAGCTGCACCACCAGCCCACGTCCCGCCCCGGCGCCAAGCTCCCGCACGCCTGGATCACCTCCGGGACCCGGACCCTGTCCACCCTCGACACCGTCGGCAAGGGTCGTTTCACGCTGCTCACCGGCATCGGCGGCGCGGCGTGGGTGCGGGCCGCCGAGTCCCAGCCCCTCGACATCGCCACGGTCGTCGTCGGGCCCGGCCAGGCCTACGAGGACCCGTACGGCGACTGGGCGCGGCTCAGCGAGATCTCCGACGCCGGCGCCCTCCTCGTACGCCCGGACGGGTATGTGGCGTTCCGGCACGCCGGCGCGGCGCAGGACGCCGAACGGTTGCTCACGGACGCGCTGCGGCGGATTCTCGGGCACGGTTGAGATGGGCGCCCAGGACCATCAGCCGGGGAAGGAGCCGACATGACCGGCGACACGCCAGACACGGTCACCGACGAGGTCGTCGCCAGTCTGCGGGACACCGCGGATCCGCGGCTGCGGGAGCTGCTGACCGGGCTCGTCCGGCATCTGCACGCCTTCGCGCGGGAGTCGCGGCTGACGCAGGAGGAGTGGGAGCGGGCGATCGGGTTCCTGACGGCGACCGGGCAGATGTGCACGGACACCCGGCAGGAGTTCATCCTGCTGTCGGACGTGCTCGGTCTGTCGATGCTCGTCGAGACGATCAACGACCGGCACGGCCCCGGCACCACCGAGTCCACGGTCCTGGGCCCCTTCCACATGACCGAGTCGCCGGTGCGCGAGCTCGGCGCGGACATCGACCTGGTGGGCGGCGGCGAGCCGTGCGTGGTGAGCGGGCGCGTGCTGTCCCGGGACGGCACGCCGGTGCCGGGCGCGGTCGTGGACGTGTGGCAGGCCGACGGCAACGGCTTCTACGACGTGCAGCGGCCGGACGTGCAGCCCGCGGGCAATGGGCGCGGCCTGTTCACCACGGACGGGGAGGGGCGGTTCTGGTTCCGTACCTGTGTGCCGAGCCCGTATCCGATCCCGACGGACGGGCCGGTCGGCGGGCTGCTGGCGGCCACCGGACGGCACCCCTACCGGCCCGCGCACATCCACTTCATCGCCTCGGCCGCACAGCACACCCCGGTGACCACGCACATCTTCGTCGCGGGAAGTGACTACCTGGACTCGGACGCGGTGTTCGCGGTGAAGCCGGGCCTCGTCACCGACTTCGCCCCGGTCGACGACCCGTCGGCGGCAGGGGAGTTCGGCGTGGCGAACCCGTTCCGGCACGCCCGCTTCGACCTCGTGCTGGAGCCGTCATGACGGACGCCCTCGACTTCTCCTACGAGACCCGGCCCGTGCGGGTGGTCTTCCGGGCCGGCGCCGCGGTGTCGGCGACGCCGGGCGAGGTGGAGCGGCTGGGGCTGCGGCGGGTGCTGGTGGTGTGCGGGGAGCGGGGCGCGGACACCGCCCGGACGGTCGCGGACGCGCTCGGCCCGGCCTGCGTCGGCGTGCACGACCGGGCTCGGATGCACGTGCCCGTCGAGGTCGCCGACGTGGCCGTGCAGGCGGCACGCGCGGCGGGCGCCGACGGCTGCGTTGCGGTGGGCGGCGGCTCGTCGATCGGGCTGGGCAAGGCCGTCGCCCTGCGCACCGGACTGCCGCTGGTCGCGGTGCCCTCCACCTACTCCGGTTCGGAGATGACGCCCGTCTGGGGTCTGACCGAGCACGGCGCCAAGCGCACCGGACGCGACCCCAAGGTGCTCCCCCGCAGCGTCGTCTACGACCCCGAGCTCACCCTCTCCCTGCCCGTGCCGCTCTCCGTGACCAGTGGCGTCAACGCGCTCGCGCACGCCGTGGAGGCCCTGTACGCCCCGGACACCTCGCCTCTGGTGGCGCTGATGGCCGAGGAGGGCGTACGGGCGATGGGGCGGGCGCTCCCGGCGGTGGCCGAGGAGCCGGCGTCGCTCGACGCCCGCGGACGCGCGCTGTACGGGGCCTGGCTGTGCGGGTCCTGTCTGGGCGCCACCACGATGGGCCTGCACCACAAGCTGTGCCACGTCCTGGGCGGCACCTTCGGGCTGCCGCACGCCGAGACGCACACGGTGGTGCTGCCCTACGCCCTGGCCCACAACGCGCCCGCCGTCCCCGACGCGGTCGCCGCAGTGGCCCGTGCCCTGGACACCGACGACGCTCCGACGGCCCTGTGGGACCTGTCCGGGCGCCTGGGCGCGCCCCGCTCCCTCGCTGAACTGGGCCTGGCGGAGGCCGACTTGGCGGAGGCGGCCGCGCAGACCGCGGGCCAGGCGTACGCCAACCCCCGCCCGGTCACGGCCGACGGGGTGCTCGCCCTGCTGCGGGCGGCGTACGAGGGCGTACCGCCGACGTCGACCGAGCGCTGACGTCCCGCCCCGTCCCCCCTCCCCTTCGAAGCCCCCCACGCTCCGACATCCCCCACGTCCCAAAGAAAGGTGATCAGCATGCCCCTCGGTCTGCTCAGGAGGCGTCGCTCCCGAGGAGCGCCGGGTGTCCCGTTGCCCGTACCGGCCGGTGCCGGGGTGGTGGGCCGCGAGGTCGTGGATCCGGTGGGGCTGCCGATGCGCGGCGCCGACGTGACGGTGACGGCGCTGGACTCGCACGAGGTCGTGGCGTCCGGTACGACGGACCCGTACGGCCTGTTCTTCGCGGCGCTGCCCCCGGGTCGCTACAGCCTCATGATCACGGCCGACGGCCTGACCCCGCACCGCGAGCCCCTGGACGTCGTCGCCGGTCCCCCGCAGCCCGCCGCGCGGGTCCAGCTGACGTCGGCCCGGCAGCTGGAACTGCCGTCGCCCGGCACCTGGTTGTTCGACCCGCCGCACACGGCGATCCGGTTCATCGCCAAGCACGTCGGCATGGCCCATGTGCACGGCCGCTTCGAGCGGTTCACGGGCGGCATCCGGGTGGCGCCGGACATGTCCGCGTCCCAGGTGTCGGTGCGCATCGAGGCTGCCAGCATCACCACGGGCAACAACACCCGGGACAGCCATCTGCGTTCGGCCGACTTCCTGGACGTCGAGCGATACCCGTACATCGACTTCGCCAGCACGCGGTTCGCCTACCGGGGCGGCGCCAAGTGGACGCTGCACGGCTCGCTCACCATGCACGGCGTCAGCCGCTCGGTGGAGCTGGACACCACTTACCTGGGTTCGGTCAACGGCGGCTACGGCGAGGAGCTGCGGTGCGCGGCGCTGGCCAAGGCGGAGCTGCACCGGGAGGACTTCACCCTGAACTGGCGCAGCATGCTCGCGCGCGGGATCGCGGTGGTCGGGCCGACGGTACAGCTGGAGCTGGACGTGCAGGCGATGTACCGCACGCACGACACGCCGACGCCGCCGGACTAGGCCCAGGGGCAGGTGGTGGCCGAGAGGTACCTCACACCCCGGTTACGAATCGCTCAACCTCTGGTTGCGAGGCGATGATCGGGTGACCATGGGGACATGACACTGGCCCAGCGCGCCATGGAACATCTGGAAGTCTGGCCCGACCTCAGTTCGGGCTCGGCCAGTTGCGGCGCAGGGCGGGCACTGCGCTCCGTCCACAGCGAGATCGTGCACTTCCACTCGGACCGTGACGTGGACCTGCATCTGACGGCGGGAGCCATACGGCGGTTCCACGACGATCTTCAGGGGTCGACGGCGATCCGGCTGGTCCCCGGCTCGGACTGGGTGACCGTGCACCTCGACTGCGACACGGACGTCGATCTGCTGATGAGCCTGGTCAGCGCCGCCCTCAAGGCCCATCAGAACCGCCCCGCCCCTGCCGGGCGCACGGCAGGGGACGAGTGCAACTTCCGTCGCGTCACGGTGCTGCCGCGCGGTTAGCCTCCGAGTTCGGCGTCGTCCTCCCCCGCCTCCAGCAGGCCCGCGGCCGCGCCGACGACGCGGGGGTCGGGGACGCCGACGACCTCCTCGTCCTTGTCGGAGTAGTCGAAGCGGGCCAGCACGCTGCGCATGGCCTCGACGCGGGCCCGCTTCTTGTCGTTGCTCTTCACCACCGTCCAGGGCGCGTGCTCGGTGTCCGTCTCGCGGAACATGGCGACCTTGGCTGCGGTGTAGTCCTCCCAGCGGTCCAGGGAGGCCAGGTCCATGGGGCTGAGCTTCCACTGCCGTACGGGGTCGACCTGACGGATGGTGAAGCGGGTGCGCTGCTCTCCCTGGGACACCGAGAACCAGAACTTGACCAGGTCGACTCCGTCGTCCACCAGCATCCGTTCGAAGGCCGGAGCCTGCCGCATGAAGCGCCGGTACTCGTCGTCGGTGCAGAAGCCCATCACGCGCTCCACGCCGGCCCGGTTGTACCAGGACCGGTCGAACAGCACGATCTCGCCTGCGGTCGGCAGATGCTCGACGTACCGCTGGAAGTACCACTGCCCGCGTTCACGCTCGGTGGGCTTCTCCAGTGCCACGACGCGGGCGCCGCGCGGGTTGAGATGCTCGGTGAAGCGTTTGATCGTGCCGCCCTTGCCCGCCGCGTCCCGCCCCTCGAAGACGACGACGAGACGACGGCCGGTCTCCTTGATCCAGCTCTGCAGCTTCAGCAGTTCGATCTGCTGGAGCCGCTTGTGCCACTCGTACTCCGGGCGCTCCATGCGCTGCTCGTACGGGTAGTTCTCCCGCCAGGTGTCCACCGGGCTGCCGTCCGGCCGGATCAGGACGGGGTCGTCCTGGTCGGTGTAGTCGACGCGCAGCCCTGACAGCAGTTCGGTGTCCATACATCCGCATGGAAGCGAGCGCTTTCGTACGCCCGGCGAACCCCAGGCGAAGATCATGTGATGCACGGTGTCAGCGGCTGCCGGTCGATCCTTCCTAGGTCACCGTGGCGCAGCCTCGACCAACCGGGCGAGGTTGGCGAGCGCCATCCGGGTGCCCGTCTCGTTGTCCGCGGCGGGCACGACGTCGGGGATCCCCTCGTGCACGACCAGCACGTCCGTGCCGCCGTCGGCCTCGGTGAGGGTGGTGGTCATCGTCATCGTGCCCCGCAGGGCGGGGTCGTCGGTCTCGAACTCGACCTCCTCGACGACCAGTTCGTCGGGGACGAGCCTCACGAAGCGACCGTGGTAGGTGTCGGTGTGCGCGGCCGACTTCCCGGTGCCGGTCGGCTCGTCATAGGTGAGCGAGACCCGGAAGGCCCCGCCCTCCCGGCTCTCGAACACATGCACCTGCCCGGTCATGCCGTCCGGCACCCGCCACTTCTCCACGGCGTCCGCGTCCAGCAGTGCCCGGTAGACGGCCGCGCGCGAGGCGTTCACATGGCGGGAGACCCGTGTGGCGTACATGGCCTCACGATAGAGGCGGGCGCGGGGAACGGCAGCCCCGCCGCGGCGGCCGGCTCAGCGCACGAGGCAGGGCCGCTTCGCGTCGAAGGTCCAGCCGTCGACCAGATACCGCATGCCGACGGCGTCGTCGCGGCCCGAGAGCGCCTTCTCCCGGTAGAGCTCGTGCGCGGCGAGCAGCCGGTCGCGGTCCAGGCGCACCCCCAGTCCGGGCGTGTCCGGTACGGCGACCTCGCCGCCGCTGATCCTCGGAGGTTCGACGGTGAGCCGTTCGCGGCCCTCCTGCCATATCCAGTGCGTGTCCAGGGCGTTGTACTCGCCGGGCGCGGCCGCGCCGCAGTGCGCCATCATCGCCAGGGAGATGTCGAAGTGGTTGTTGGAGTGGCAGCCCCAGGTCAGCCCCATGGCGTGGCACAGCTGGGCGACGCGTACCGAGCCCCGCATGGTCCAGAAGTGCGGGTCGGCCAGCGGGATCGACACGGACTGCAGGGCCAGGGCGTGGGTCAGCTGGCGCCAGTCGGTGGCGATCATGTTCGTGGCCGTGGGCAGTCCGGTGGCCCGGCGGAACTCCGCGAGGATCTCCCGGCCCGAGTAGCCGTCCTCCGCCCCGCAGGGGTCCTCGGCGTAGGCGAGGGTGCCGACCAGGGGGCGGCACAGTTCGACGGCCTCGCGCAGGGACCAGGCGCCGTTGGGGTCGAGGGTGATCCGTGCCTCGGGGAAGCGGTCCTTGAGCGCCCGCACGGCCTCGACCTCCTCCGTACCCGGCAGGACCCCGCCCTTGAGCTTGAAGTCGCGGAAGCCGTAGTGGTCGTAGGTGGCCTCGGCCTGCCGGACGATCGCCTCGGGAGTGAGGGCCTCCTCGTGCCGGACGCGGTACCAGTCGACCGCGGCGTCGGGGTCGCGGACGTAGTCCAGGTCGGTGCGGTCCGGGTCGCCGACGTAGAAGAGGTAGCCGAGGACCCGGACGGCGTCGCGTTGCTTGCCGTCGCCGAGGAGGGCGGCGACTGGGACTTCGAGGTGCTGGCCGAGCAGGTCGAGGAGCGCCGACTCGACGGCGGTGACGGCGTGCACGGTGGTCCGCAGGTCGAAGGTCTGGGCGCCGCGGCCGCCGGAATCCCGGTCGGCGAAGCTCGCCTCGATCGCACGCAGGACGCGCTTGTAGTCGCCCACCGGCGCGCCGACGACCAGTGCCCCGGCCTCGCGCAGGGTCTGCGTGATCCTCTCCCCGCCGGGGACCTCGCCGAGGCCCGTACGGCCCTCGGAGTCCTCCAGGACGACGACGTTGCGGGTGAAGCAGGGGGCGTGGGCCCCGGAGAGGTTGAGGAGCATCGAGTCGCGGCCGGCGACCGGGTACACGGAGAAGCGGGTGACGACGGGTTGGCTCATGGCAGGCGGGGGCCCATCTCGTGAGGGGGTCAGATGCTGAGGGCGTCGAGGACCTGTTCCAGGACCAGTACGCCACCGAGGCCGAGGATCGCGAGCACCGTCGTGTACGTGGTGCGTGCCTTGATGGCGTCGAGGACGGACAGGTTGAAGTACTCCTTGAACATCCAGAAGCCCGGGTCGTTGACGTGGGAGAAGGCGATCGAGCCGCAGGAGACGGCGAGCACCATCACCTCGGGGTGCACGCCGCTGCCCGCGAGCAGGGGCAGTGCGACGCCGGAGGCGGTGACGACCGCGACGGTCGCCGAGCCGAGGGCGACGCGGAGGATGACCGCGATCAGCCAGGCCAGGACGATCGGGGAGATCGACCAGCCGTCGGTGACGTCCTTGATGTAGTCGGATATGCCGCCCTCGACGAGGACGTTCTTGAAGGCGCCGCCCGCGCCGATGACGAGCAGGATCATCGCCATCGCCTGAGCGGCTTCCTTGCAGGAGGCGCTGACCTCGGCCAGGCTGCGGCCGATGCGCGGGCCGAACGCCCAGATCGCCACGATCAGGGTGAGCAGCAGGGCGACCGGTGCGGAGCCGATGAAGGCGATGAAGTGCATGAGCCCGCCGTCGCCGGAGCCGGCGAGGTCGGTCACCGCGGCGCCGGCGATCAGGACGACGGGCAGCAGCGCGACGGACAGCGACCAGCCCAGGCCGGGCATCTCGTCGTCCTCGAAGACCCGCTCGCTCACCAGGCCCTTGGGGATGGAGGGGTTCATCGCCCGGACGAAGGGCAGGCGCGGCCACAGCAGGGCGATGAACGCGCCGACCGGCACGGCGATGAACAGGCCGTACAACAGGGTGAGTCCGACGGAGGCGTGGAAGGTGGCGGCCACCGCGGTGGGGCCGGGGTGCGGCGGCAGGAAGCTGTGCATCGTTGACAGGGCGATCGACATCGGCAGCCCCACCCACAGCAGGTTCGCCCGGGTGACCCGGACGAGGGTGAAGGCGATCGGCACGATGATGACGAAGGCCACCTCGTAGAACATCGTCACGCCGATGAGCATGGCCGTCAGCACCATCGCGACCTGGACCCAGCGAGGGCCGCACACCTCCAGCAGTTTCCCTGCTATCCGCTGGGCGGCGCCGGAGTCCCCCATCACCCGGCCGACCATGGCGCCGAGCCCGATGGTGAGCATGGTGTCGCCGATCTGGTCGCCGATGCCCTCGGCGAGTACGTCCGGGATCTTCTCCAGCCCGATCCCCTGCACCAGGCCGACGCCCACCGCCACCAGGAGCAGGGCGGCGAAGCCGTTCAGTTTGAGCCTGGTCATCAGGACGAGCAGGACCAGAACACTGATCCCGACCACCACGAGCGGCATATGTCGGTTCTCCTTTGAACGGCGGCCGCCTGCGTTCACCCCGCTGAACGGGGTCCCCACATGAAGACAACGTCTACATATGAGGACGGAGATTATGTTCATGGATGGCCAAGGTCAATGGGTCCGCGTCGTCGGATCCAGTCGCCGCGTCAGCGCCGCACCCTTCGGCCCCGGCGGTACGCGATGCCCGCTCGCGGGTACACGTAGGCGTGTAGCACCCTCCTGGGAGATGACTCGGATGCTGTTCCTCGGACTGCTCCTCCTCGCGGCCAGCGGCGTCTTCACCGGTCTGGTCATCGCAGACAACCTCTCCGGCGGCCCCGAGTACTCCGTCTCGGTGCTCGGCCAGGACCTCGCGACCATGAACACGCTGGCCGTCTTCTGCTCGGGCCTCGCCCTGGCGTTCGTCTTCTGCCTGGGGCTGGTCCTGGCGAGGAACGGCGCGACCCACCACCGCCACGGCAGGCGGCGGCACGGGCCCCGGCGCGTGTCCCGGTTCCGCGGGACGGCGGACCCGGACGCGCGGGCCTGAACCGGACCAACAGCCCGTACGGTACGAGCGGATCAGGTGATGCCGATGGTCGGCGACCCGGACGACGACATCCAGACCCGGCGAAGCGGCGGCAGCGGCCACCGGGCGGTGCCGCACACGGCCGACGTGCGGATCGAGGCGTGGGGCGCGAGCCGCGAGCGCTGCCTGGTGGAGGCCGCGCTCGGCATGGTGGAGTGCTTCGCCGACGTCACGGCGGTCCGGCCCACCTCGATGGAGCGGGTACGGCTCGCCGAGAACAGCGACGAGGAACTACTGACCGCCCTCCTCGACGAGGTCGTCTTCCGTCTCGACGTGGACGGCCGCGTGCCCGTCGACCTGGAGGCCGACACCACCGACGGCGACCTCGACGTTCGGCTCGCGCTCGCGGAGCTGGGGGAGGTGGAGGTCACCGGTGCCACGCCGAAGGGCGTCTCGTGGCACGGGCTGCACATCGGGCCGGACTCGTACGGGTGGTCGTGTGCGGTGACCGTGGACGTGTGAGGGGACCGAAGGCGGGTGAAGTACGGCGTCCGGCCGCCGCCACCCCGGTTCCACCCTGTCCGCCCGGCCGCTCAGCCCTTCACCACCCCCAACGGCACCAGCCGGGCCACCGTCCGGCACAGTCCCGCGCCCTCGCTCGCGGCCACGACCTCGCCCACGTCCTTGTACGCCTCGGGCGTCTCCTCCGACAGGCCGCGCAGGGAACGCGGGCGGACCGCGATGCCCGCGGACTCCAGCCGGGCCCGCACTTCCCGGCCGCCCACCGCACGGGCGGCGCGATGACGGCTGAGGACGCGGCCCGCGCCGTGACAGGTGGAGAAGAAGGCGTCCCCGCCCGCCACGCCGACCAGGACGTACGAGGCGGTGCCCATCGTGCCCGGGATCAGCACCGGCTGGCCGACGTCGCGCAGATCGTCGGGCAGGTCCGGATGGCCGGGCGGGAAGGCGCGGGTCGCGCCCTTGCGGTGGACGCAGAGCGTGCGGCGCGCTCCGGCGACCGGGTGGGGCTCGATCTTGGCGAGGTTGTGGGAGACGTCGTACACCAGGGACAGCCGGGCTCCCGCGGCGCGCCGGAAGACGACACGGGCCGCGTCGGACAGCAACTGGCGGTTGGCTCGGCCGTAGTTGGCGGCGGCCGCCATCGCGCCGAGGTACCGCTGCCCCTCGGGTGAGTCGACCGGGGTGCAGGCCAGTTGGCGGTCGGGGACCTTGATGCCGTAGCGGGCCATCGCGCGGTCCATGAGCCGGACGTGGTCGGTGCAGATCTGGTGGCCGAGGCCGCGGGAGCCGCAGTGGATCATCACGCACACCTGGCCGACGGCGATGCCGAAGGCCTCGGCGGCCGGCTCGTCGTACACCTCGTCGACGCGCTGCACCTCCAGGAAGTGGTTGGCCGAGCCGAGGCTCCCGACCTGGCCGAGCCCGCGCTCCCGCGCCCGCGCGCTCACCTGGTCCACGTCGGCGTCGGCCACCGCCCCGCCGTCCTCGCAGCGCGTCAGGTCGCGCTCCTCGCCGTGCCCCTCCCCCACCGCGTACCGGGAGCCGCCCAGCAGGATCCGCTCCAGCTGCCCGGGGCCGGTCAGGTGCCACACCCCTCCGGGGCCGGCGCCGCGCGGGATCGCCCGGTCCAGGCCGTCCATCACGGCGGGCAGCACCGACGCCAGCCCGTCGGAGTCGACGTCGGCGGTGAGCAGGCGCACTCCGCAGGAGATGTCGAAGCCGACGCCGCCGGGCGAGACGACCCCGCCGTCGGCCACGTCGGTCGCGGCGACGCCGCCGATGGGGAAGCCGTAGCCCCAGTGGATGTCGGGCATGGCGTACGAGGCACCGACGATGCCCGGCAGCGTGGCCACGTTGGCCACCTGCTCCAACGACTTCTCGGCGTCCCTCAACAGCTTGCGTGACGCGAACACCACGCCCGGCACCCGCATCGGACCGTGCGGGTCGATACGGAAGCGGTGGGAAGCTTCCTGGACCAGTTCCATGACGTCCTCCCGCACCCAGGGCTCGGACATCCGGCGTCGCAGGTGCGGGGTACCCGCACGGGGCGCGCCGTACCGTGCCGGGCGACGCGGAGGACGCGGCGACGGGCGCGGACGTCTCGACGCCCCGGGCGTACGCCCTCGCCCGGCCCAGCCCGTACGGTGGAGACATGAACGGCGGCACGGTCACGCTGTTCGTCTGCGGTGACGTGATGCTGGGACGCGGCGTCGACCAGATCCTGGCCCGGCCCGGGAAGCCGGAGCTGCGGGAGGGGTACGTCACGGACGCCCGGTCCTACGTGAGCATGGCGGAGGCGGTCAGCGGATCGATCCCGGCGCCCGTCGACCCGTCCTGGCCGTGGGGCGAGGCGCTGCCGTTGCTGGAGTCGGTCGGCCCGGACGTGCGGATCGTCAATCTGGAGACGTCCATCACGCGCAGCGACGCCTTCGAGCCCGGCAAGGCGGTCCACTACCGCATGCATCCGGCCAATCTGCCCGCCCTCGGGGTGGCCCGCCCGGATGTCTGCGTGCTGGCCAACAACCATGTGCGGGACTTCGGCGTCGCGGGCCTGGAGGAGACCCTCGACGTGCTGCACGGAGCGGGCATGCGGACGGCGGGCGCGGGGCGCGACGCCGAGGAGGCGTACGCCCCCGTGCCACTCCCGCTCCGGCACGGCGGCCGCGTGCTCGTGTTCGCCCTCGGCGCCGGCACCAGCGGCGTCCCCGCGAGCTGGGCGGCGACGGCGGATCTGCCCGGTGTCGCCTACCTGCCCGAGCCGACGCCCGCCACGGCCGCCGCCGTGGTCCGGCACATCCGGCAGGCGAAGCGGTCCGGCGACCTCGCGGTCGTGTCCGTGCACTGGGGTTCCAACTGGGGCTACCTCGTCCCCCGTGACCAGCGCCGCTTCGCGCACGCCCTGGTGGACGGCGGCGCCGACGTCGTCCACGGCCACTCCTCGCACCACCCCCGCCCCGTCGAGGTCCACCGGGACCGGCTGATCCTGCACGGCTGCGGCGACTTCATCGACGACTACGAGGGCATCCCCGGCTACGAGCAGTACCGCGACGACCTCCGCGTCGCCTACTTCGTGACGCTGGCGGCCGATACGGGCGAACTCGCCGACCTGCGCATGGTCCCCCTGCTCGCCCGCCGTATGCGCCTGGAGCCCGCCCCGCCCGAGGACCGCGCCTGGCTGCGCACGACCCTCGACCGCGTCAGCCACGGCGCCCACGTCCGCCTGGACCCGGACGGCACACTCGCCCTGCGGAAGACCGCCACCCACGCCGCCCCCTGAACCAGACCTCAGCGCGCCCCTTCCCCACCCCGCAAGGCCTCCAGCACATCGGCATCCGTCAGCTGGCCGAAGTCCTCGTACCACTCCCCCACCGCGCTGAACAGCCTCGGCTGGTGCAGACAGACGAACTCGTCGACGATCAGCCGCAGTTCCGCGGCCGCCTCCGGTGCGCACACCGGTACGGCCAGGACCAGACGCCCGGGTCCCTGGTTGCGTACGGCGCGCAGGGCGACGCGTGCTGTCGAGCCGGTGGCGACGCCGTCGTCGACGACGACGGCCGTACGGTCGCGCAGGCGCGGCGCGGGCCGGCCCTGCCGATAGCGTTCCTCGCGCCGCCGCAGCTCCCTGCGTTCCCGCTCCACCACCGGCGCCAGGTCGGCCTCGCTGAGCCCCAGCCGGTACAGCGTCTGCTCGTCGAACAGCGGAGGGTCGTCGCCCGCGAGCGCCCCCACCCCGAACTCCTCGTGGAACGGCGCCCCGATCTTGCGTACGACGAGCA